>JBJDZG010000001.1:0-94622 GCA_051867875.1 Eubacteriales bacterium
AACCACATTCCACCACCCCCCTCCCGGGGGGGTGCAGTTAAAACTTTAATCTGCCCAATTTTTCTTTACAAATAAAAAATAGTAGAAAAAGAGGATTATTTTATTGACTTAGAGTGCTGAATGTGATAAAATTAATACGATTATCCCCGAAAGGAAGTACAATATGCTTTCAAATGAAATTTACAGAGTATACGAAGATATACTTATTGAGGAGCTTCAGGTGGCAATGGGATGTACCGAGCCCATCGCAATAGCATACGCGTCGGCTATCGCAAAGAACGCGCTCGGCGTTGCTCCTGTGAAAGTAGTGATTAAACTCAGCGGAAATATAATAAAGAACGTAAAGAGCGTTATCGTGCCGTCAACCGGCGGTATGCACGGCATTGAGAGCGCTGTTTCCGCGGGAGTAGTCAGCGGTAGGTACGACCTAAGACTTGAGCTTCTTTCGGCTCTCACTTACGGGGATATTCCCGCCGTTGAAGATTACAAAAACAACACTGAAATAATACTTGAAGAGCTTGACAGCGCTTGCAATTTCGACCTTTTTATCGAGGCACGCGCCGAGGGACACACAGCACGCGTGCGCATCTCCGACTACCATACGAATGTAGTCCTCGTAGAGAGAGATGACGCCGACCTCACTTCTAAATATCGCAACGAGGAGATGGAGATAGGTAAGGGCTTAAAGAGTACTGACAGAAGCCTGCTGAATGTCAGGAATATTGTCGAATTTGCCGAAACGGCAAACCTTTCCCGCATAAAGCCCTATATAATGCGGCAGGTGGATATGAATATGGCGATAGCGCGCGAGGGACTTACCAACGACTACGGCGCAACTATCGGGAAAATTCTATATAAGAACGGAAACGCTCCGATTAAGGATAAACTGAAAGCCTACGCTTCCGCGGGAAGCGACGCGAGAATGAGCGGCTGTGAGCTGCCGGTCTGTATAATTTCGGGCAGCGGAAATCAGGGAATAACCGCATCTGTCCCGGTGGCAGTGTATGCTTATGAAAACGGCATTGACGAGGATGAAATGATACGCGCTATTCTCGTTTCCGATCTTATAACCGTGCATCAGAAGACGGGAATAGGTACGCTTTCCGCTTACTGCGGAGCTATCAGCGCAGGCTGCGGGGCGGGTGCGGGAATATGCTATCTTCGGGGCGGAAGATTTCACGAGATAGCACATACACTCGTAAATGCGGTGGCTATTCTTTCGGGCACAATCTGCGACGGCGCAAAGGCGTCCTGCGCGGCAAAAATAGCCATGGCGGTCGAAGCGGGCTATATGGGATGCGAAATGGCAAACGCAAATAAACAGTTCTACGGCGGGGACGGAATAGTTACCAAGGGCGTCGAGAACACCATAAGAAACGTCGGAATGCTCGCCCGTGAGGGAATGAGCGGAACCGATAAGGAGATAATCAAAATAATGCTCGGCAAGTGAGCGTTATCCCGAAACTTAATTTGTTTTAATTTATTAGTCAATTTATTGACAGATAGGAGATACTATGAAAAACTTTACTTTCAAACAAAAGGTAAGATTTGAGTCCTGCAATTACGACGTGTTCGAATACGAGCACGTAAGCGGCGCAAAACTTATCTACATCGATTCGGGCACGGAGGAAAAATCCTTCTGCGCGGCATTTAAGACGATTCCCGAGGACTCCACGGGCGTATTCCACATTCTCGAGCACTCCGTTCTTGACGGCTCAAAGAATTACCCCATGAACTCGCCCTTCCTCTTTATGGTTAAAAACTCGATGAATACCTTCCTTAACGCGATGACCTTCCAGGGCAAGACGATGTATCCCGTCGCTTCCTGCAACCCCGACGACTTTGAAAATCTGATGAAGGTTTACCTTGACGCGGTTTTTAATCCTCTTCTTGCAGAGGGCACGTTCTTACGCGAGGGCTGGCACATTGAAAAATCCGAGAACGGCTACGATATCAAGGGCGTCGTTTATAACGAAATGCAGGGCGCGTGCGCTTCCATTCAGCGCCAGCTTTACGCTGCTATGACCGCCGACCTCTATCCCGATACGTATCAGGCGTTCAATTCAGGCGGTGAGCCCGACGTTATCCCCAGCCTTACTTACGAGAATTATCTCAAATCTTACAGAAAATATTACAGCACAGCAAACTGCGTGCTCTTCCTTCGCGGTAATATGGACGTCGACAGATATACCGATATTATCGACGAATGGCTTGCGGGTGCATCTCAGGAGAGAAGCGAGATAGTCCACAACATTCAAGGACCTAACACAAGAGTTTGCGAGCACGAGTACCCCATTTCTCCCTCCGAGGACACAAAGGGTAAGACGAATATTATCTATTCCTATAATCTCGGATTTTTCAGCCAGACCGAGAGAATGATAGCTTGCAATCTTCTCTCCGCTTACCTGATGGATAATAACGCCTCTCCTCTTAAAAAGGCACTTATAAGCAGCGGTCTTATGCAGGATGCGGATATCTATAATTCCGACGACGATATTCAGCTCTCCTTCGGTATCGCGGCTTATAATACCGAAAAAGAGCACAGAGATGCTATCAAAAAGGTAATCGACGATACCGTGAGAGGTATTATCGAAAACGGCGTTGATAAGGACACTATCCTCTCCCTCATTTCTTCGACAGCATTCAAGATGAAAGAGAAGAGAAACGCAGTTATCGGTCTTTGCGTTGACGACTTCATAAATATCGCAAACAATATATTCTATAACGTACCCCTCAACAGCGGTTTTGAACTTGACGGGATATTTGAAAAGTTTGAAAAAGAGCTTGACAACGGTTACTTTGAAAATCTTCTCCGCGAGATATTCTTCGATAACGATATAACGGCAATTTCCGTTCTCGTTCCCGTCAATAGGGAGTCCAATGTGGCACACCTCGCAACCGTTGAAAAGTACACTGCACCTCTTTCAACCGAAGAAAAGGACGAAGCGTATAACAGATTTATCGAGGGCACGAAGCTCGCTATGGAGAGAGATACACCCGAAACCGTCGCAAAGATGCCAACTCTCTCGCTTGATAAGCTTACGAAAGAGCTTCCCGTAAGAGAATTTTCAGCAGACGGAAAGGTGCTCCATACCCCCGCACAGACAAACGGCGTTGCATATTTCCGCTACTATTTCTCACTTAAAGGACTTGACGCAGACGATGCTATGACAGCGGCTCTTATCGCAAAAACTCTCGGAGATTTTGCAACGGAGAATTCGACGGTAAATGAACTTACTAACCGCATTTACAGATACGCAGGTAAGCTCAAATTCTCAACAGACGTCGTCCCTCATACTCTCACGGATGCTGACCCTTACATCACGGTAAGCGTGGCTTGCCTTGAAAAGAACACGAAGCAGGCGTTTGACGTAATCAGCGAAATCCTCACGAAAACGGTTTACGACGAGGAAACCGCCAAGGCACTTATAGCCCGCGAGCTCAATAATATCAAGATGACGTTCATGGGCAGCGGCGTAATGCTTGCTCTCAATACTTCCGAATCCCTCGTTTCCGCAAACGGTTATTATAACTGCCTCTTTGACGGATACGAGTTCTATAAAAAGCTCACGGAATACAGCGAAAACGTAAAGGCGCTCTGCGAAAACGCACAGAGCCTTCTTTCCCGTATTTTCAACGAGGGTAACCTCAAATACATCGGTCTTACGGGCGACAAAGCACTCCTTGAAAACAGACTCGAGCTTCCCGAGGGCGGAGAAATCAGCGGAGACTCTCTCAACAGAGAAGATAAGCACAGCGTTGCTTTTGCAATTCCCGCAGGTATCAGCTTCAACGTCCGCTCGCTCGATATCACCGACGTGCTTCCTTTCAGCGGTAAGCACATGGCACTCTCCAATCTTCTTACTTACGGATACCTCTGGCACAATATCCGTGAGGTGGGCGGTGCTTACGGCACGGGACTCCGCTTTGCAAGACGCGGCGTTATGAGCGTGTACTCCTTCCGCGACCCCAAGGTTAAGGAAACGTACGAGCTTTACGACAATATCGCAGAGTATCTTAAAACGAACGAGTTTACCGACGGCGAAATTCTCGGCTGCATCATCAGTACACTTGCCGACTTCGTAAATCCCAAGAGCGTTGATAGCCAAGGATATGAAAACGAGTTCGGTTATCTGTCAGGATACACGAACGAGGAAAGAGCAAGACACATGGCAGAGGTCCTCTCCTTTACAAAGGAAGATATCAAGTCATTTATCCCCGTATTTGAGAAATTCAGAGACAGAGCGGTTGAGTGTTCTGTCGGAAACGGCAACGCGCAGACTGAATACGGAAAGTTCGATGAGATAATCAACCTGTAATCAATCTTTATAAAGCAAAAGGCGAGAATTTTTCTCGCCTTTTGCTTTGTTATTATTAATGTTTTTTAATCCATCTGTCCGCCAGCTCAACCCAATCGGAGCAGGGGTGATGCTCGTCCTCGGAAATGTAGTCGCAGGTTTCGTGTGTTGCCAAGGAGATACCGTGAGGACCGCTGGGAAACAGCACGAGCTCGTGCTCAACTCCGTGCTTTTCAAGGGCGTTTGCTATTTGAACTGAGTTCTGCACTGGCACGGAACTGTCATCCTCCGTGTGCCAGATAAATGCGGGCGGAGTGTTTGCGTCAACGTGCAAATCGAGCGAAAACAGATGCTTTTGCCCGTCCGTGGGATTTTCGCTTCCGCAGAAATGCGTAAGAGTTCCAACGTGTGTCGGGCAGGTAACGGTAACTACGGGATAGCAGAGCACCATGCCGTCGGGACGGCAAAACTCTCTGTCAAAATTCTCTCCCAGAACTTTCAGAACGTCGTCGGTTTTGTATATCGTTCCCGCGGAGAGAGCAAGATGTCCGCCCGCGGAAAATCCGAGCGTGTAAATGCCGTCGGGCATTACGTTGTAAGCCTCTGCGTTCTCTCTTATGTGCTTTATCGAGAGCATAATTTCAGAAAGAGGAAGAAGTCCCGACGCCTTCTCGCCAACCGAATAAGTAAGCACGAAAACGTTGTAACCGCGCGCCAGAAAAGCGAGAGCTATGGGCTCGTTTTCGCGCTCCGAAACGAACTGATAACCGCCGCCGGGACATACGAGAAGGGCACGTCTCGGAGCGTTGTGCATCTCGGGCGGATTGTCTCTTATATATGTCGTAAGAAATGCATCTTCATCTTGCGGAAATAAATAAAGCTTTTCGATTTTCATATTTTTTCTCCTTGATTTTACTTTGCCTTTATTATATCACCATTTTAATTTTTGTCAAGAATTCAGGTATATTTTCCCGCGGATAAGAGAAAACTATTTTTACCGAAACGAAAAGGAGAAATCAAATGAATAATAATACCAAACCCAACAAAGACGCCGAGCTTTTGCAGGACATTTATTCAAACGTCAAAATGGGCTCCGAGTCCATAATAAATCTCTTGCCGAAGATTAAGGATGACGATATGAAAACCTTTATGACCGCACAGCTCAATCAGTATGAGAAGTACGCAAAAAACGTCAAGGACAAGCTTATAATGCAGGGCGTAGAGCCGAAAGAGCCCAATATGATGTCCAAAGTCAGTGCAAAGATAGGAATGGAGATGAAATCCATGCAGGACAGCACAACCTCTCACATGGCGGAGATGATGGTACAGGGCTCAACTATGGATGTTACCGACCTTTTGCAGAAGGTGAGCACCTACGAAAACTTGCCCGAATGTAAGAAGAGCGTCGCACTCGCCAAGGAGATAGTCGATTTCGAGGAGAAAAATATCGAAAAAATGAAACAGTTTTTATAAAAAAGTCGTCTTAGATAATTGACACGGAGAAGAAAATGTTATATAATCATTATGTAATATTTTTAAGAACGGAGAAATTAAAATGCAGATAACGAAAGAATCCATTATCGGCGATATTCTTGACTTTAACCCCGATACGGCAGTATTTTTCTTTGAAATAGGAATGCACTGCCTCGGTTGCCCCGCTTCCCGTGGCGAATCCGTAGCTGACGCTTGTGCGGTTCACGGAACGGACGCTGACGAACTTGTTAAGAAGCTCAACGATTTTTTGGGAAATTAATTAAAGCAAAAGAGCCTTGAAAAAGGCTCTTTTTGCACTTGGAGTAATAATGGAAAGCATTAAAATAAATGACAGATTGCTTACCGCAGTTTCTTTTGTAAGAGAGGGCGCGCGCTTAGCGGACGTCGGCACCGACCACGCCTATCTGCCGATATTTTTGCTCTCGCAAGGCAAAATCAAGAGCGCCGTCGCGTCCGATATCAACGAAGGACCTCTCGCCAAAGCAAGAGAAAACATAGCAAAATACGGCTTTGAGGACCGCATTTCCACGGTGCTCTGCGACGGACTTGCAAAAATTGACGGAGAGCTTGCGGACGATATAGCGGTGTTCGGAATGGGCGGAGAGCTTATAGTCAAAATAATTGACGAGGCACAATGGCTTAAAAAGAGCGAAAAAAGGCTTATTCTTCAACCCATGACTCACCCCGAAAAGCTCCGTGAATACCTTGCAGAGAACGGATTTCGTATTATCGGCGAGAGCCTTTCGCTCGACAGAGGCAAGATATATCAGACCGTCTGCGCGGAATATGACGGAATAAAAAGAGAATACGACGGCTTTACCCTGCTTTTCGGTGAATATATATTAAGAGAAGGCGGAGAGCTTCTTGAAAGGCTTCAAAAGACCGTCAAAGCACAGCTTGAACGCAAAATAGCAGGCAAGCGCGAGGGCGGAGAAGACATAGAATACGAGCTTTATCTGCTCCGAAAAATTGATGAATACATAGAGAGGTGAAAGAAATGACAGTAGACAGACTTTACGCATATTTGAACACGAGAATACCTAAAACTCTCTCATGCGAATGGGATAACGACGGACTGATGTGCTGTCCCGACGGCAACCGAGAGATAAAAAAGATACTTTTCTGCATGGACGTAACCCCGGATGCAATAGAGCGCGCAATTGAGGGCGGATTTGACCTCATAATCTCCCACCACCCCTTGATTTTCAAGGGAGTAAAGAACGTCGCAGGCGACTTCGGTATTCCGTCAAGGATAATTAAACTTATAAAGAACGATATCTCCGTAATGTCCTTCCATACCCGCTTTGACGCAGTTGACGGCGGTGTAAATGATGCTCTTGCGGATATTTTTGAACTCCAAAGCGTTGAAAAGATTGAATGTGACGGCGTTGACCTTATGAGAATCGGATATCTCCCCGAAGAAATGACGCTTGAAGCGTTTGTTGGCCTTGTAAGGGAAAAACTCGGCTGTGAGCACCTCGCTTATACAAAAAACAGCAACACCGTCCGCAGAGTAGCACTCGTCGGCGGAAGCGGAGGAAGCTATATTGTGCGCGCACACCTTGCGGGTGCGGATACATACCTTACGGGCGAGGCGGGATATCACAACCTTACTGACTCCCGCGACAGCCGGATAAATGTAGTTGAGGCAGGGCACTACTACACTGAAAATGTCGCTCTTCCTTACCTTGCAAGGTTCGTGCTTGAGCTTGACAATACCATCGAGTGCGAATTTTATTCAAGCAATGTAATCAAGCAAATATAAAGAAAAGAGGATAATTTTATGACGTATGTTGTTTCAAATCTATACGGCAGACTTGACAGATTTGAAAATCTGCTTAAAAAGATAAATTTCAGGGAGAGGGACGTAATGTACGTTCTCGGAAATATCGTCGATTACGGTGAGCAGTCCGTTGAACTCGTAAACGAACTCTCCGCGAGATATAATATATACAGCGTGCTCGGCGAGCATGACTATAAGGCGTATCTGCTTCTTTCAGAGTTTGACAGAATAGTAAGAGAGGGCGGTGCTCCCTCGGCATCTTTTTCAAAGGACCTTGTCGAGTGGACGCAGAACGGCGGTCAGCCCACTCTTGAAGCGTTTAAGGACGCCGACGCCGATTCCAAAGAGGGCTTTCTTGACTATCTTGCCGACCTTCCCGTGTTTGAGGAGGTTGACCTGAACGGCAAACAGTTCGTCCTCACTTGCAGAGGAATTGACGGTTTTATGAGAGATACCGATATCTACGATTATGACCTTGAAGCATTTATCGAGGGCGATTTTGACGTAAACACTACCTATTTTGAGGATAGACAGATGGTTGTCGGATATCTTGATTACGGCAATACTCCCGAGGGCTTTGCGGGCAAGGTAATCGTAAAAAATAATAATATCGCACTCGCCTGCGATATCTCCGAGAACGATGCAGTAGTATGTTACTGCCTTGAAAGCGGCGACACATATTATGTCTGATATCAAAAAGAATGACATAGTCGAGCTTCTCGTCACGGACCTCAATAACCTCGGTGCAGGCGTAGCACATGCCGACGACGGAAGAGCGGTTTTCGTGCGCGGAGCAGTTACAGGCGACAGAGTGCTCGCTAAAATTATCAAGGTCAATACGAGCTTCGCCGTTGCAAGACTCGAAGAAATAACCGAGCCCTCACCCTATCGTGAGAGCGATGAGTTTTGCAGCTCTGCGGAGAGCTGCGGCGGCTGTGTGTACAGACATATAAATTACGGCCACGAAAAAGAGCTCAAAAAGAACTACGTAAAGCACGCCTTTATAAAAGCGGGCTTGCCCGACGTCAAAATAAACGACGTGCACAGCACGAACCGAACGCGCGAATACAGAAATAAGGCACAGTATCCCTTTGTGCAGACAAAAACGGGCGTTGCGGCAGGTTTTTACGCAAGTAAAACGCATAAAGTCGTACCCGCGTTCGGCTGTGCGCTCCAACCCGAAGTTTTCGGCGAGATTTTGCGCGAGGTTTGCAGCTTTGCAACGGAAAAATCCATATCCGTTTACAGTGAAGAAACGGGCATGGGACTTTTGCGCCACCTCTACGTAAGAATGGGGCAAAAAACAGAACAGATAATGGTCTGCCTCGTGCTTAACGGAGACAAAATACCTTGTGAGAGCGAGCTCGTCGCGCGCCTTACGGAACGCTTTGACGGAATTAAGAGTATTCAAATCAATACGAATACGAAGAATACAAACGTCGTTCTGGGCGAAAAATACCGCGTTCTCTTCGGTGAAAATTATATTGAAGATATCCTATGCGGAGTGCGTTTCCGCATCACTCCCGAGTCGTTTTATCAGGTAAATCACGACGGTGCGGAAATTCTTTACGGACTTGCAAAGGAGAAAACGCTTTGTGGCTTTGATTACCCCGTGTCCCTTGTGGATATGTACTGCGGAACGGGAACGATAGGACTGTCCATGGCTGACGGAGTGCGCGAGCTCGTCGGCGTTGAGATAGTAGAGGGAGCCGTCGAGTGCGCTAAAATAAACGCCCGACTTAACGGATTTGAAAACGCCGAGTTTTACGCCGAGGACGCAAAGGATATCGAAGGACTTTTTGCCTCTGTTGAAGCACGTCGCGGCAGGCTCTCGCCCGACGTTGTAATACTTGACCCGCCCCGTAAGGGCTGTACTCCCGAGGTGATAAAATTTCTTGCTTCAAGAGAAATTCCGAGAATTGTATACGTTTCGTGCTCCGCCGATACTCTTGCCCGCGACTGTAAACTCTTCTCCGAGCTCGGCTATTCCGTCGGCGAAGTCGATCCCGTAGATATGTTTCCAAAGACAGGGCATGTTGAGACGGTGGTATTGATGTCAAGGAAAGATAAATAAGTGCCAGAAAGTGGCGTATTTCCGGGCTTTTTCGGAAGTTGGGATTAGAAGCCTGACTCCTGAAAAGGCTCGGTTATTTTATATGGAAACATATCTTCTTGCAGCAGCAACATTCGCTTCAATATCACCTGCATAAACAGATGCCTTGGTTTATTTTTTGAAATAGATATTGACAAACTCCCCAAAAGGTTGTATAATAAAAAAACAGACCGAGTGGTCAATATTTTTTGGAGTTAAATCTATGAAGCGGGAAGAGAAAAATCAACAGACCAGAAGACGTATTATGGACAGCGCGCTGAATGAATTTTCAAAGCAGGGATACGGAGCAAGCTCCGTAAATGTCATCTGTGCTGCTCAGGATATATCCAAGGGTATTATTTATCATTATTTCAGAACGAAGGACGACTTGTTTTTAGCCTGCGTGGAGGAATGTTTTACATTGCTTACGGATTATTTGAAAGAAACGGTGCACTTAACATCCGGTGATACTAACGAACGCTTAACAGAATATTTTACCGCCAGGAGTAATTTTTTCAGAGAAAATCCGGTATATCAGCGAATATTTTGCGAATCCGTCATTACTCCACCGGCACATTTACAAAAGGAAATTCAGGAACGAAAGAAAATATTTGATACGCTGAATACGCAGATACTTGAAAACTTGCTCCGACAGATTTCGCTGTGCCCGCAGTTCAACAAAGAAGAGATAATTGAAACATTTCGTCAGTTTCAGGATTTTATAAACGCAAAAGTTAAGATGAGCGATTTGACCAATCAGGAATTCGAAGCATACGAAGAACAGTGCAGAAAAGCATTGAGCATACTGCTTTACGGTGTAATCGAGAGAGGAGAATAAATATATGGGAAACACGCCTTCACTATTGAAAAATACTGCTCCGGAAAAAGCTATTGTAAAATTGGCGGTTCCGGCAACATTGGCTTTACTGGCAAAAGCTATTTACAATCTGGTTGATACAGCCTATATCGGAATGTTGGATTCCGATATTGCTTTAACGGCTGTTGGAGTTACCGTTCCGATTTTGTTGATTATGGTTTCTCTTGAAAATATTTTCGCGGCAGGAGGTGCCGTGTTGGCAGGACGCCAGTTAGGTGCGGGAGATAATGATGCGGCAAGCAGAACGGTTACTGTTATTATCGGAATTTCTGTGATTATCGGCGCTGTTTTGTGCGTCGGCGGAATAATCTTTATTGAACCGATTATGCTGATGCTCGGCGCATCGGATGCTTCTTTGCCGTTGGCAAAGGATTATGCATTCTGGATGTTTATCGCAGCACTGGCAAATCTGCCCGCCCAAAGCATGAACTGTGCCGCCAGAGCGGAGTCTTCCGTTAAAATCACGTCCGTTGCCGTGATTACGGGCGCCCTTCTGAACGTGGTTTTAGACCCTGTTTTTATGTTTGATTGGGGACTTGGTATGGGAGTAGAGGGCGCTTCACTCGCAACGGCAATATCTCAATTCGTAACGTTTGGAATTTTGGTATTCTTTTACGCAAGCGGACGTTCAATCATCAAAATTAAGCTTAAATCGTTTCGTCCAAGCCGGGATTTAATTAAAACCGTAACGTTAATCGGTATTCCGACGGCAATTATTCAAATCTGCCTGTCCGTTGCATCTCTTTTGACGAATGTTGCCGCCGCAGGACTGCCTCAGACCGATGAAATAATTGCTGCATTCGGAGTAGTTCAAAGACTTGTATTGATTGGATGTTATGTAATTATGGGATTTATGCAGGGATATCAGCCGGTAGCTTCCTATGCATTTGGAGCAAAGGAAGAAGAAAGATTTCATAAATCCGTTCGTTTTGCCCTGAAAGGGACGTTAAGTCTTACGGTAATTGTTGCAGGCTTCTATATTTTACTCTCAAAGCAGTTAATCCTGTTGTTTAATAATAATCCCGTAATCGTAAATTACGGAAAATGGCTGCTTATTTCTCAAATCGCTCTTTTTCCTGCTTTCGGTCTGTGTTATATGATGACAATTACCTATCAGACGATTGGAGCAGCAGGGTATGGATTATTCCTTTCTCTGATTCGTCAGGGACTGCTTTATACGGTGTTTATTCTGATACTGCCAAAACTGTTTGGCGTAATGGGAATATATTTATCTCAGCCTGCCGCAGATATTTTCACGATTTTAATTTGTGTATTGTCAATTAAAAATATGAAGGCAAGAGCTTCGGAAAACATGAATCGGCAAATTTGACTTGCTCGAAACAGCAATCTGCTCAAATGCTTGAAATCAGTTCATTTGCCGAGCTCGAGTGTAAGCATATATCGATACCCGAAATTGAATAAATTAACCGGACTATGTCCGGGACAAATTGAAGAATGTTAATTATACAAGGAGAATACAATGAAGAAAAACAAAAAATGGATTTTAATCGGACTTTCCTTGATAGCTCTTGCAGGACTTGTCGTTTTTTTGTTTTGCTGCAATCAGGAGAACTTTACGGGAAACCGTGTTAAAAATCCGGATTCTTATTTTATGGACATTGAGAATATGAATGGGACTGATTTCCATACTTTGGAGTTGAACGAGGGAGATACTCTTCGGATTCATTTTGAAACAGAAAGAGGTCTTTTGTATATGGAAATCAAAGCACCGGACGGAACTGATATCTATTGCGGAAACGGAAAGGAACTCACCGATTTTACCGTAAACATTCCGCAAAGCGGTATTTATACAATCCTTGTCGAGGCTCGGCACGCAAAGGGAAGCATAAACATTCAGCTTGATAAATAAAATACCGTTACGAGATACGGCAAATGAAAAAAGATTTTCATACCTGCCCGTGTGCTGAGTACGGTTGCTATGGGCTTCGTCCTTTAGGCAACATAGCAACCCTGAAGTGTTATACAATCTGACCTCGTTTAACATTCAATATTAGAAAATACCAAGGCATAAGGGATACCTTGGTATTTTCATTAATATAACGGTAATATTTTCAATCCCGTCGCTGGTCATCTCTGTAATAGGTCTCGCGGAATCTTGCGGCGAATGACGGCTCGACACCCGCGGCATAAAGATGCGAGGTTTCGCCAAATGAGAGCATTCTGAAATATGCCGTACCTTTACGTCTTTCCTCGGTTACGAGAGTTGTAACGGAGGAGGGGAGCGCGCAAGCCCCGTGCCAGAGCGGCATCGGAGAGATATTCAGCAGATGAGAAAGGAGTACACATTCAACTCCGAAATGGCAGAAAAATGCTATCGTGTCCTCGTTTGCACGTTCTGCGCGGTAGATAAGTCCGTCCCTTACATATCCGTAATTTGCGAGCAAACCGTCAAGCCCTTTGCAGACCTCGCGGTATTTTTCGGGCACACCGGCGTCGCGGAACACCTTTGCGTAAAGCCACCTATCCTTGTCGAAAAATTCGGCTTCTTTCGTCCATTCAGCAGGGAGCCAGTCCCAACAAATGCTCGGCCCGTCCGAGCCCTCTTTGCCCTCGATAAGAGGGGAAAACTCGCGCAGCCAGTCAAGCGTAATTCCGTTCATCTGAAGCTTTTCAAGCGTAGGCTTTGCCGTCGCCTGCGCTCTGCCGAGAGGGGAGAGATATGCGGAGGATATATTCATTTTTTCAAGCCTTTTTGAGAGCAACTCCGCCTCATGAAAGCCCGCCTCGGTGAGTGAGTCGAGCTCATAATTCGGGTCGCCGTGTCTTATAATCAATATTTTCATTTTCCGTACCTTTAACAGTGTTTTTTTTATTGTAACACATTAATATCGAAAGGTCAAGCCCTGTCTTGTATATATGAGTTTTACCAAAATATTAATAGGCAGCATAAATATAATGAAAAATTGCTCGCTTTTTGTTGTTTTTGCAAACAACTTACTAAAAAATATAGACAAAATCCAACTTTTGTGATATAATTTCAGTATATTTCCAAAAAGGAGGAAAATTATGTCCCGTCTTGACTTTTTGAATGAAAAATATCCCACGAGAAAGACCTACAATGATAAATGGGATTTTATAAATTACGTAAAAGAAACGCTTGCCGAAAAGGGAATTGAAGCGAAGGTCGAGCAGACCTCAAACTGCAAAAATAACAATATAGTAATAGGCGACCCAACAAAGGCAAAGGCTATTTTCACCGCCCATTACGACACGCCCGCACGCTCGCTTTTCCCGAATATAATGATACCGAAAAACAGAGTGCTTTTCTACCTTTATCAGTTCGTGCCGTTGGGCTTTCTGTTGCTCGTTTCATTTTCCGTTGCGTTCCTTATTACGCATTTTGTTTTTGAAAATATCAAGGCATTTCCGCCTGTATTCCTGTTTGTTTATTACGCCGTATTCTATCTTATGATGTTCGCGTTCCAAAATCCTTATAACTATAACGACAACACCTCGGGCGTTGCTACGGTTCTCGGAATTATCGACAGTTTGAGTGAAGACGACAGAAAAAATGTCGCTTTCATTCTTTTCGACAATGAGGAAAAGGGCAAAAAAGGCTCTTCTGCCTACTTTAAGGACCATAAGGACGAAATGCAGGATAGAATAGTCATCAACTTCGACTGTGTTGGAAACGGCGAGAATATCCTTTTTATCGCCCAAAACAAGGCGTATTCAAGTGAGGAGTTCAAACACCTGCGCGAGAGCTTCGTAAGCACAGATGATTTCAGCGTTGAGTTCTGTTCGCAAAGAGAGGGCGACTCCAATTCCGACCATAAGAATTTTCCCATGGGCGTCGGTTGTGTAGCGTGCAAGAAAACGAAGCGCGGTCTGCTCTATACTCCGTCAATTCATACCCCTCGCGATAAAGCGGTAAATAATAAAAATATTGATTATATAGTAGAAACTGTAAAAAGATTTGTAGAAATTATATAAAAATTAAACTTATTTTTTGTCAAGAATTGTCTTGTTCACAAAAAATATTAAAAATACTTGTCAAAATTTCAAATTTGTGATATAATCGTATCACTTGCAGATAATATTGCATATCATTGTATTATTATTCATAATTATGAATAATATTCCGCATTATTGCACGGGCTTGTTTTGAGCCTATGCACAATACGAAATGGAGAAAAAAATGTCTGAAACCAAAACCAAAAGAAAACGCCGTTTCGGCGATAGACCCGAGGGAAGAAAGCTACGTACTATCGACCCCATAATCAAATTTATGCCTTACGTTATGACCCGCAGAAGCGACTCGCAGAACTTCTTTACCGAGAAGCTCGATATAACCGAGGCGGAAAAGTACTGCCGTGAGCAGATAAGAGCGGGCAGAAAGAATTTCACTATGCTTCATATCATTATCGCCGCTTATATCCGCGTTGTTTCACAGCGCCCTGCGATTAACCGATTCGTCAGCGGTCAGAAGATATACGCGAGAAATAATATCGAAGTTCTCATGACCATCAAAAAGAAGATGGCTCTTGACGGCGAGGAAACCTGCATCAAGGTTGAATTTGAACCCACGGATACTATATTTGACGTATACGATAAGTTCAATAAGGTTGTTGAAGAAAACAAGGTCGAAACCGAGCAGAACGGAGTTGACCAGGTTAGCGGTCTTCTTACGAAGATTCCCGGACTCGTGCTTCGATTTGTCGTCAAATTCCTTAATTTCCTCGACTATTTCGGCTGGCTTCCGAAGTCCTTGCTTAAAATAAGCCCCTTCCACGGCTCAATGATTATTACCTCAATGGGCTCACTCGGAATCAGACCTATATATCACCACATTTACGACTTCGGAAATCTCCCCGTTTTCGTGGCTTACGGTGCTAAACAGCACGCCGTAAAGTTTAACGACGAGGGTGAGCCCGTAAAATACAGATACATAGAGATGAAAGTAACCACGGACGAGAGAATTTGCGACGGATATTACTACGCTTCTTCCTTCAAGATGATGAAAAAGCTCTTTGAGAATCCCCGCGTACTCGAAAATCCGCCCGAAAAGGTTGTCGAAGATATTGATTAAAATTGCAAAGAAAAATGCCGATGAAATATCGGCATTTTTCTTTTTTACCATTTTTTACAGAGTCTGTTTTTGAATAACAATCCTCGTCAAAAGTCAATACTTTTGATACAAGATTTTCTTTTGCGGGGTGGTTTTATGTATTATAATAAAGTGGAAATATGCGGTGTGAATACTTCCAAACTGACACTGCTCAGTGATGACAAAAAGAAAGAGCTTTTAATAAAATCAAAAGAAGGGGATATGCAGGCAAGGGAAGAGCTGATATACGGAAATCTGAGGCTCGTTTTAAGCATAATTCAGCGTTTTATGAGCAGAAGCGAGAATGTAGACGACCTTTTTCAAGTCGGTTGCGTTGGGCTTATAAAGGCAGTGGACAATTTTAACGTTGACCTCGACGTGAAATTTTCTACCTACGCCGTTCCTATGATAATCGGAGAGATAAGAAGATATCTGCGGGATAATAATTCAATTCGTATAAGCCGTTCTATGAGGGACCTTGCCTATCACGCGCTGACCGTGCGCGAGGAGATGACAAGGCAAAACGAAGAAGAGCCCACGGTCGAGCAAATCGCCGAAAGGCTCGGAGAGAGCAAGGAATCCGTCGTGCGCGCCATGGAAGCAATCATAGCCCCGATATCGCTCTACGAGCCCGTTTATACCGATAACGGCGATTCCATTTACGTTATAGACCAGTTGAGCGATACGAATTCTACCGACGAGGGGTGGCTTGAAAATATCGCCTTGCGCGAGGCTATGAAGGTACTCGACGAGCGTGAGCGGACCATAATAAATATGAGATTTTTCAAAAATAAGACACAAATGGAAATTGCGAAAATAATCGGAATATCCCAAGCTCAGGTTTCAAGACTCGAAAAAGGTGCGCTTGAAAGAATGAGAAAGCAATTTCAGATATAAAGTTGTCAAAGAGTTTTATTTTGCATAGTATATTAAGGAAGAGAGAAGTATCTCTTCCTTATAATTTTTTTGGAGGGTAGAATTATGCAGGATAATAGATTTTCTTGTTCAGGCGGAGGCTCTGCAAGAGAAACGGTTTGTATTGAAGCAAATCACGTTCTCGATTCATGCAGGGATAGGGATTGCTTCGAGAACGTTCGGGTATTTCTCACGGGCTTCGGTAATGAGATTATCGAGAGGACCGGCAATGTAAGGGTTAAAGACTCCTGTATTGCCACGACCAATATTACGGTTGACCCCATAGCGTTCAATAAAGGCTTCTTTTCGGTAAATATCAGATTTTACCTGAGGATTACCTTCGAGGCTTGCATGGCACCCGGCAAAACCCAGGAGTTTGAGGGCGTTGCGGTAGTTGACAAAAACGTAATACTTTTCGGCGGAGAGAGCAATCTTAACGTTTTCAGAAGCAACGGCAATTCGGGATTCTGCGAGATGCACGATGACCTCTGTTGCAGTGAGGGAAACGTTCCCACGGCTGTAGTTGAGGCGGTAGACCCCATCATACTTAACGCAAGGATAGTTGAAAAACACCACGAGCACCATTGCCACTGCTGCTGCTCGTGCTGTGATATTCCCGAGCGTGCTACGAGAAATATAAACGGCGCACTTTGCGACGACGGAAACAGATTTCTCGTAGTTTCAATAGGTATTTTCTCAGTAGTCCGTATCGTGCGCCCCGCACAGTATATGATTCAGGCAACGGAATACACAGTTCCCGATAAGGAATGTCTTACTCACTCCGAAGAGAATCCTTGCGATATCTTCAGATGCATGGCTTTCCCGATAGAGGAGTTCACGGCGGGAAACGGTCCGACGCTCCGCCAGATGAAGCATAACGACAAGGGCTGCGGCTGTCAGTAAAATAAAAATTGCTGTTGCATAAGCAACAGCAATTTTGTATTTACATATTATTTGAGTACGTATCTGGGCTCTGATTTGTTAATGACGGTATCTCTCGTAATGATAATCTTCTGTACGTCATCACGAGAGGGAACGGAGTACATCATCGGCATCATAAAGCTTTCCATTATGGAGCGAAGTCCGCGCGCGCCCGTGTTCTGCTTTATTGCAAGCTCGGCTACGGCTTTTATTGCGTCGTCCTCAAATTCAAGTTCTACACCGTCAATGGAGAAGAGCTTCACATACTGCTTGAGAAGCGAATTTCTTGGTTCTGTGATGATTCTCGAAAGGGCATCTTCGTCAAGCTCGTTCAGAGTTACCATAACGGGAATACGTCCTGTAAGCTCCGGAATAAGTCCGTATTTTACGATATCGTGGCTCGTTACGTCCTTGTATATTCCGTCTTTTTTCTTCTCGTCCTTTTTCTTGACGTCGGAGTTAAAACCTATTACGTTGTTTCCTTTCCGTTTTTCAATAATGCTTTCAAGACCGTCAAAAGCACCGCCGCAGATAAAGAGGATATTCTCCGTATTTATCTGTATAAATTCCTGATTAGGGTGCTTGCGTCCGCCCTGAGGGGGGACGTTTGCAACTGTGCCTTCAAGAATTTTGAGAAGTGCCTGCTGAACGCCCTCGCCCGAAACGTCGCGGGTGATGGAGCGGTTTTCGCTTCTTCTTGAAATCTTGTCTATCTCGTCAATATAGATAATGCCTTTTTCAGCTTTCGCTATATCGAAATCGGCAGCCTGAATAAGTCGCAGAAGGATATTTTCAACGTCCTCACCGACGTATCCCGCCTCGGTAAGAGTGGTAGCATCTGCTATAGCAAAGGGAACTTGAAGAGTTTTTGCAAGCGTCTGCGCAAGATAGGTCTTGCCCACGCCCGTGGGACCTATGAGAAGCACGTTACTCTTTTGAATATCAACGGAGTCGAGTTCCTTCTCGTCCTTTTGCTCCGTCTTTGATAAAATTCTCTTGTAGTGATTGTAAACCGCAACGGAAAGTGCGATTTTGGCTTCGTCCTGACCGATAACGTATTCGTCAAGGGTTTTCTTAATCTGCTGTGGCTTGGGAAGCTCCTCAAGCTTAATGCTTTCTGTTTTTTCGGAGAAATCCGCCATAGCTTCGTCAAGAATTTCCGCGCAAGTGTCAACGCAGAAATCGCAGATATATACACCCTTTGGCGAGGGAATAAGGAAATTTACCTGATTTTCGTTTCTTCCGCAGAAACAGCAATACCTTTTTGGGGTATTGCCGTTTCCTTGGCTATTTTTATTTTCAGCCATAATATTAACCTTTCAATCAAATCGCTCAGATGTGCTTGTCGATAACCTTGTCGATAAGTCCGTAGGCAAGAGCCTGCTCACTTGTCATATAGTTATCTCTTTCCGTGTCGCGTGCGATTTCCTCGACGGACTTGCCTGTGTTCTCGGCGAGTATTCTGTTGAGTCTTTCGCGTGTGCGGAGTATGAGCTCTGCTTGAATCTTTATGTCGGTAGCCTGACCTTTAGCACCGCCCAAGGGCTGATGAATCATAATCTCACTGTTGGGAAGAGCAAATCTCTTGCCCTTGGCACCCGCAGAGAGAAGGAAAGCGCCCATGCTTGCCGCCATACCTATACAAACGGTTGAAACATCGCACTTGATGAAATTCATCGTGTCGTAAATAGCCATACCTGCCGTGATAGAGCCGCCGGGGGAGTTGATGTAGAAGGAAATTTCTTTGTCGGGGTCCTGTGCCTCAAGGTAAAGGAGCTGAGCTACCACAAGAGAAGCGGTTGTGTCGTTTACCTCATCGGAAAGGAAAATTATACGGTCGTTGAGAAGTCTTGAAAAGATATCGTAAGATCTTTCGCCCCTGCCGGTCTGCTCGACTACCATCGGAACTAAAGAATTATTCATCATAAATATGACCTCCTCTTAGTAATTAATTAAGCCTCTGTTTCTTCAGTTGCTTTTTTTGCGGATTTTCTTGTTTTCTTTACGGGTTGCTCTTCGCCCTCGACAGCTTCTGCTTTGGGAGCTTTCTTTGCAGCCTTCTTTTTAGCGGGAGCTTTTATAACTGCCTTTTCCTTAACAGCGTCCATAGCTAGTTTAACTCTCATATCGGTTGCAATAAGGTCAGCGTCAATGCCTGCCTTAACCTGCTCAATGTCAACACTGTAAGCATCGGCAATTCTCTGATATTCTGCGTTGATATCGTCATCGCTTGCAACGAGATTTTCAAGCTCTGCAATCTTTTCAAGAGCGAGTCTTGCCTTAACCTGCTTTTCAGCCTGAGGACGGAACTGTGCACGGAGCGTTTCAAGTGTCATGCCTGTGTACTGGAAATACGTTTGAAGGTCAAGTCCCTGCATACGAAGCTGGTTGTCATAGTCGCGGACGAAGTTTTCAGCCTCATTTTCAAACATAGCCTCGGGGATATCAGCCTCGAGCTTTTCGATAAGAGCGTCCATAAGCTGACCGTCAACTGCGCTCTCTGCCGTGCTCTCGTGTCTTTTTTCGATTTTTGACTTAAGGTCTGCCTTGTATTCATCAAGCGTATCAAATTCGGATACGTCCTTGGCAAACTCGTCGTCAAGCTCGGGGAGCTCAACTCTCGTGATTGCATGAATTTTTACCTTGAATACGGAAGCCTTGCCTGCAAGGTCCTCTGCGTGATATTCAGCGGGGAACGTAACGTTTACGTCAAATTCATCGTCAACGCTGTGTCCGACAATCTGCTCTTCAAAGCCGGGGATAAACTGTCCTGAACCGAGTTTAAGAGCGTAGTCAGTGCCCTTGCCGCCGTCGAATGCAACGCCGTCAACGAATCCTTCAAAGTCGATAACGGTTGTGTCGCCAAGCTCGGCAGGGCGGTCGTTTGCGTCGATTTCGCGGGAGTTTCTCTCTCTTACAAGGTCAAGCTCTTTTGTAATCTCTTCGTCAGTTACGGGAGCAACCTCTTTGGTTAGCTCAATTCCGAAATAGCCTTCGATTTTAACGTCGGGCTTAACGAATACCTTGGCAGTGAAAACAACGCCGTTTTCGTCGATGGAAAGAACGTCGATTTCGGGCTGAGCTACGGGCTCGATGCCGGATTCCTTAACTGCGCTTTCGTAAGCGTCGGGAAGGATATCGTTAAGAGCGGTATCGTAGAAGAAGCCCTTGCCGTACATTTTTTCAATCATAGCTCTGGGAGCTTTGCCTTTTCTGAAACCGGGTATATTGATTTTACCTACCTCTTTTTTGTAAGCCTTTTCGCAAGCAGCCTCAAATACGTCCGCTTCAACGGAGAAGTGAAGTTCAACTTTGCTGCCTTCGAGTTTTTCGTTTTTGATTAATTTCATTTTCAAATCCTCCAAGATTTTATACATACATCATCTATTATATATAAAACAAGTCAAAATGTCAAGTTTTTTTTATAAATAAGGCTAAAAATCAGATAAAAACGGGTATCGGCGTGAAATTTAAGTAATCCGATGCGGCCATAATGAAGTCAATTCCGTCAAAAGTCAGCTTTTTCGGTACGTTGTAATTGTTGTGAACGTGTCCGTAATAACAGGTTTTTATCTCGTATTTTTTCAGCACGTCGAGAATTTTGTCGCATACGCACTCTGCATAGACGGGCGGGAAGTGCAAAAAAACTATTATGGGCAGCTCCTCGTGCTCCTCTTTGATTTTGAGGGCGGATTTAAGACTTATTTCAAGCCTTTGAGCCTCGCGCGCAACTATCTTTTCGTAATCAACCTCGCCCACGGTGCGCTGTTGCTTTTCGTCGTAAAACCAACCGCGCGAACCGCATACTATGCAATTTTCAAACAGGTAAGCATTGTTGTGAAGGAGCTTTATCGAGGTGATTTCGTTTTCCTCAAAAAATGCGTATATTTTTGAAGCGGTTGACCACCAGAAATCGTGATTGCCCTTGCCGATTATCTTCTGTCCCGGCAGGGAATCGAGAAATTTGAAATCGGATTTTGCTTCTTCAAGCGTCATAGCCCACGATATGTCGCCGGGAATTATAACCGTGTCGGAGTCAGTTACCACCGCCCGAAAATTTTTTTCAAGCTTTTCGTGGTAATCTCTCCATCTCGGACCGAATTTTTCCATTGATTTGTCGGTAGTCTCATTCGTTGAGAGATGAAGGTCGGAAATAACGTATAAAGACATTTTCATTTCCTTTCGTGTATATTTTCGTGTCAAGTGTTAAAAATAAAGGCGAGAGAAATCTCAAAATTCAGAGCCGTAAGGCAGAACGGAGTTTCAAAAAATGGATAACGAGAAGAATTGCTGTGGCAAAAACGTAATCAAAGGCATTACCTGCGACGTGCATAACTGCAAATATCACGAAGGCGCTGACAAATGTACGGCAGGACACATTAAGGTAGGTCCTTATGGGGCAGAGGAAAGCAGAGAAACGCTTTGCGCTACCTTTGAAAACAGAGCTCAATAACAGCTCGCTCTCCAAGCGCACCTCGTAAGAGGTGTGCTTTTTTATCTTTCGGTAAATTTTATCACCTCGCCGAGCATTCCTTCCTTTGAGGTGACGGCGGGGAAGTTCACAGTCCTTTTGTCGAGGTTGCAAAGAGGCTTCGGAATTTCCGTGCCCGTGGCATTTTTCAGGTCGTCAAGAGAAGCAAGGTCGCTCTCTGGAGCTTTGCCGAAAAGGGAAATATAAACATCCTTTGCAAATTTGTACGGGTTTGCGGTGGAGGCAACCACCGTCTTGCGATTATCGCCCGAAATAGCTCTGTAATCAGCAAGAGCAGAGAAGCCGACTGCTGTGTGAGTGTCGATTAGATATCCGTATTTTTCGTAATTTATCCTTATCGCATCCGAAGTCTTTTTTTCATCGGCGGAGAATCCGACAAAGCTCTCGGCTATCGCTTGCCTTTCGGCACCGTCAATAGTATATGCACCCGTTTCATTAAGACTTCTCATATATTGAGCGGTTTTTTCAGCACCGCAAACGAAATAGAGTAGCCGTTCAAGATTGCTTGAAATAAGAATATCCATTGACGGCGACATAGTCAGATGAAATTCGCGGTTTCTGTCGTAAATTCCCGTTCTGAGAAAATCGGTGAGTATATTGTTTGAATTTGAAGCGCAAATCAGTTTATCAATGGGAAGCCCCATAAGCTTTGCTATGTACGCCGCCAGAATATTGCCGAAATTGCCCGTCGGAACGCAGACGTTGATTTTTTCGTCGGGTTCAATATCTGCACCGTTAAGCAAATCGCAGTACGCCTTTATGTAATAGACTATCTGCGGAGCGAGTCTTCCGAAATTTATGGAGTTGGCACTCGAGAAGAAGTAACCCCTTTCATCGAGCATCTTTGCTATGCTTTCGTCCGAGAATATCTTTTTGACACCCGTCTGAATGTCATCGAAATTACCCTTGACCGCACAAACGTTGACGTTTGAACCGTCTTGGGTTATCATTTGAAGCTTTTGAACGGAGCTGACTCCGTTTTCGGGATAGAAAACGGCTGTTTTTATTCCATCAACGTTTTTGCAGCCTTCAAGAGCTGCCTTGCCCGTGTCACCGGACGTGGCGACGAGCACCAGAGCGGTGCGTTCCTCGTGCGTCTTTTTAAGCGCGCGGGAGAGAAGCCTCGGCATAAGTTGAAGAGCCATATCCTTAAAAGCGCAGGTAGGTCCGTGCCAAAGCTCAAGCGAAAATGTATAATTATTCACTTTTTTGACAGGGCAGGCGCCGTCTGGAAAACTCTTTTCGGAGTAAGCGTTTCGGCAGTCCTCCAAAAGCTCGCCGTAGGAGTAATCCGTGAGGAATTTTGACAGAATTTCCGCCGCAAGCTCGGGATATGAGAGCTTGCGGTAACGCTCGATATCGTCAAAAGTTATCGAGGGAATTTCTTCGGGCACGAAAAGACCGCCGTCGTCGGCAAGCCCCTGCTTTATAACCTCGGCAGATGAATATTTTGTTTTGTTTGCATCTCTTGTGCTTTGAAATTTCATAGTTCTTTTACCTTCAAAAGTTGTTTTTGAAAAAGTTATATGTGTTTTTGAACATTATTTTGTCAATAAGCTCCGAGGAATAATTGAGCCTTTGCATCTCCTCGGCAATTTTATATACATCACCGATGCCCGAAAATCCGTCGGGCAGGTCGGTGCCGTCAAGGTCAGAGCCCATAGCGAGCGAGTCCTGTCCGCCAAGTGAGAGATAGTGTTCAATGTGCCTCATTACGTCGCAAATGTTTGCCTTTGTGTCAGCGCGAAGATGTTCGGGGCAGAGGTTGATGCCAACAAGTCCCCCGATGCGCGAGATTTGTATAAAATGTTCATCGAGAAGATTTCTCGTGTGCGGATTCACGGAATACGAATCGGAATGGGTTGCAACTATGGGTTTGCCTCGCTCGCAGGCGAGAAACAAGGTCTGCTCCGCACCCGCAAAAGAGCAGTGAGAAACGTCGGGAACTATTCCAAGCTCAAAGCATTTTTTGACGACCTCGCGCCCGAAATCGGTAAGCCCGTTTTTCGTATTGTGAGCGCCGCCTATACAGGTGTCACCATACCAATTCAGCGTAAGCAGCCTTACTCCGTTTCGGTAGAGCTCGTCGAGCCTTGAAATATCGTTTTCAAGTATCCGTGCGTCCTCGACCGCAAGTATCAGGGCTCTTTTGCCCTGTGCCAAAAGAGTGTCAGCCTCGGAAAAATTGCTTGCAAGTCCCGATATTTTATCGTTTTTTCCGACCTCGCGGCGCAGGTTTTCCGCAACCTCAAAAAATCTTGCGTACCCCTCGCCGTTGCTTAACTTATGCGAGGTCCAAACCGCCATAACCTGAGCGTAGCTTTCGAGATATTCCGCACCTTTGAGCGAAATATGAAAATTGTTGCCGTATAACTCACCGCCCTCACCGAGAAGCCTCGTTGCGGTGTCGCAGTGTAAATCAAATAATCTCATAAAAAGTATCAGTTTCCAAAAGCGTCCTCAATGTGATTGATTTTCAGCACCTCTGAAGGGGAGCCGTCCTTGGACTTTGAGAGATATATTTCAAGAACGTCCATTCTCGGCGTTTTGCTTGTCGGGTGTTCGGCAAGATAGCTCTGCGCGGCGGCGACGGTACGTTTCTGCTTTGAAGCAGTTACAGCCATAGCGGGCGTGCCGAAAGCGAGGTCGCGCTCCGAGGCGCAGGAGCGGGTTTTGACCTCAACAAATATAATATATTGTTTATTTTCGGCAATAATGTCTATCTCGTTGTGCGATGCATAATAATTTTGAGCCACTATCTTAAATTTCTTGCTTTGAAGATAATAGCACGCAACGCTCTCGCCGTATCTGCCGACCTCAGTAGTGTTTTTCATAGTTATTTTTCGTCCAAAAATCTGATAAATTTCTTTCTGTGAATTGGGGAAGGACCGTATTTTCTGAGCGCCTCCATGTGCGCCTTCGTACCGTAGCCCTTGTGCTTGGCGATGCCGTATTCGGGATAGTCCCTGTCCATCTGCTCGCACATCTCGTCCCTTGTAACCTTGGCGAGAATTGACGCGGCGGCGATGGACGGACTCGTTGCGTCGCCCCCTATGACCGTCATCGTGGGAATGGAGAATCCGCGGCTGATATTTCCGTCGATTATGGCGTAATCCGCCTTGATTTTCAAACCCTCAACGGCTCGTCTCATGGCGAGCATGTCCGCTTCGAGAATGTTGAGCTCGTCAATTTCCTCAACGCTTGCCTCGGCTATGCAATATGCAAGCGCATTCTCGACGATTTGCTCAAAAACCTGCCTGCGTTTTTTCGGAGAGAGCTTTTTCGAGTCGTTAAGTCCCTCGATGTAAAATCCCGTAGGGAGTATGCACGCAGCGGCAACGACGGGACCGCAAAGCGGACCTCTGCCTGCCTCGTCCACACCGCAGATATAGGTGTAGCCTTGGTCAATAAGGCTTTGTTCTATCGTGTATTCAAGCATAAATAACCGCTCCTTAAATTCTGTCAAGAGTTATCCTGCCTATTTTGGCGCTTCTGAACTCGTCAAGAAGAACCGCAGCCGTTCTTTCGGTGTTTATCTCACCGCCCGAAATAAGGAAACCGCGCTTTCTGCCTATCTCCTCGAAAAGCTCGTAATCGGTGTATTCCTCGTATTTGCTCATATCGCCGAGCTTGTATCTCTGGGCTAACATCTCGGGATAGTATTTGCGAAGACGGGAGCAGAGAACTACCGCAAGGGTTTCGACGTCAAGTATCTTGTCCTTGATAGCACCCGTAAGAGCGAGATTTTCACCCGTAAGTCTGTCGTCAAACTTGGGCCAGAGAACACCGGGCATATCCATGAGGTCAAGTCCGATATTCGTCGCAACCCACTGCTTGTCAACCGTTACGCCGGGCCTGTTTTCAACCTTGGCTTTCTTGCTTCCGCAAATCTTATTGATAAGAGAGGACTTGCCGACGTTGGGAATACCGACAATCATTGCTTTTAGCTTTCTTCCGCTCATTCCTTTGCTTTCGTATCTCTGTATCTTTTCTGCGAGCACATCCGTGACGGCGTCGCTGATTTTGTTTATTCCCATACCGCTGATGCAGTCGGTCGTTATACATACAGTCTGACCCTTGGAATAGTATTCGCACCATTTTTTAGTCATTTCGGGGTCAGCAAGAGTCGCCTTGTTGAGCAAAAGAACAGTGGGCTTTTGCGCGGTCAGGGAAGCTATTTCGGGATTCCGCGAGCTTTTGGGTATTCTCGCGTCAAGAATTTCTATTACGATGTCTACGTTTTTGAGGTTTTCCGTAATCATTCGGCGGGTTTTCGCCATGTGCCCGGGGAACCATTGAATCTGTTCTGATGGCATAATAATCTCCGTTTTGTTAGTTTTATAGTCAGTTAACCGTTCCTATGCGGTCGAAGGGAAAGAATCTGAAAATGACCTTGCCCATGATACTGCGCTCGTCAACAAGACCGACCTCGGAATAACGGCTGTCAAGGGAATTGTTTCTGTTGTCGCCCATTACGAAGAGGTAACCTTCGGGCACGTAAGTTTCCGTGACGCCCGTCATCTTGTAGTATCCTCTGTCAAGATAAACGTAATCGCCCTCGTCGATTATTTCGTTTATTTCAAAAATATCGTCCTCTGATACGTATACCTCTCCCGCATCAAAGTCTATTCTGACCCATTTGCCGCCTGTGGCGATGACTCTCTTGACGACAAATTCATTGAGATTTCCCGTGTCGTGAAAAACAACAATGTCACTTTCTTTGGGTGTGTAGAAAAGATTGCTGATTATTATTTTTTCTCCGTTGTGCAGCGTATTTGACATTGATACGCCCGTCACCGTCAGCACTTTGAAGAGAATACACAGAAGAATGACGACAAAGACTGCCGATTTTATAAACGCATCGAATACGTCGTAAAATAAGCTTGCGTTGCTTGGCACGGCAGGGGCTTTTTGAGTGTTCGTGTTTTCTTGTTCGTTGTTCATCTTGCCTCCACGTATAAAACATACTCATATAATAATGGAACAAATCGCGTTCGAAATTGATTTTATATCAAATCTTTATAATTATAGCATACTTTTTCACAATAAACAAGTTCTTTTGAAAAAATGTAAAAAAATATGGAAAAAATCAAAAAAAATATTGACATAGTCGCAAAAATATGTTAAGATAGTATGACGCAAAATATTGAACGTGTACAAGGACATCGTACGCACCGATTTGGGCCTGTTTCTTTACGAGATATAATCGACGGCGATTCTTTTACACTTCAAAATCCATAGTACACATAGGAGAAAAATGTATGCTTGATTATGCTTTAAGTCTTTTGTGGCTTGTCGTTCTCATTGTTTCGATCATTTTTGAAGTTCGTACAAGCGACGTAGTTTCAGTTTGGTTTATGCCTTCCTCTGCTGTTGCTCTCTTGCTTTCTTTCTTCAAGAGCGGCGATAACATGAAGGACCTTATGATTCAGGTTGTAGCGTTTGTTCTCGTAACGATTGTTACCTTCCTTATCTTCAAGATTTCGTTCAATAAGAAGATTAAGAGAATGAGAAAGGGCAGAACAAACATCAACGCTATGATAGGCGAGAAATGCCTCGTTACAGAGGAGATTTCCAATATTCACTCCAAGGGCACAGTAAGATTCAACGGCCTTGATTGGAGCGCACGTTCCGTAGACGATAATGACGTTATCGACGAGGGAACAGTAGTTTACATTCACGGAATCGACGGCGTTAAGCTCGTTTGTTCAAGAGATGACAAATAAGGTTAGGAGGACAAAATCATGACAGATGTTATTATTGTTATTGTAGGTTTGCTTTTCCTTGGATTGCTTATCGCAATCGCTAACCTCAGAATCGTACCTCAGTCCAAAGCTTACGTTATGGAACGTCTTGGTATTTATTCAAGAACGTGGTACACAGGCTTGCACATCAAGATTCCTTTCATTGAAAGAGCTGCTAAAATAATCGACCTTAAGGAACAGGTTGCAGATTATCCCCCTCAGCCCGTTATTACGAAAGATAACGTTCGTATGCAGATAGATACAGTCGTATTCTACCAGATTACAGACTGTAAGCTCTTTGCTTACGGTCATGCCAAACCCTTGGAAGCTATCGAGCATCTTACCGCTACTACACTTCGTAATATCATCGGTGAGCTTGAACTCGATACTACGCTTACGTCCAGAGACCTCATCAACTCCAGAATGAGAGCTATCCTCGACGAAGCTACTGACGCTTGGGGTATTAAGGTTAACCGCGTAGAGCTTAAAAATATCATTCCTCCCAAGGAAATTCAGGATGCAATGGAAAGACAGATGAAGGCAGAGCGTGAAAGACGTGAAGCTATCATTCGTGCAGAAGGTGAAAGAAAGTCCACCATTCTCGTTGCCGAAGGTTATAAGCAGGCTGCTATCCTTAAAGCAGAAGGTGATAAGCAGGCAAGAATTCTTGCTGCTGAGGCAGAGAGAGAAGCTGAAATTTGCAGAGGTGAAGGTGAAGCTGAGTACATTCTTCAGGTTCAACAGGCTACTGCTGAAGGTATCAAGATGGTTAACGCATCCGAGCCTTCCAAGGAAGTTCTTGCTATCAAGAGTCTTGAAGCATTTGAAAAGGCTGCTGACGGTCAGGCTACAAAGATTATTATTCCTTCCGAAATTCAGGGTCTTGCAGGACTTGCTTCCAGCGCAAACGAGATTTTCAAAGCATAATTTAAGCCTATTAACATAATTTATTTTGAAAGACACAAGTTTCTTGTGTCTTTCTTTTTTATTTTTCATAAAACCTTTGACAAACGGCGTTCTGTTATGTATAATAATATGTAGAAAAGATTTCACGAATACGGGAGAATTTACTATGCCCAGGTTTTTTATCAATAAAGAGCAAATCGACAACGAACATATAACTATTTACGGCGACGACGCTCACCACATATCTCGCTCGCTTCGTATGGCGGCAGGTGAACATATCACCGTTTCCGACGAAGACTCGTTTGAATATGACTGCGTTCTTAAACAGTTCAACGACGGCAACGTAGTTGCCAAAATCGTGCATAAATATACTTCCAAAAAGGAAATGCCCGTCAAGGTGCATCTTTTTCAAGCGTTGCCCAAGGGCGAAAAGCTTGACTTTATAATTCAAAAATCCGTTGAATGCGGTGTTTACGATATTACGCTTTTTGAGAGCGAAAGATGCGTCGTCAAGGTAAAAGAGGACGCGGAAAACCGCAAAAACGAACGGAGAAATAAAATAGCGCTTGAAGCCTGCAAGCAGTGCGGACGGGGCAGAATTGTTGAAGTTTATCCCACCGTCAGCTTTGAAACAATGCTTGATATCGCAGGAAAATCCGATGCAGTCCTGTTTTGCTATGAGGGTGAGGGAACAGAGCCCTTGGGAGAGGTGCTGAATAACCTCAAAGCCACACGTGAGCTTAAAGATATCGCGCTCATCATCGGTTGCGAGGGCGGTTTTTCGCTTGCCGAGGTTGAAAAAGCAGAGAAGCGCGGTTTTGCAAAAATCGGACTCGGAAAAAGGATACTCCGCGCCGAAACCGCGTCAATTATGGCGCTCTCATGCCTTGTCTACGAATTTGAATTGAAATAATTGTGCATGCTACCATGTATTCTGCCAAAAAAGCACAAAAAAAATTAAAAAAATTAGATAAAATATCAAAAAACCTATTGAAAAATCACAAAAAATATAGTATGATATAGTATACTATGTACAAAAACATTTAGAACTTATTAATGAGAGGTTTTAATTTATGTCTAACAGATTGTTTCAAGGCGTTGTTCATCAGATGAAAGATGCGGTTGACCGCGTAATTGGTGTTATTGATGAAAACGGCGTTGTAGTAGCGTGCTCCGAACTTACTAAAATCGGCGAAGTAAGACAGGGAGTTGCGGAGGAGATTTCTTACTCTGCAAAATCCTTTACCATGCTTGGAAATACATACAGCCCCATCACGCCCGGCGTAAGAAGCGAGTATTTCGTATTCGTTGAGGGCGAGGATAAGAATGCTGAAAAAATTGCCAAGATTTTGGTCGTATCCTTTGCTAATATTAAGAATCTTTACGATGAAAAATATGATAAGGGCTCGTTTATTAAAAACGTAGTTCTTGATAATATTCTTCCGAGTGACATATATATTAAGAGCAAGGAGCTTCATTTCAATACCGAAGAGGTAAGAATAGTATTCCTCGTAAAATTCTACGGAAGAACGGATATGATGCCCTTTGAAATTCTCCAGTCTATTTTCCCTGACAGAGCTAAGGACTATATTATCAGCGTCAGCGAGCAGGACTGCGTAGTCGTTAAGGAAATAAAGCCCACGACTGACCGTAAGGAAATCGAAGCTATGGCTCAGAATATGGTCAACACCTTAAATTCAGAGTATTATGCTAAAGTTGCAGTAGGTATTTCCAGCGTCGTTGATAACATTAAGGACCTTGCAAAGGCCTATAAGGAAGCTCAGGTAGCACTTGACGTAGGTAAGGTTTTTGAAACAGAAAAGAACATCATCAGCTATGAAAATCTCGGCATCGGAAGACTTATTTACCAGCTTCCCACGACAATGTGCGAGATGTTCCTCTCCGAAGTATTCAAAAAAGGTTCGCTTGACTCTCTCGACAAGGAAACACTTATGACAATTCAGTGCTTCTTTGAGAATAACCTCAACGTATCCGAAACTTCAAGAAAGCTTTTTGTACACAGAAACACTTTGGTTTACAGACTTGAAAAAATCCGTAAGCTCACAGGACTTGACCTTCGTGAGTTTGAGCACGCCATAATCTTCAAGGTTGCTCTCATGGTTCAGAAATATCTCAAGTCTATTTCTTCAAAATATTGATTTGTATGATGTACTTAAGCGAAACGGCGGAGTTTCCCGTTTCGCTTAAAGTGCGTATTTAGAATGAACTGATTTTTAAGACAATATACGCCATACACTTTGGCAGAATGGAGATTAATATGAAAAACAAACTTTTATTATCTTTAGTCTCGATACTTCTTACAGTTATTATTTCAACTTCGTGCGTATCCTGCATTTTCCCCGACTCGTCTTTTCCGGGTTTACCGACAACCACTAATAATGATATTGATAATCCCAACGGAACCGAGCCTTCAATCGATTATAACGATACTTTCTATCTCATCGACGCACTCTTTAAGAATTTCTCAATCTTCGATGTCGATTACGAAACGGCTATGCTCGCCGCTATTCGCGCCTATCTCGGCGCTACGGGCGATAAGTACGCATTGTATTACACCCCCGAAGAACTTAAAGATATGCAGAGCGATAACAACGGCGATCTCTACGGTATAGGCGTTCAGGTAATTTTCGATTATGACAATTACTACATGGAATTTGTAATGATTTTCCCCGATTCTCCCGCTCAGGGTATGCTCGAGGTGGGCGATAAGGTAACTCATATTATGGTAGACGGCGAAAAAGTCGCCCTTGCCGATATAGTTGAGCAGAATAAAGAAAAGGTAAGAACTCTTTACCCCACATATACCGAGGAAGAGATAAATAACGTAGCTTGCTACGAAACCTTCAGGTACGCTATTTCCAAGCTTAAAGGCGCTGAGGGAACGTATGCCGAATTTACCGTTGACAGAAACGGTGAGATTCAGGAGCACAAAATCCGGAGAGCAAAGGTTAAAACACTTTCCGTTACTTGCAAGACCTCAACAAGAGATGCAAGCGTAGGTATCGTTTCAATCAGTGAATTTAATTTGACAACTCCCACGCAGTTCAAGCAGTGCATGGATCAGCTTATCGAGCAGGGCTGTAACAAATTTATCTTTGACGTAAGAAACAATCCCGGTGGAGACCTTGCATCGGTTGTTGCGGTGCTCAGCACGCTTCTCAATAAGAACGATGTAATACTCTCCACAAAGGACCATAACGGAACTGTTGAGATAACAACCGTTGAACCCGTAACCTACTCACCTCTCTCCGACTATTCTTCTTGCAACGTAACTAATGCTGATATCGGAAAATACAGAGGTTATGAAATGGTCGTCCTTGCAAATGAAAATTCCGCAAGCGCGGCTGAACTTTTCACGTCAGTGCTTCGCGATTATGAGCTCGCACAGATAGTCGGCGTTAAGACATACGGAAAGGGAAGTATGCAGAGCATTATATCCCTCAGCAATTACGGCTCCGAGTATTACGGTGCTCTTAAACTCACAACTAAGCTCTATTTCCCGCCATGCGGTATCGGATACGACGGCGGTATCGGAATTGAGCCCAATTTCCCCGTAGAACTTGAGGGCGAGGCGGCGAATACTAATTTCTATAAGCTCACAGAGGCAATAGACAATCAGCTTCAAAAGGCTGTTTCCGTATTAATTGATTAATTTATGATTTTATTTATATAGGAGAATTGACTTATGGCTAAGGCAAAACAGATGTTGTACACAAAAGAAGGCTTCCAGGCTTTGCAGAACGAGCTCAAAGAGCGTCAGACAGTAAAGCGCGAAGAAATAAAGGAAGCTATCGCTCTTGCACGTTCTTTCGGAGACCTTTCCGAGAACTCCGAGTACGATGAAGCGAGAAACGAGCAGGCGAAAAACGAAGCGAGAATTCTCGAACTTCAAGCAATGATAGACAATGCTCTTATCGTTGATGAAACCAAAATCGATACGAGCGTTATCAGCATCGGTTCAAGCGTAAGAGTTTATGATAATGAATACGGCGAAGAGGTTGAATACAGTATCGTTGGTTCTAACGAGGTAGACCCTCTTACAGGAAAGATTTCCGACCAGTCCCCCATCGGCAGAGCGCTTATGGGTAAGGCTGCGGGTGTAGAAATCTCAGTTGAAACACCCTCGGGAACTATCACGATGAAGATTCTTGAGGTTACAAGAAAATAGGAGAAAGAAATGACAGATATTAATAATATCAATGAAGAAATGCTCGGCGTTGACGAAGAGAAGGAGTTAAATTCCGTTCTCCAGATCAGACGCGATAAGCTTGACGCACTCAAAGAATCGGGAAACGACCCCTTTACGAAGGTAAAGTACGATTTTGACACGTACAGCGTTGACATTAAAAACAATTTTGATGAGTATAACGAAAAAGACGTTAAAATCGCGGGCAGAATAATGAGCCGCCGCGATATGGGTAAGGCTAACTTCATCGACGTAATGGACGGTAAGGGAAGAATCCAGTGCTATATTCGAGTAAACGACGTCGGTGAAGAAGTTTTTGAACAGTATAAAAAGTGGGATATCGGTGATATCGTAGGAGTCAGCGGTAAAGTGTTTATGACACGTCGCGGCGAGATATCCGTTCACGTATACGGAATCGAGCTCCTTGCTAAATCCTTGCTTCCTCTTCCCGAGAAGTTCCACGGACTCCGCGATACTGACCTCAGATACCGCCAGAGATACGTTGACCTCATTATGAACCCCGAGGTTAAGGATACATTCGTCAAGAGAAGTCAGATTCTTAAATACGTAAGAGAGTATCTTGACTCCAAGGGCTTCCTTGAAGTTGATACACCAATACTTCTTCCCCTTGAAATCGGCGCTTCCGCGCGTTCCTTCAAGACTCACCATAATACTCTCGATATGGATATGTACCTCAGAATTGAAACCGAGCTCTACTTAAAGCGCCTTATAGTAGGCGGTATGGACAGAGTTTACGAGGTCGGACGTATTTTCAGAAACGAGGGTATGGATACGAAGCATAACCCCGAATTTACAACGGTTGAGCTCTATCAGGCGTTTACCGATTATAAGGGTATGATGGACCTAGTTGAAGAAATGTACAAGCTTCTTGCAGAAAAAGTTTGCGGTTCGACTACTATCACGTATCAGGGCAACGAAATTGACATGGCGCATTGGGAAAGACTCACAATGGCAGAGGCGGTCAAGAAGTATTCGGGCGTTGATTATTACGACTGGACGAGTGATGAGGACGCAAGAGCTTGCGCTAAGGAACATCACGTTGAAGTTCCCGCAGACGCAACAAAGGGAACGGTGCTTGTTGAAATGTTTGACGCATTCGTTGAGGAGCACCTCATTCAGCCCACCTTTATTTACGATTATCCCGTAGAGAATAGCCCCCTCGCCAAGCGCAAGGCGGACGACCCTGCATTTACCGAAAGATTTGAGTATTTCATCAACGCAACCGAGTTTGGAAATGCATTCAGTGAGCTCAATGACCCCATTGACCAGAAGGAGCGCTTTGAAAAGCAGGTTGCCAAGAAGCTCGCCGAGGACCCCACCTCTAAGGCAGAAGTTGATTATGACTACATTACGGCTCTCGAATACGGACTTGCTCCCACAGGCGGTCTTGGCTTCGGAATAGACAGACTCGTAATGCTTCTCACCGACTCCGCATCCATAAGAGACGTTCTCCTTTTCCCGACGATGAAGCCCATCGCGGACTAATTGAATAATACGGCGTCAAGAGCCCCGCGTTGTGCGGGGCTCTTTTTTATGGCAATTAATTGCTTTGTACAAGAAAATTTCACTTGACAAAAATGCAAAAATAATATATAATGCTATTATTAAAAGCGAAAGGGAAATATCGGCTGTAATCAGCCTTTATATAAAACTATGTTTGAGCAGAATAAAACGCCATATAGAGGACATTTCGTCGCATACATTGCGATGGTGTTCGTGCCTTTGGTGTTCACTTGGATTTTTTACGTTTCCATAATGACCTTCCAATCTCAATATTCACGGGAGTTCAACTGGGCGTCCGCCAAAACGGCAGGGTGCGGAATAGGAGTTTTGTACCACTTATCCTGTTTGATTACGGGTGCGTTTTCGCACGACTTCAAGATTGTCAAAAACCGATTAAAAGAATTCTTTTCCGACCTCTTTGTGTCGGCAAAATTGGCTTTCGAGTGGTACTTTGAAGATATCAAAACAAATGGCTTGGCATTTTGGCTTGATATGTTAGTCATTATTATTAACGCCTCAGTGTTCGTCGATGCCTTCCTCTACTGCGCCAAAATAATAGGGTGGAAATTTTAGATATTCAAGGGCTTGTAATTTCAAGCCCTTATTATTTATATAATTTTTACAATTTGGTATTGAAAAATATTTCAAAAGTGATATAATATTATAGATACCCAAAACATATAGGAGAATGAAATGGAAGATAATAAATATAAATATCTTGATAAAATAAATTCTCCTGCGGAACTTAAAGCTTTGCAGGAGGACGAAATCCCCCTGCTTGCAGAGGAGATACGCGAGTTTTTGGTTGAGAACGTTACGAAAACGGGCGGTCATCTTGCTTCAAATCTCGGCGCAGTCGAGCTGACGCTTGCAATACACAGAGTTTTTGATATACCCCGCGACCACCTGATTTTCGACGTGGGACATCAAAGCTACGTGCATAAGATAATCACGGGCAGAAAGGACGCCTTTGATACACTTCGCCAAGGAGGCGGACTCAGCGGATTTACTAAGAGAAGCGAAAGCGAGTGCGACTGCTTTGGTGCAGGACACAGCTCTACGTCTGCGTCCGCGGGCTTGGGATTTGCCATAGCTGACAGACTTAACGGAAGCGACGCGACGACTATCGTCGTGCTCGGCGACGGTGCTTTTACGGGCGGAATGGTGCACGAAGCACTCAATAATGCCGAACGTGATTTGAAATTTATAATAGTTCTGAATGAAAATGAAATGTCTATATCAAAGAATATCGGTTCATTTTCAAAAATACTTACCAAATTAAGACTCCGTCAGGGTTACGTAAAGACAAAAGCAGCCGCAAGAAAGGCAATACTTGCAATTCCCCTTGTCGGTAAACCTCTTTTCAAACTACTCAAAAATATTAAAAAGAGAGTTAAGGATATACTTTTCGGAAGCAATTATTTTGAAAATCTCGGTCTTTACTATATAGGTCCGATTGACGGAAACGATGAAAAACAGGTCGAGGACGCGTTAAGAGTCGCAAAAACTTGCAAAGAAAGTGCCGTAGTGCACGTTAAGACCGTCAAGGGAAAGGGGTACGCTCCCGCAGAGGAAAACCCGAGCAAATACCACGGAATTGCTCCGCAGGGCACAAATGAGCAGACTGCCTGCTTTTCAAAGCAACTCGGAGAATATCTTATAGACCTTGCAGATATGGACGATAAGGTATGTGCTATCACTGCCGCTATGCTTGACGGTACGGGGCTTGCTTCTTTTGCCGAGAAATACCCCGAGAGAACGTTCGACGTAGGCATAGCAGAGGAGCACGCGCTCACCTTTGCGTGCGGTCTTGCCGCCCGGGGCTTCAAACCATATTTTGCCGTGTATTCCACGTTTCTTCAACGCTCCTATGACAATATGATTCACGATATGGCGCTTCAAGGACTGCCTGTCAAGATTTGTATTGACCGCGCAGGACTCAACTATTCAGACGGAGCTACCCATCACGGTATTTTCGACGTTGCAATGCTTTCGCATATTCCGAATATGACACTCTATTCCCCCGTAACATACGCTACGCTCAAAACGGCACTTGATGAAGCAAATTCACTTGATTTACCCGTAGCCATAAGATACAATAAGGGCGAGGAATCCAAAGAAATACTGAACGCGTTTTATCAAAGTGCTCCGACAGATAAACTCGGAATCAGAACGGATTATAAAAATCCCGAAGAGCTCGATGCAGTAATTATTACGCACGGCGCAATAGCTCTTGAAGCACTCAAAGCGAAATCCATTCTGGCGTCGTCAGGCATCAAGGTGGGAATAATTATTGCCGAGAGAATAATGCCTTATTCTCGGCTCTCCGAAGATATCGAGCGCGTATTGCCCGAAAAGTCGGTAAAAATTCTTACTCTTGAAGAGGAGATAAGAGCGGGCGGATTCGGAATGATGATTCTCGATAAGCTGAACGATAAAGAAATAATGAAAAATAAAAAAACGAAAATAATGGCGCTTGACGGTACGTTTGCAGACAAGTACGGAAGTGATATATACGCTTCCTTCGGTCTTGACGGCGTAAGCATTGCCAACACAATAAATAAAATGTAAGGGGAGAGGACAATGAGTTTATACGAATCGGGCGAGATGTACCTCGAAAGTATTTTGGTGCTCACACAGGACGGAAAAAACGTCAGAGCCATTGACGTCTGCGACTTTATGGGATATTCCAAGCCGAGCGTCAGCCGTGCCCTCGGAATACTTAAAAAGAACGGATATCTTCTTGTCGATAAAAGCGGATATTTGACCCTTACAGACGAGGGCAGGGCTGTTGCTGAAAAGATTTACGAGAGGCACAGAATCTTGACAGAAGTGCTCGTAAAGATAGGAGTAGACCCCGAAATAGCAAGCGATGATGCCTGCAAAATTGAACATCATATAAGCGACGAGTCCTTCGAGGCTATAAAAAAATATCTTTCAAAATAAATAAACGGAGATGCGCCGCATCTCCGTTTCTTTTTTACTTTATTTAACCTTACCCTGTTTTATATCTTCAATAAAACGCTCCATGCGGTCAAGTCCTTCGACTATGTGATTTACCGAGTAAGCGTAGGAAATTCTCGCAAAGCCGTCGCCGCATTTGCCGAACGCTTCGCCGGGAACTATCGCTACGTGATATCTTGCCAAAAGCTCGGTGCAGAATTTCTCGCCCGAAATACCGAACTGAGAAATCTTCGGGAAAATATAGAATGCGCCCTTGGGCTCAAAGGATTCAATGCCCATGGAGAGCAGTTTTTCGTAAATTATCTTTCTGCGCTTGTCGTATTCAGCCGTCATATAAGCGATATCCTCGTCGCCGTTTTTGAGAGCGGAAATACCCGCAAACTGCGAGATGATGGGAGAGCACATTATCTCATACTGATGAAGCTTAAGCATTTGTTCAGCAATAGGAGCGGGCGCGCAAAGCCAGCCGAGCCGCCAACCCGTCATCGCGTAAGCCTTTGAAAAGCCGTTTACTATCACGGTTCTCTCACGCATACCGTCGAGATTGGCTATCGAGCAGTGCTTCGAGCCGTACGTCATCTCCGCGTAAATCTCGTCGGAGAGTACGATTATGTTCGTGTCCCTGAGGATTTTAGCTATTTCTTCAAGGTCATTTTTAGTCATAATTGCACCTGTGGGATTGTTCGGGTAAGAGAGAACAATCATCTTAGTGCGCGCAGTGATAAGGGACTTTAGTTTTTCGGGCTTAATTTTGAACTCGTCCTCAAAGCTCGTTTCAAGAATTACGGGGGTTGCGCCCGCCATTCTTGCAAGGGGCTCGTAGGACACGAACGAAGGCGTGGGAATAATGACCTCATCGCCTGTGTCAATAGTTGCACGCATGGCAAGGTCAATGGCTTCCGAACCGCCGACGGTTACTATAATCTCACTTGCCGGGTCGTAAGAGAGTGAGAATTTTCTCGTCATATATCTGTCAATTTCGCGCCTTAACTCTTCAAGTCCTGCGTTTGCAGTATAGAAGGTTTTGCCCGTTTCAAGACTTTGAATACCGGCCTCGCGGATGTGCCAAGGTGTAACAAAGTCGGGCTGACCGACAGTTAAGGAGATAACGTCCTTCATATCGGGCGTTACCATATCAAAAAATTTTCTGATACCCGATTTTGAAATGTTGACTACCTTTTCGGGCAGAACTTTACCGTAATCTATCATTCTCCGAAAATCTCTCTTTCATCGACATCGGGCTTTGAACCGTAAATTACGCCCTTGTCCTTGTATCTGCGAAGAACGAAGTTAGTAGACGTAGAGGTGATGTGTGATATGGGTGAGAGCTTTTCAGCGACGAAAAGCGCAACCTCGCGGAGCGTTTTTCCCTCAATGATAATGGCAAAATCAAAACCGCCCGAAATGAGATAGAGGCTTTCAACCTCGGGATAGTTGTAGATTTTCTCCGCAATTCTGTCAAATCCTCTCTCGGGCTGGGGAGTGGTCTTGACCTCAATTATCGCCGTAACATATTCGCGGGAAGTTTTGTCCCAGTCGATGAGCGTCTTGTAACCGAGGATAACACCCTCTTTTTCGTATTCGAGTATCATTTTCTTTATATCCCCAACCTCCTTTTCGAGCATCAACGAGAGCTGTTCGGGGGTTAGAGTAGCGTCATTTTCAAGCAATCTGAGAAGTTTGTTTTCCATATTCGTTCTCCTTAAATCAAGATAGCCTAATTATAGCACAAAAGAAGTAATTCGTAAAGAGTTTTGAAACTTTTTCTTGAAACTTTATTAAAAGTATGGTATCATAATATAAAACACGGAAAGGGGTGAGCAAAATGAGCGGAAATTATCTTTTGCACAGTGAAATTGCGGAAAAATTGTACTTTGATTGCGTAAAGAATATACCCACGGTAGATTTTTGCTCTCAAATTTCCGCACCGTACTTAAAAGAGAACAAAGTTTATAATAATATCGCCGAAGCGTGGCTGATAAACGACTCCGAAAAACTCTCGGCTATGAGAAAGTGCGGAGTAGAGGAGAAATACACCGTCGGCAACTCCTCGGATTATGAAAAATTCAAGGAATTTTCCCGAATACTTCCGAGATTTGCAGGACACCCGCTGTATTTGCTCTCGCATATCGAACTCAGAACGTTCTTTGACTGCGAGCTGTTCATAAATGAGAAGAACTGTGATGCTATATGGTGCGCGGCAAATGAGTATATCGCTCAAAATGCGCTCACACCGCGCAAATGCCTTGAAAAAGCAAATGTCGCTATGCTTTTTCGCCCTGCGGAAGCTTCCGAGTCGCTTTGTGGCTTGGGAGAAGATATAAATCCTGTTTTCAAGGCTTCGGGACTTTTCCGTGTTGAAAGCGCGTCTTTTATTAACGAAATCAACGAACTTGCAAAGTGTTCAGGTGTAAAGATAGAGGACCTTTCTTCTCTTGAAAGAGCACTTGAAAAGCGCATCTGCGATTTTTCGCAGCACGGTTGTACCTTGGCTGTATTTGAAGCCTATGAACTCGAATATTTTGTAAAACCAAATCAATACGAGGCAAATCAGGCGTTTGTCAAAGTACTGAGGGGCGAAGCGCTCAGCGAGAGAGAAATGTCCGTATATAAATCCCAGCTCGTGCGTATTCTCGCTATGCTCTATAAAAAGTCAGGCTTTGGCACACTTGTCCATTCTGCTCCCGACAAAGCAGAGGAGGCACTGTCCTATCTTAAAGCAAACGGGATTTGCCCAAAATACGCCTTTTGTGCCCGTTTTGAACTTGGTGAAACAGATGAACACCTTGAAACAAAAATACGTTTATACGCAAAAAATGAGCCTCTGGGCAACGCAATTTGCTTTGCAGAGGGTGTAAACTTGGCGAAACACGACTATTTTAAGAGAGTGCTTTGCGATATCTTCGCGCGAATGACAGAAAACGGAGAATTTGAAAATAACCTGTCCCTTGCCGCGAAAATAATTGAAAAAATGTTGTATTCAAATATAAAGGAGCTTTTATGAGTATTATAAATATTTTCTCCTTATTTGATATTTTTCATATTATATAAAAAAGCCCGCGAGTTTTAACTCGCGGGCAATATTTTATTTTTCTATAAATTTAAGTATATCCGAGGTAGCTTCCTCCCTCGCACTGTCGTTGAGAATTTCGTGACGGTTGTTTGGATAGAGCTTGGCAGTAACGTCAGCACCGTTTTCTTTAAGCTTCTTTTCAATCGCGCGAATACCTTTTCCGAAATCGCCTACGGGGTCGTCTTCGCCCGATAGGAGCAATATCGGCATCTTTTTTGCAACGTCCTTAAACCAAGCGTCCTTGTTGCAGGCGCGGTTGATGGATATGAGGTCGTGCAGAGCGGAAACGGTGAATTTGAAAGTGCAGAATTTATCCGCAGCATATATTTCGCGCACTGATTTGTCTTTTGTCAACCAGGAGAGAGCGTCGTTTTCGCTTTTGAACTTATCGTTGTATGAGCCGAAGGCAAGGGATTCAAGAAGGGGAGAGTGATAACGCTCGCCCTTGAATAAACGTACGGTTTTGCACGCGAAAATACCAATACCCGCCACGTGATTAGGACCGCCCGTACCCATTATTATAAGCTTTTTCGGCGTTATGTATTTCTGGACAGCCATTCTTACTATAAAGGAGCCCATGCTGTGTCCCATGAGATAGTACGGGTGCTCACCGTATTCCGAGATAACGGCGTCCGCAAATTGCTTTACATCACGGGCGAGAAAATCGTCGCCGTCACGCGAAGCGATAAAACCGAGCTCACTGTCGTCTTTCGCTGTATGACCGTGTCCGAGGTTGTCGTAACCGAAAGTAAGATAACCCTCTTTTGCGAGCGTGCTCATAAAGCAGTCGTATCTTCTGATATGCTCCGTCATTCCGTGAACGACGTGGAAGTAGCCCCTTATCTCCCCGTCGGGAATGTATACCTTTCCGGCGAGTGCGTGCACGCCGTCGGAGGACGTAACCTTCTTATCAATAACCTTGTAATTCATAACTGCTCCTTCAGAATTTTTGGCAAGCGCCGATTGCCTTTGACCAACCGTCAAGAAGCTCGCGGCGTCTTGCTTCATCTATTGCGGGTAAGAATGAATCCTTGCCCGTGATTATCGTTTTAAGCTCCTCTCTGTCCTTGAAGAAACCAACAGCAAGACCTGCGAGAAATGCAGCGCCTTGAGCGGTGGCTTCCGTCAGCTCCGGACGGATTACCTCAACATTTGAAATATCGCTCTGGAATTGCATAAGGAAATTGTTGGCAGACGCACCGCCGTCAACCTTGAGAGAGCTTAGATGGCGTCCTGTGTCGGCTTCCATAGCGGAGATGACGTCCTCGGACTGATAAGCTATGGATTCAAGAGAAGCGCGGATAATATGATTCATATTTGAGCCCCTCGTAAGACCCGTAATAATTCCTCTTGCGTGCATATCCCAATGAGGAGCGCCAAGGCCTGCGAAAGCGGGGACGAGATAAACTCCGCCGCTGTCCCTGACCTTGCGCGCAAAATATTCGCTGTCCTTCGATTCGTGAATTACTTTGAGCTCGTCGCGCAGCCACTGAATGACCGCACCGCCGACGAATACCGAGCCTTCAAGTGCGTATTCCGTCGGTCTGCCTTTTTCCGTTGCGGCAACGGTGGTAATAAGACCGTGCTTTGAACTGATTCTTCGGTTGCCCGTGTGAGCGAGAAGGAAGCAACCCGTTCCATAGGTGTTTTTAGCCTCTCCGTCGGCAAAACAGCACTGACCGAAAAGAGCCGCCTGCTGGTCGCCTGCAATTCCGCAAATCGGAACCGAATTGCCCATAATATTTACGTATCCGTATATTTCACTGCTTGAACAGATGGTAGGGAGCATAGACTCGGGAATATCGAGTATTTCGAGAAGTTTTTTGTCCCAAACTCCGTTTTCAATGTCATAAAGCATCGTTCTTGAAGCATTCGTCGCGTCGGTTACGTGGATTTTGCCGTCGGTAAGCTTCCAAATGAGCCAGGTGTCAACCGTACCGAAAAGGAGCTCTCCGCGCTCTGCCATCTCGCGTGCGCCCTCAACATTGTCAAGTATCCATTTGATTTTAGTAGCACTGAAATATGCGTCAATGCGAAGACCGGTAGTCTTTTGTATGTAATCGGAATAACCCGCACGTATAAGAGAGTCGCAGATATCGGAAGTTCTTCTGCATTGCCAGACTATCGCGTTGTATATGGGCTTGCCCGTGAGCTTGTTCCAGATGATTGTCGTTTCTCGCTGATTTGTGATACCGATTCCGGCTATTTCATCGCTTGAAATGCCGCTTTTTGCGATACATTCAGTAAGCGTTGCATACTGATTTGCGTATATTTCCATCGGGTCCTGCTCAACCCAACCGGGGTGAGGGTAGTATTGCGTAAATTCGTGCTGAGATGAAGAAACGATATTGCACTCGCGGTCAAATAAAATGCTCCTTGCGCTCGTCGTGCCCTCATCAAGAGCCAAAACGTATTTTTTCATAAATGCTCCGTCCTTTCGCAAATGACATCTTGATATATAGATATTACCACAAAATTAACAATAATTCAATACTAAAAATCCTATTTTTTGTGTAATATTTGATTTTTTTGATGAATATATTTTTAACAAAAGCGGAGGAAGTAAAATGGACAAGATTTTATACGGAGTTTTGCCTCGCAGATTTCTCTCGGAGATAGAAGAAATCGAAAACGAAAGCGGATTTATCGAGGAAATACGCATAAGACGTGGAAGACAGGCATACATAGTTATATCGGGAGAGAACAGACTGCTCAACCTTGTCGCGGAGGATTTTGAAATGCAAAATATTCTTCAATGCCTGTCCCGCGGTTCGCTCTACGCTTTCAGGGATACCATTATGAACGGATATATCTCGCTCGGCGACGGCTTGCGCGTAGGGGTGATAGGGAGAGCAGGCATCGAGGCGGGCGATGTCGTCGGAATTTACGACGTGAGCGAATTTTCGTTCAGACTTCCGAATAGAATTAAGATAAAATGCAGGGAACTGATAAACCTTATTATCGGGGCTGACAAGCTATCCTCTGTGCTTATATATTCACCGCCGGGGGTGGGGAAGACCACGCTCCTGCGAAATATCATAAAAGAGCTCTCTTCGGGCATACACGCCCTGCGTATCGGAGTAATTGACAGTCGGGGCGAGCTCGCTTTCGGGCTTGAACAAACGGACTTGCTTGTAAGTATACTTTCGCTTTATCCGAGAAAGCTCGGAATAGAGATAGCAGTAAGAACTATGAATGCACAGCTCATAGCCTGCGACGAGATAGGCGATGAGCGCGACGCATCTGCAATAATTGACGCGCAGGTCGCGGGAGTCCCGCTCGTAGCGACCGCTCACGGAAGCAGCTTAAAGGACATATTTTCCCACACGGGTATAAGAAATCTTCACAGAGCGGGAATTTTTGATTATTACGTCGGAATAGAGCGGGGGGATGACCTTGATTTCATTTACACGGTAAATACAAGAGAGGAGGCTGACGCTTATACTTAAACTTGTCGGAGGGTTTTTGATAGTGATATCGAGCCTTGTTTTTTATTACGATATTCAGACTTATCAAAAGAAAAAGCAGAAACAGCTCGGGGCATATATCACGCTCATCGGGCATATAAAAAATCAGGTGGAGTGCTATCTTTTGCCCATTGACGAAATACTTTTGTCCCTTGATAAAAAACTGCTCTTTGAATGTACGGATTCACCCGTAAAGCAGGTCAGAACGCTTGAAGAAATAATCTCCGCGTCAAATTTTTATATGGACGGAGAATGCATCTCTCTTGTTGAAAAATTTGCAAACGAGTTCGGCACTGCTTACAGAGCGGAACAACTGCATTCTTGCGAGTATTATCTCTCGGAGCTCAAAGGACAAATGAGAAAGCTAAAAGAAAACAACGCAAAAGAGAGAAAAGTGCATCTTGCGCTCTGCCTCTGTGCATCACTGTCAATTGTGCTGTTGCTTATATAAAGGATAAAAAGAAAGGAATCTTTATGGAACTCGGACTTATACTTAAAATTGCGGGCGTGGGCTTTATAGTGTCCGTCGTCGCACAGATACTTAATAAATCGGGGCGCGACGAGCAGGGGCTGATGATTATAATCGCAGGGCTTATACTTGTATTTTTCATTCTCGTCGGAGAGATGGAAGACCTCTTCGACAGAATAAAGGACGTGTTTGAGCTTTGAGTGACAGCGTAAAGATTTGTGCATTCGGAATAATATGCGCGGTGATATGCGTCTTTGTAAAGCACTACCGAGAGGAATTTCTCATTCCGTCAAGACTCGCTGCCGTTGTCGCCGTTTTCGGAGCAATAATGCTGATGCTCTCACCGCTTCTGAGGTATTTGCGAAATATTATGGGACAAGCACTGCCCCTTGAATATATGGAGCTCGTCTTAAAGGCACTCGCTATTGCTTATATGACGCAGATATCGAGCGAGCTATGCCGCGACTGCGGGGAGGGAAATATAGCGTCGTGTATTGATACAGTCGGAAAAATCGAAATAATTCTTATCAGCCTGCCGTTGCTTGAAGAAATAATCGAAATGTCAAAGGAGCTGATGGTATGGTAAAAAAACTGCTTGTTCTTGCATTGACTCTGATATTGATTGGCGTCAGTCCTATGGGCGTTAGCGCAGAGGAAGAAGATACCCTGCCCGATGAATACGAGGATTTCACGGACGGAATACCGTCAGATATTGCCGACCTTTTGCCAGACGGAATTTTCTCGGACAGGACGGACGACGTAATAGGTGCGGTAGAGGAACTTACTTCGTGGGAATACATACTGAATACGGTTTTAGATATCCTCGGCGTAAGTATAAGAGCGGTGGTAAGGGCACTTGCAAGCATTACTGCCTTGCTCGTCATTTGCTCACTTCTTAATATGTTCAAAAAAAGTATTCAAAACGAGGCACTTGACAACGTTCTCTCACTGATAAGCGGAGCGGTGATGGCGGCGTCCGTTCTGGAAATATCGAGAGCGCCCATTGAAAGGGCTATGGAGTCTTTTGAACAAATGAAAATCTTTGTGAACACAATGTCGCCGCTCATCTGCTCAATGTACGCCATGGGTGGAAATATATCAAGTGCCATCGTGCACAATTACGGGCTCATCGTATTCTTATCAATACTTGAAAACGTGTGTATACTTTCGCTTCAGCTTATAATAGGCGTCTGTATGGCGCTTATAATTGCATCGTCGTTTATGCACGACAATAGTCTGATAGGGCTGAACAACGCGATAAAAAAGACGTTCACCTTTTTCGTGGGATTTATAATGCTTATCTTTACGAGCGTAATATCAACTCAAAGCCTGCTTGCGAGCAAAGCGGATACCCTATCCTCGAAAACGGCAAAGCTCCTCGCAAGTCAGATGATACCGCTCGTCGGCTCAACTCTCGGCGAATCGTTACGCACAGCGGGGGCGAGCATTGAATATCTTCGCACAAATATCGGAATAGTGATAATTATAATCCTTGTTTTGATGATACTGCCAACGCTTTTGTCGGTGGGGCTGTACAGACTCGTTTTCGTACTCGCAAACGGAATTGCGGGCTTGCTCGGCTGTGAGCGAGAGGGAAAGCTCGTGCTTGAAATTTCAAGCCTTTACGGCTACGTTCTCGCCATTTTTGCAATATGCTCGGTGATACTTCTGTTTCTCGTGACGGTATTTGCTAAATGTGCTTCTCCCTTGTCGTGAGGTGATAATATGAGAGATTATTTGTTGGGAGTAGTTATCGTGTCAATGATTATGGGCGTTTTCGAGATAATCGCACCAAAGCACAGGGGAATAGAGAAATACACTAAAACCATCGGCTTGCTATGTATTCTCTGCGTTGCAGCAGCCCCGTTCAAGGAAATCCTCGGCAATATAAACGATAACTTTTTCGGCTCGCTTAAAGACGAAATACTTGACGGAGCGGAAGACAATAGGGACGGCTATAACGATATTCTGAACGAATATCTGAACGATTTTTCGCAAAACGAATTTATTTCACAGATAAAAGAGATATTAAACGAACAATTCGCTATTCCCGCCGACGAGTGCGAAATAGATATTACAACTTCGACGGAATCGGGTAACTTAAAAGTAGATAGTATGCAAATATTGCTCAACGGTCGGTCGGTATTCAAAAATCCGTACACTATTGAGGAATATTTCAATAAATTGCTTGACTGCGAATGTCAGGTATTAATAAATAAAATAGGAGGTTTTAGTGGAAAAAGAAAGGAAAAATAAGCAGATAGGTCTACTCGGATTTCTCAGCGACAAAAAGAGCACTTTTATCATAATTTTGCTTTTGCTTGCAGGACTTCTGCTTTTGCTCGTTCCGGGCACGGGTGCTTCAAAAAAGACCTATGACAATAATGAAGCAAGACTGAATGAGTATGCAGCGAGCCTTGAAGGCAAAATAGCGGAGCTCTGCTCGTGCGTAAAGGGAGTTTCGTCGGTAAAGGTGACAGTGTATTTCGATACGGGCTTTGAAACGGTCTACGCTTATAACGAGGAGAACAAGACCACGTCAAGCGGTACTAATTCCGAGAAAAAATACGTTACGGTAGGCTCCGGAAATGATGAAAGTATGGTGCTCGTCGTCGAGAAAATGCCGAATATCTGCGGTGTGGCCATCGTTTGCAGAGGAGGTGGGGACGCATATATCTCGCGTGAGATAGTCAATCTCATCTCGTCGGCGTACGGTGTGCCGAAGAACAAAATTTACGTTGCCGAGGGCAAAAATTGAACAAATTGAACATTATATGTTCTAAAAGTGAAAAGTGTGCTATATACATATAGTGTACTTCAAGAAAATGGGAGGATTTAATCTATGAATACTGAAGAAAAGTACGAACTTATGGAAACTGAAGAACAGAGCGTTATGGATAAGATAAAACAGTTTTTTGCACGTATAGGACGCAGAAATCTCATAATTATCGGAGCCGTATTGCTCGTAGGTGTTGCCGTATGTCTTAACTGGGTGCTCTTTGCGAACAGCGGAGACGGCGGTTATGATTATAACGACGGCGCAGACCAGGCAGGAACAAACAACGACGGCGGTACGAGTGAAGTACTTGCATACTTTGCATCAACTCAGGTCAGCCGTGACAGAGCCCGCGACGAAGCGCTTGCAGTTCTTCAAAACGTAGTCGATTCCGCTGACGCGGACAGCGCTGAAAAGAAGCAGGCACTTGAAGATATTGCAACGATAGCAAACAACATCGAAGCAGAGGCAAATATCGAAGCTATGGTAATGGCTAAGGGCTTTGAGCAGTGCGTTGCCATCATCAACGACGGTATGTGCACCGTTGTCGTAATGACCGACGGCTTGCTTGCAAATCAGATATCCCAGATTAATGAGATAGTTTACGAGCAGACAGGTATCAAGCCCGTAAATATCAAATACGTAGAGAAGAAGTAAATGAAAAGCACCGACTTATGTCGGTGCTTAATTTATAGGAGGTAGGATATGAATATAATCAGTACGGCGGAGTTGCGTAAAAAGGAAATAATAAACCTCTGCGACGGCGCAAGACTCGGATACGCCTGTGATTTTGAATTTGACAAATGCTCGGCGCAGATAACGGGGTTAGTGCTCGAATGTGACGGCGGATTTTTAGGTCTCGGCTCATCTAATAAGGTGCTTATACCTTGGTGCAAAATTCAGTGCATAGGGGAGGACACGGTTCTCGTCAATTTCGACTCGCACGAGCTGAATAATTTTTGCAATAAGAAAAAAAAGAAATTGTTTGATTTTTAGGTGCCAAATTATTAACAATTTGTAAATTTTTGAAATAGGTATTGAAAATCTATATAAGAATATGTTATAATCTTTTGTAATTGTGCGGAAATACCGTGCAAAATCTAAAAATACACACACAGAGGCACGAAACAATGCCGGTGTCGTGCGAAAGTGCGATTGCGATTGTTGGCTGTCTGTGGTGGAAAAAACCGGAGGAGGACATTAAAAATGTCAATTATTTCAATCAAACAGCTCCTTGAAGCTGGCGTCCATTTTGGACATCACACAAGAAGATGGAACCCCAAAATGAGCGAGTACATCTTCACAGAAAGAAACGGTATCTACATCATCGACCTTCAGAAAACAGTTAAGAAGTTTGAAGAAGCTTACATGTTCGTACGCGATACCGCTGCAGAGGGTGGCACAATCCTTTTCGTTGGTACAAAGAAGCAGGCAACAGACGCTATCAAAGAAGAAGCTACACGTTGCGGAATGTACTACGTAAACGTTCGTTGGCCCGGTGGTATGCTTACAAACCACAAGACAATTAAGAAGTCCATCGCTCGTCTTAACGCTCTTAACAAGATGCAGGAAGACGGCACATTCGAGCTTCTTCCCAAGAAGGAAGTTGCTATGAAGCAGAAGGAAATCTTCGACCTTGAGAAGAGCTACGGCGGTATCAAGGATATGGAAACGCTTCCTTCCGCAATTTTCATCGTTGACCCCAAGAAGGAAAGAAACGCAGTTCTCGAAGCAAAGAAGCTCGGTATTCCGGTTGTTGCTATCGTTGACACAAACTGCGACCCTGACGACGCAGACTACGTAATTCCCGGTAACGATGACGCTATCCGCGCTATCAAGCTCATCTCTTCCGTAATTGCCGACGCAGTTATCGAGGGTAAGCAGGGTGAACAGACTGTTGTTGAAACAGCTGAGCCCGTAGCAGAAGAAGTTGCAGAATAATTAAAAATACAAGTGAGGACAAAATAATGGCTAATATTACAGCAAAAGACGTTGCGGCTTTGCGTGCAAAGACCGGACTTGGTATGATGGATTGCAAGAAGGCTCTTGTTGAGGCTGACGGCGACATTGATAAGGCGGTAAAGATTCTTCGCGAGAAGGGACTTGCTACTGCCGCTAAGAAGGAAAGCAGAATTGCTGCTGAGGGTATTGTTGATATCATGACAATCGGCAACGTAACTGCTATGGTTGAGGTTAACTCCGAAACCGACTTCGTTGCTAAGAACGATACGTTCAAGGAATTCGTTAAGGGACTCCTCAGAACAATCATCGCTAACAAGCCCGCTGACCTTGAAGCATTGCTCAATACAAAGTTCGACGGAACAGACACTGTCGTTAAGGATTCTCTCGTTGAGAAAATCGCTATGATAGGTGAGAAGCTTGACATTCGCCGTTTCGTAATCGTTGAGGGCACAACAAGCACCTATATTCACGGTCTTGGCTCTATCGGCGTAATCGTATCCTTTGATGCTGATGAGGTTTGCATAAACAACGCAGGATTTGCTGAGTTTGCAAAGAACATCGCTCTTCAGGTCGGTGCATATCCCGTTGCTTACCTCAATAAGGAAGCAGTTCCCGCATCTGTAATCGAGGAAGAGAAGTCAATTCTCATGGCTCAGATTGCAAATGACCCAGTTAACTCCAAGAAGCCTCCTCAGATTATTGAGAAGATGGTACTTGGCCGTATCGGTAAGTTCTACGATAACAACTGCTTGCTTGAGCAGGCATACGTTAAGGAAGATTCCCTCAAGGTTTCTCAGTACGTTGCACAGACTGCTAAGGAATTCGGCGGAAACATCACAGTTACAGGCTACTGCCGTTTTGAAAAGGGCGAGGGTATTCAGAAGAGAGAAGAAAACTTCGCTGAAGAAATCGCTAAGCTTACAAACAAATAATTTTGTAACAAAAACCCCGTGGCGTTGCCACGGGGTACTTTTGTTTTTTCATAAAAAGCTCCTATGGAAGGAGCTTTTTGTTTATGCAAAGAAAGCGTCAAGGTCAAAATAGGAATCGAGATACTCTCTTGTGTTGTAGCACATTTCTTTGAATAGGGCAAAGCAATCCTCGTCGGATAGGGAGGAGCAGAGCGCCTGATTTCTGAATGAAACGTATATTTTGCCGAGGTCGCGCTCTTTAATTCCCAAATAGCACTGCTCAATATTGTCGTTTGCCTGCTTTACGAGCCCCAGCGCTCCTTCGGGGAGGGCACGAGCTACTACGGGGCAAACGTTGTCGTTGGAAAATACGCAGTTTGTCTCGACTATCGAGCCCAAGGGAAGCTGTAACATCTGACCCCTGTTTATTGTGTTTACATTTGACACAACGGTCTTCATTCCGAGTAAAGCTTTGAGCAAATCAACCGCTTCTTCACTTGATTTTTTGAGGACAAATTCCTTTTTGCCCTCTGCCATCAAAATACTTTCTTCAATCTGCGCCGCCTGCTTTTTTTCTCTGAAATCAACGGTTGTAAGACCGAATTGCCATTCCTTTACAGTTTCGGGATCCTTCAAATACCAAGTGTTCGGCAGGAACTCGGCAAGATGTCTGTCGCCCGCCGCGCCAAGCGCGCCAAAGCGGTTGTATAAATCGAATTTTACTTTGTTACCGTATGCAAAAGTGTCGTCCTTAAATGCAAATCTGTTCTTTCCACCGTCGCGTTCAAAATAGCCATCCTCGTAAAATCTGTCCATAAATTCGGGAAGCAGGGAAAAGAGGTCAATATCGCCGTAATTCGCTTTGGTTATCCAAGTGAAATGATTAACACCGCACGCATCGGTGTAAATCTGCTTTCTGTCAACTTCCATACCTTTGATTTCTTTGAGAACACAGCAGAGAAGCTCCTGTGCGTGAAAAACCTCGTGGCAACAGCCGAAAGCCTTTATTCCGGGGAAAACGTCAAACAGTGTTTTCGTGCAGATGCTCATGGGATTTGTAAAGTTTATAACCCACGCATCGGGGCAATTTTCTTTAATCTTCTTTGCAAATCCTTCGTAAATCGGAACAGTTCTCATTGCGCGGAGCACACCGCCGGGACCTGCCGTGTCGCCTACGGATTGATAAATTCCGTATTTTTCAGGCGCGTGAACGTCGCTTCTCATCTCGCGGAATGTTCCGGGGAGAATGGACATTATTACAAAATCAGCACCCGTGAGAGCTTCGTCTATGCTTTCGTAAACCTTGTAATCAAATTTTGAAGTTGCAATGGGATTTTCGTTTATATATCCGCCGATTTTAGCGTTTCGCTCTGCCGATTCGATGTCGATATCGTAAAGAGCAATCTCGCCCGAAAGTCCCTCGCTCGTTGCAAGGTCGGACATAAAAACTCTCGCCCAGTTTTTCGAGCCGCCGCCGATATAGCAGATTTTTATATTTTTGTTCATATTACTTTTTTCCTCGGTCGTCATTTGTGATAATCTTAAATTCTGCTGGCAAATCCTTTACCAACTGTTTTGCAATGGAAGGTCTTACGTCGTACTCGTCGATTTTGTCGATGGGGAGCCAACGCATTTTCTCAATGCCACCGTCCGCAGTGTAACTGACGTTGTCAAATTCCTTTTTTTCGGTAGGCTTCATAAGATAGAGAAGCTCAATCGCGTGGCAGTCAAGCCCTTCGATTGCAGTGTCGCCGCGGAAAAAATTCTGAATTAAACAAAGCGGTCTTTCTATAATAAAGTTCTCGCCCGTTTCCTCGGCAACCTCTCGGGTAATGGCGTCCTCCGCCTTCTCACCCAAATGAACTCCGCCGCCGACGGTGTAATAATAACCGCATTTCTCGCCGTAGGAGAACAGTGCGTATCCGTCAGATACGATTATTGCCGCCACTCTGTACCTGAACCAATCCTTGCCGTCGGTAAAGCAACAGTCTTTTTCCTTACTCATAATCCGCCTCCTGTAAAAAATTAAAAGCGTTATGCACGCTTTGCTTTGTAATTATACAACAGAGGCGATTATTTGTCAATATACAAATATAAAAAACGACCTCGCAGTTGCCTGCGAGGTCGGAATTTTTATATTGTCCGTAAATAATTATTTACGAAGAGCAGCCTGAGCAGCGGCAAGACGTGCAATCGGCACACGGAAGGGTGAGCAGGATACATAGTCAAGACCGATGCGGTGGCAGAATTCAACGGATGTGGGATCGCCGCCGTGTTCACCGCAGATGCCGACGTGAAGGTGCTTGTTCTCGGGTCTGCCAAGTGTAACAGCCATGTTCATAAGCTTACCAACACCTGTTTGGTCGAGTTTTGCGAAGGGGTCATTCTCGAAAATTTTAGCGTCGTAGTATGCGCCGAGGAACTTACCTGCGTCATCGCGTGAGAAGCCGTATGTCATCTGCGTAAGGTCGTTTGTACCGAAGCAGAAGAAGTCAGCGTTCTTGGCGATTTCATCAGCAGTAAGGCAAGCTCTGGGAATTTCAATCATTGTACCAACTTCGTATTCAAGCTCAACACCTGCCTGTGCGATTTCAGCGTCAGCAGTGGAAACTACGAAGCTCTTAACATATTTAAGCTCCTTAACGTCGCCAACAAGGGGAATCATAATCTCGGGCTTAACCTTCCAGTCGGGATGAGCCTTCTGAACGTTGATAGCAGCACGGATAACTGCCTTTGTCTGCATCTTTGCGATTTCGGGATACGTTACAGCAAGACGGCAGCCACGGTGACCCATCATGGGGTTGAACTCGTGGAGAGCGGAGATAATGTTCTTGATTTCCTCAACGCTCTTGCCCTGAGCTTCTGCAAGGAGAGCGATGTCTTCCTCAGTTGTGGGAACGAACTCGTGAAGCGGGGGGTCAAGGAATCTGATGCAAACGGGGTTGCCCTCGAGTGCCTCGTAGAGCTTTTCAAAGTCGGACTGCTGGTAGGGAAGAATCTTTGCAAGTGCAATTTCTCTCTCTTCAGCGGTGTCGGAGCAAATCATCTCACGGAAAGCGGCAATTCTTTCGGGCTCGAAGAACATGTGCTCTGTACGGCAAAGACCGATACCTTCTGCACCAAGCTCACGAGCCTTCTTAGCGTCTGTGGGAGTATCTGCATTTGTTCTTACTTTAAGTGTACGGAACTCGTCAGCCCAACCCATGATTGTGCCGAAGTTGCCGGAAATCTCTGCGTCAACGGTGGGAATGATGCCGTCGTAGATAGCACCTGTGGAACCGTCGATGGAGATGTAGTCACCCTCGTGATATGTCTTACCTGCGAGTGTGAACTTCTTGTTTTCTTCGTCCATCTTAATGTCGCCGCAACCGGAAACACAGCACTTACCCATACCGCGGGCAACAACTGCTGCGTGAGAAGTCATACCGCCGCGAACTGTAAGGATACCCTGAGCAGCCTTCATACCGGTGATGTCCTCAGGAGATGTTTCAAGACGAACGAGAACTACCTTCTTGCCGGCCTTGTGCCAAGCCTCAGCGTCCTCAGCGGAGAATACAATCTGTCCGCAAGCAGCACCGGGAGAAGCACCAAGACCTCTGCCCATGGGAGTTGCAGCCTTTACAGCCTTAGCATCGAACTGGGGGTGGAGAAGCGTGTCAAGGTTTCTCGGGTCAATCATAAGAACTGCTTCTTCCTTTGTCTTGTGGCCTTCGGCAACAAGGTCAACGGCAATCTGAAGAGCGGCCTGAGCCGTTCTCTTACCGTTACGTGTCTGAAGCATGTAGAGTTTTTCGTTTTCAATTGTGAATTCCATATCCTGCATGTCGTGATAGTGGTTCTCAAGGATTTCGCAAACCTTCTTGAACTGCTCGAATGCAGCGGGGAATTTTTGAGCCATTTCAGCTATGGGCATGGGAGTACGAACACCTGCAACAACGTCTTCGCCCTGTGCATTTGTAAGGAACTCACCCATGAGCTTCTTTTCACCTGTGGCAGGGTCACGTGTGAACGCAACGCCTGTACCGCAGTCATCACCCATGTTACCGAAAGCCATAGCCTGAACGTTTACGGCAGTACCCCAAGAGTAGGGAATGTCGTTGTCACGGCGGTAAACGTTTGCACGGGGGTTGTCCCAGGAACGGAATACTGCTTTAACAGCACCCATAAGCTGTTCCTTGGGGTCGGAGGGGAAGTCTGTACCAATCTTCTCCTTGTATTCAGCCTTGAACTGTTCAGCGAGCTCTTTAAGGTCTTCTGCTGTAAGTTCAACGTCAAGCTTAACGCCCTTTTCTTCTTTCATCTTATCGATGAGCTCTTCAAAGTACTTCTTACCAACTTCCATAACGACGTCGGAGTACATCTGAATAAATCTTCTGTAACAGTCGTAAGCCCAACGGGGGTTGCCGGATTTCTTAGCCAAAACTTCTACAACCTCTTCGTTAAGACCGAGGTTAAGAATTGTGTCCATCATACCGGGCATGGAAGCACGCGCACCGGAACGGACGGAAACGAGAAGGGGATTCTCGAGGTCGCCGAACTTCTTGCCTGTGATACCTTCCATCTTCACGATGTACTCGTTGATTTCAGCCTGAATTTCGGGGTTAATCTGACGGCCGTCCTCGTAGTACTGAGTGCAAGCCTCTGTGGAAATTGTGAAGCCCTGGGGAACGGGGAGACCGATGTTGGTCATCTCAGCGAGGTTCGCACCCTTACCGCCGAGGAGCTCACGCATGTCTGCATTACCTTCTGTAAAAAGGTAGCAATACTTTTTTGCCATTTTTGATTCCTCCAAAAATTTAATATAAATAATATTTTTATAAGCGTCGGAAAGTGTCCCGCAAAAAAGCAAGACAATAAGGCATACTAATGTACGCCAAGCGGATAATTACGCTTATTCCACCGCACATTATAACACAAAAATTAAAAAAATAACATACTTTTTTAACATTTTATTACCAAACATTTGTAAACAATTTGTTAACAAATTGACAAATTGCATATAATTTGCCAAAAAATCAAAATATTTTAGAAATAATGCCGAAACGGGCAAAATAATCTTTGACAAATCTATCATTTTATGATATAATACTATGTCAACTATATTCAAATTCGGAAAAAGGAAAAAGCATGGTCAAAATAACAGAGGTGAGCGCAGGCTCAAGAGCAAAACGTGCGGGAATACTTGAAAACGATATTCTCGTTTCAATAAACGGCAGAGAGATAAATGACGTACTCGATTACAGATTCTATCTTGCAGACAGAAAACTTAATATTTGCGTCAAAAGAGGAGATGAAGAGCTTCACTTTAACATAACGAAGCAGGAATACGATGATATCGGACTTGACTTTGAAACGCCTCTTATGGACAAAAAGCATTCGTGTGAAAATAAGTGCATTTTTTGCTTTATCGACCAGCTCCCGAAGGGACTGCGAAAGTCGCTGTATTTCAAGGACGACGATTCAAGGCTTTCGTTCCTTCACGGAAATTATATCACCCTTACAAATCTTGACGATAAGGACATCGACAGAATAATCGAGATGCACATTTCTCCCGTAAATGTCTCCGTTCACACAACAAACCCCGAGCTCCGCGTCAAAATGATGAAGAACAAACGCTCGGGCGAGGTTCTGGGCTATCTCAAAAGATTTGCCGATGCGCGCATAAATATCTGTGCGCAGATTGTGCTCTGCAAGGGAGTTAATGACGGCGAAGAACTCGCGCGCTCAATGGGGGACCTTACCGAATACTATCCCGCGCTTCAAAGCGTTTCGATAGTGCCCGCGGGCAAGACGAAATTCAGAGAAAATCTCTATCATCTTGAAAGCTTTTCAAAAGAGGACTGTCGCGAAGTCATTGCCCAAGTAGAGAAATTTGCCGATGAATGCTTTGAAAAATATGGTTCAAGACTCTTTTTCTGTGCGGACGAGTTTTATATCAAGGGTGAGCTTCCTCTCCACGACGATGGGTATTACGAGGGCTATGCACAAATTGAAAACGGAGTGGGAATGCTCACATCGCTTTTGACGGAATTCGGCTTTGAAATGGATAATATCGAGGATTACCTCGGTGAAATTAAGTTGCCGCGCAGAGTTTCGGTAGCGACGGGTATGGCTTCAAAAGACCAGATTATTTCTATGTGCGAAAAGCTCTCTGACGCCATCGAGGGACTTAAAATAGACGTTTACCCGATAGTCAATAATTTCTTCGGTGAGGAAATCACCGTTTCGGGACTTTTGACGGGAACGGATATATACGACCAATTAAAAGATAAGGAATTATACGACGAGCTCATACTCCCCGCAAACGTGCTTCGTGCCGAGGGGGACCTCTTTCTGTGCGGAATGAGCCTTGAAGAGCTCGGTGAAAAATTGAACGTTAAAATAAGACTTTCGGGTAATGACGGCGCGGGATTCGTTTGCGCCATGCTCGGAATAGAACAGGAGGGATAAAAATGGCCAAACCAATTATAGCGATAGTCGGCAGACCTAACGTCGGCAAAAGCACGCTTTTCAATAAGCTCATCGGCGAGCGCCGTTCCATCGTTGAGGATACTCCCGGCGTAACGAGGGACAGAATTTACGGCGAAACCGAATGGTCGGGCAGAAAGCTCGTGCTTATAGATACGGGCGGTATAGAGCCTAAAACCAACGACATAATACTCAAGCAGATGCGTTTTCAGGCACAGATAGCCATTGATACCGCCGACGTTATAGTATTTATGTGCGATGTGCGTACAGGTCTTACCGCTGACGACAGAGAGATAGCAACAATGCTCAAAAAGAGCGGAAAGCCCATAGTGCCTTGTATCAATAAGTGCGACAGCGTAGGGCACGTTCCTTTTGAATACTACGAATTTTACGAGCTCGGATTTGACTGCGACCCCATCGCCGTTTCCTCCGTTCACGGAACGGGAAGCGGTGACTTGCTCGATGCCTGCCTTGAAGCACTTCCCAAGGACGTTGATTATGAAGAGAAAGATGACGACAGCATAAAAGTTGCCGTAATAGGCAAGCCCAATGCGGGTAAATCCTCAATTATAAACCGATTTATCGGCGAGGAAAGACTCATCGTATCGGATATCGCGGGTACTACGCGCGACGCAGTTGATACCAAGGTGGAAAACGAATACGGAAAGTTCACGTTTATCGACACCGCGGGAATCAGACGCTCCTCAAAGGTAAACGACAAGATAGAAAAATACAGCGTTCTCCGCGCGCACATGGCAGTTGAGAGAGCGGACGTGTGTCTTATCCTGATAGATGCAAACGAGGGAATTACCGAGCAGGACGAAAAGATTGCGGGCATCGCTCACGAGGCGGGCAAGGCGTCAATCATCATAGTCAATAAGTGGGATACCATAGAAAAGGATAATAACACCGTAAACGAGTTTACAAAAGACGTTTATACCTCGCTTGCATATATGACCTATGCACCTCTGCTCTTCGTTTCCGCAAAGACCGGACAGAGAGTAAAAGAGATATACAAGCATATTCAGTACGTTTACGGACAGACCAATACGAGAATTCCCACGGGTATGCTCAACGACGTCTTAGGAGAGGCGACTATGAGAGTTCAGCCCCCGTCCGATAAGGGCAGAAGACTTAAAATATACTATATGACACAGGTCAGCGTTGCTCCCCCCACCTTCGTTATTTTTTGTAATAACGTGGAGCTTTTCCACTTCTCGTACAGAAGATATATTGAAAACTGTATAAGAGAAACCTTCGGATTCAAGGGTACTCCCATTCACATCATCATACGAATGAAAGGGGACGAGACGTAATGTTTATTGACAAGATACAAATATACGTCAAAGCGGGCGACGGAGGCAACGGCGCTATTTCTTTCAGACGTGAGAAATACGTAGCCAAGGGCGGTCCCGACGGCGGCGACGGCGGGCACGGCGGAAACATCGTTTTCCGCGTTGACGAGGGCTCAAATACGTTGCTCGCGTTCCGCTATAAGAGAAAATTCGTAGCAGGAAACGGCGGCAACGGCAAGGGAGCAAAATTCCACGGTGCAACTGCCGACGACCTTGTAATTATGGTTCCTCGCGGAACGCTTATAAAGGACGCGCATAGCGGAAAAATCATTAAAGATATGTCGGGCGACGGGGATTTTATCTGCTGTAAGGGCGGCAGAGGCGGTTGGGGAAACAAGCATTTTGCAACTCCCACCCGCCAAGTCCCAAACTTTGCTAAAAACGGAACTAAGGGCGAGGAAAAAGAGGTCATTCTTGAACTCAAAATGCTTGCCGACGTCGGAATTATCGGTTATCCCAGCGTGGGTAAATCCTCAATTCTTGCGAGAATCAGCTCCGCTAAACCCAAAATTGCCGACTATCATTTTACAACGCTCTCCCCTAATCTCGGTGTCGTATCAAGCGGTGGCGAGCACGGATTCGTTGCGGCTGATATCCCCGGACTTATCGAGGGTGCAGCCGACGGAGCAGGTCTCGGACACGCATTTTTGCGTCACGTGGACAGATGCAGACTCCTCTGGCACGTCGTTGATATATCCTGCTTTGAGGGCAGGGACCCCGTGGACGATATCATCAAAATCAATACCGAGCTTGAGCGTTACAGCCCCGAGCTCGCCGAGCGCCGTCAGATAATTCTCGCAAATAAGGTTGACTCTCTCGACAGAGAAACGGTAGATATCGAAGCCTTCGAGAACTACGTTGCGGAAAACGGCTGGACGCTTTTGTACGTTTCGGCGGTAACGGGAGAGGGACTTGACGAGGTTATAAGACTGTCAGCCGAGATACTTGCAGAGCTCCCCCCAATGACTGTTTACGAGTCGGAATACGAACCCGAGGACGCTTACGTCGGCGGCGGTAAAGATACCGCCATAACATACGAAAAGGGCGTTTACTACGTTGAGGGCGAATGGCTTTTCAACCTTATGGGACAGATTAACTTCTCCGATAACGAATCCCTTAACTACTTCCAGAGAATACTTTACAGAAGCGGAATATTTGAGGAGCTTGAAAAGCACGGCTGTAAGGACGGCGATACCGTTTCTATTTACGATTTTGAATTTGACTTTGTAAAATAAGGAGAAAGGTATGAATATTTGGCACGATATTAATCCAAGTGAGATAACCCCCGAGGAGTTTACCGCGGTAATCGAAATTCCGAAAAACTCGCAATGTAAATACGAGCTTGATAAGGAAACGGGACTTCTCAAGCTTGACAGGGTTTTGTATACCTCGACTCACTATCCCGCGAATTACGGTTTTATTCCGAGAACGTACGCAGACGACAAGGACCCCCTTGACGTTCTCGTGCTCGCATCTCCCGAGATATATCCCATGACTCTCGTGAAGGTAAGACCCATCGGCGTTATGCAGATGGTTGACGGCGGTGATATCGACGATAAGATAATCGCAGTTCCCGTAAGTGAGCCGACTGCCGTGAACTACCACTCCATTCACGACCTGCCCACGCACGTTTTCGACGAAATTATGCACTTTTTCAAGGTGTATAAACAGCTTGAAAACAAGAAAACGGCGGTAAAATCGCTTTATGACAAGGACAGAGCCATTGAGATAATTCAAAAGGCAATCGACGATTATAAAGAGATATTCTCATAAATAACAAAAGGTCAACGGAAACCCGTTGACCTTTATTTCTTATAAATCACTGTACTGAAAAGGTTATACCGAAGCTCTTTGCGTACTTTTGGGCGAATGAATCGCGCTCTCCGTATAACGTAAGAGACTTTGAGCACGAATCGAACGCGCCGTAGCCTATCACGCTGACGCTTTCGGGAACATAAACAGTGCTGAGAGCATAGCAACCGTAAAAAGCAAACCAGTCAATTTCCGTGCAGGAAGAGGGAAGTGTAACAGATTTTACTTTCGTGTCGGCAAAAGCACTTTCTCCTATTTTCAGTACGGGAAGCTGTTCTATATTGTTGGGTATCCTGACATTTGTTTGAGTGCCGTTGTATTTCGTTATCGTAATACCCCCGTTTTCCTTTATGTATTCAAATTCGGGCTCACTTTCCGTTGGTGTGCTTCCGCCGTTTGTGCCGTTGTCGGTGTTTGAGGTGTTATTATTGCCCGCATTTCCGCCGTTGTTTTCTTCGTTTTTGTTGTTAAGACTGATAATTGAATTGATGAGCTCGCTCTGCTGATTGAGCTTTTCTCTCAGGGCTTCTATTTCCGATTTGTAGTTGGCTTCGATGGTTTGTTCAATCTTTGCGTTTATCTCTTTTCCGCCGATAAAGATTGCAAGGATGACGACCGCCAAAAATAAAATGATTGATGTTAAGTTGATTGAATTCATAAATATTAAACCTCCGTTTTTTTATAGTCAGTAAACTATATGTCAAACGGAGGTAAAATATTCTGCTTTTTTATTTAATCTCGGATTTTTGTTCTTCGGTGAGCATATAAGCTTCAAGGCAGGTCTTGCCCTCGGAGTTAAGCGTTCTGAAATAAAAGGTATTATCACCGTCCTGCGCTCTCAAAACCGACAGCTCGTCGTTGTACATAGCGCCGAGAATGAAGGAGAGCATAAGCTCCTTGACTCTGTAATGCTCGGGAGAGGGAAGAAAGTCAACGAGCATATTCGGATAGTGAGTGTTGTTCATGTGCCTGTTGTAGTCAATGTCGCTGTAAACTATCTTTCTCTTGCCGACAAGCTCCGGCTCCCCGTCGGGAAATTTAATTCTTCTCGGCATATTGACCTCAAGCGATGGCTCGTCAACGAAATTGTTTTCAAATTTTGAGATTGGCAGAAGCTTGTGCTCAATCGTGTCGAGCAACGCCCAAGTTGTGAGCGCGTCTGCAATTACAGTATCGCCCCTCTTTACTCTGAAGCTACGGTAAAAGGTAAAGCCCCTTGATTCCACACCTGTCCACGTTTCTACGGTTATGTCCTCGTAAGCGTAAGCGGGCTCGTAAAATCGCATATAAATTTTTGAAAGAATAAAAGCCTGATGAAGTTCGTCCCTTATGTATTCCAAAGTGGGATACAAGGTCTGAATGTGCTTGTTGGTCGTTTCCTGCATAAACGTAAGAACAGCAGATGGAGTTATCTCTCGGTTGGCGTTAGTGTCGTGCCAACGTATATTGTAATTCCGTGTAAATTTCATTTTTATCTCCTTTTTTGAAATTACCGAGTGGTATTTTACATCAAAGCAAAAGAAAAATCAATACTTTTTTGTTAATTTTTTATGTCGCATCACCGCCCGAGAGTCCGAAGCTGACCGCTATTGCGGAGTTGACCTCGTTCATCATATTATCGTCAAGATGCCCCATTTTTTCCTTTAATCTTTGCTTGTCTATTGTTCGTATCTGTTCAAGCAGAATGACGGAATCCTTGGCAAGTCCGACTCCGTTTGCGTGAATGTCTATATGCGTCGGCAGATGAGCCTTACCCATTTTTGATGTAATGGCTGCAGCAATAACCGTGGGGCTATATCTGTTCCCGACATCGTTTTGAACTATCAAAACGGGGCGGAGCCCACCTTGCTCCGAGCCTACGACGGGGCTCAAATCCGCATAAAAAATATCTCCTCTTTTAACGTTCATCAAGAATACCTCCGTATAGATAAGGGTTCAGTCTTATCATTTGCTTTGGTATATTTTTTCCATATTTCGTCCGCATTTAATCACTTTGAGTGAAAATACGGAAAGGAAATTTTTGCTCAAATAAAACTGTCATATTACAGTATATTTTGAGCGGGAAAAATGTGTTAAAAAGAGGAGATTTGTCATGTGAAGTCGAAAACTACTTTTCCGTCCTGCAATTTCAGATATGCGCTGAATTGCTTGCCGTTTTTCGAGGTAAAGCCCTGAATTTTCGACGTTTTTCCTGTGTTGAGCAGCATCCGGACGTTCGATTTTGAAATAGACCTGCCCAAAATATAATTGCTTATGGAGAATTTACAGCCGTTTTCCTTGTAATTGGAGCAGCCGTAGCCGAATTTCGTACGTCTGATTTCGCCCGAACAAAGCGGGCAGGGACCTACGACGTCGCCGAGAAATCCGATATCCGTGTCGAGCTCAACGGGCTGGTCCTTCGCACTGAAAATTTCCGAGAGCTCTTCCTCGGTAAGCTTTATCGCGTCGCCTATTTCTATTGTGCCGTGATATACCTTTTTGAGCGCCTGACCTAATTGGCTCGTCTTGTACTTGTCCATCGTTATATTCATTCTCATAAGCGACTCTATCATAAATATACCGCCGGGGAGAATAGTATAAACGTCCTTGTTTAGGTTTATATACTGACTGTTTCGAGCGTTGTCGATAATGCCCGTTCTCGTAGCCTCGGTTCCAAGCTCAAGACCCTCAAAGATAGCCTTATAATCCTCGGCGTCGTCCGTATTTTCACCCTCGTCGCTCTGTGACTTTTCGTCAAGCGCTGCCTTGTCGTCCTTGAAGGGATTTTTAAGATAATTGTTGAGCGTTTCAATTGTGTAGTGCTTGGGCGGAGCGGTCTCCTTCTGCGCGGGCTTGAAATTGATAACTACCTCATCGCCCTTTGCGAGTTTGGGCAGAATTTTGTCCTTTTGAGTGTAGTCGTCGTATTTCGTCCAACCCTTTTGAACGATGACAGTGCCCTTGATGGAAAACTCCTCGTAATCGCCGACCTTGATGGTTATTTCACTTTTCTCCACGATACATTCTTCCGCGCAGAAAACCGCCACGAAGCGACGGAAAACGGTGGAATAAACCTTCATCTCGTCGGGTGTCAGCTTTGAGGCATCGGGAATTTTATACGTCGGCGTGAGAGCCGAGTGGGACTCGATCTTCGAGTCGTCGAATATCTTTTTTGAAAATTTGAATTCAACGGGATATCCGAGCTTTTTGCAGTTTTCGAGAATGGTCTTGACCTTGCCTTGCTCACTTGTCGCAAGATACTCGGAGTTCGTTCTAGGATAGGTGAGATAGCCGTTTTCGTAGAGCTTCTGAATGATATCAAGACTCTGCTTCATCGACATTTTGTACTTCTTACCGAGCACATTTTGAAGCTTGGAAAGAGAATAGAGCTTGCCCGGTTGGAGCGTTTCTTTTTTGCGTTTCACCGCCGTAACGACAGCAGTTGAAGCGTTGTATTTTCGGCAGAGCTCATCTGCAAGATTAAGTTCGCTTGCGGCAAATTTTTTTTTGCCGTTGAGCTCAATTACTTCGCCGTTTGTAAACTCCTTACTTGCAATAATGTAATACTTTTCGGGCACGAAATTCTTTATCGCCATATCTCTGTCATATATAGCCTTGACAATGGGAACGATAACGCGTCCCACGCGCAAAAGCGTGCCCGTTTTGAGCGTTGCATAGCGGGTGAGATTTACGCCGTAGAGCCAGTCTATGTAGGTGCGAGCAAAGCCCTCGTTTGCGAGATTGTCGTATTCCGCATCGGGCTTCATTTCCGTGAGTGCCTTCGCAACGGTTTGCGGAGTCTGGTCGGGAAGCCAGAGTCTGCGTATATCCTTGGGACTTTGAAGAGCATTCTGGATACAAAGCCTGACTATTATCTCTCCCTCACGGTCAGCATCTCCCGCATTCACTATTGTGTCAACATCCGCTCTGTTGCAGAGCTGTTTTATTATGGCAAACTGTTTTGCAACACCCGTGTCAACCTGCTTTTTTGCGTCCTTTTTGAGTTCGAAAACAAATTTTTCGGGGAAGCAGGGAAGATTGTCCATAGTCCAGCGGTTAGTGCCGTCGGGTGAAGGAGAATAGTGCTCAATATCGGCAAGGGAGAAAAGATGACCGAAAGCCCAAGTTATAAGATAACCGTTACCTTCAAGATAGCCGTTCCTGTTTGTCATCTTACCGATTCCCGCGCCTATATTGCGCGCAAGACTCGGCTTTTCAGCAATAATAAGTATCATTTTTCCTCTCCTTTCCAAAAGTATCCGAACTATTATACCCTAAAAAATGAGCTCTGTCAAGGAACAAAAAATATAAATCTCAATTTCTACAAATTTCTTGACTTTTGACTTGCCGTAATGTATAATATTAAGATGATATATTGTGTATTATGGAGAAATATGTTTTGAAAGTGACGAAAATATTACCAAAAGAAGAAATTGATAATCAGTACAGATATATGAGCCAAATCCGCGAGAGTAACGACCTTTTTGAAAAAGAGCACGGCGTCAAGCGCGGAGCGTTCGTTATGACGTTCGGCTGTCAGCAGAATGAGGCGGACAGCGAGAGAATCGCGGGAATGGCAGAGGCTATGGGTTATGAGATACTCACGTCCCCCGAAAACGCCTACCTCATCGTGGTAAATACATGTGCCATAAGAGAGCACGCAGAGCTTAAAGCGTTATCGATTATCGGTCAGTACAAACACATAAAACAGAAAAATCCCGAGCTCGTTATCGCGGTGTGCGGTTGTATGGTAACTCAGGAGCACAGAATAAACGATATTAAATTCAAATATCCTTACGTTGATTTTGTATTTTCGACTTCCGCCATTCATAAGCTCCCCGAGCTTCTTTCAAAGAAGATAGGCAAGGGAAAAAGACTTTACTGCACCGACGAGGAATACGCAGTAGCCGAGGGACTTCCCGTAAAACGCGAGAGCAATTATCGCGCATGGGTTTCCATTATGTACGGCTGTAATAATTTCTGCACGTATTGCATCGTGCCCTACGTAAGAGGACGCGAGCGAAGCAGAAGAAAAGAGGAGATAATAAAAGAGGTCAGAGAACTTGTATCAGAGGGCTATAAGGATATCACACTCCTCGGTCAGAACGTCAATTCCTACGGAAAAGACAGCGGATTTGACTACGATTTTGCCGACTTGCTTGACGAGCTTGCTCATATTGAGGGAGATTTTCTGCTTCATTTTATGACGAGCCACCCGAAGGACGCAACAAGAAAGCTCGTTGACGTTATTGCAAATAATCACCGGGTTGCAAAGCAGTTCCACCTGCCCTTGCAATCGGGCAGTGACAGAATACTCAAAGCGATGAACCGTCACTATCAGCTTGATAAATACCTCGACATAGTTGACTATATGAGGGAGAAAATTCCCGATATCGTCATAACTACGGATATCATCGTCGGATTTCCGGGCGAAACAGAGGAAGATTTTGAGGGAACGCTTGATGCGCTCAAACGCGTAAGATACGATATGATTTATTCCTTCATTTACTCCCCGAGAAAGGGCACACCCGCCGCCGAAATGGAAAATCAAGTACCGCCCGCGGTTCAGTCGGAGAGATTTAACAGACTTCTCTCGCTTCAAAACGATATCGCTTACGAAATAAATCAAAAGCATCTCGGGCAGACTATTCGTGTGCTCTGCGACGGCGAGAGCAAAACCAATTCCGACGTGCTCTGCGGAAGAACCGAGGGCAATAAAATAGTGCATTTTAACGGCGCGCCCGAGCTCTGCGGAAAATACGTCAACGTGGAAATTACAAAAGCCGAAACCTTCGCGCTTATCGGCAAAACAGTATAAAGGAGAAAAAACACAATGGAAATTTTTGAAATTGCAAAGCAGCTCGGTGAAGCTATAAAGAAAGACGAAAGACTTATAGAATTTGAAGCGGCGAAAAAGGCTTACGAAGCAGATACTGCCTTGCAGACTGCTCTTAAAGAATACGAGGTACAGCAGCAGGCTCTTCAATCTGAAATGATGAAAGAGGATAAGGACGGCTTTACCATTGACGCCATCAACGAAAGAATAAATCAGCTTTACGAACAGATAGTTTCAAATGGGGCGTTTGTAAGACTCAATACGCTCCAATACGAAGTAAACGAGCTTATGAGCGAGGTAAACAACATTATCACCTGTACAATAACGGGCGAGGACCCCTCCGCGGCGTGCACTCATAACTGCGCTACCTGCCATTCACAGTGCCACTAAAAAAACTCAATTTAAGATAAGGAGAGATTGTCCATGACTCCGATGATGGAACAATACTTTGAAATAAAAAATAAATACAAGGATTTTCTTCTGTTCTACCGTCTGGGAGATTTTTACGAGATGTTCTTCGACGATGCAATACTTGCGTCGCGTGAACTTGAACTGACCTTGACGGGAAGAGATTGCGGCGAGGAAGAGAGAGCACCGATGTGCGGTGTTCCTTTTCACAGCGCGGAGTCGTACATAGGCAGACTTATTGAAAAGGGATATAAGGTCGCTATCTGTGAACAGCTCGAAGACCCTTCGCTTGCAAAGGGGCTTGTGCGCAGGGATGTTATAAGAGTAATAACTCCCGGTACGCTTATCGAATCCGATCTGCTCAGCGAGGCGAGAAATAACTACCTTTGTGCTATTTATTACGACGCAGAGGAAACGGGCGTCTGCTTTGCCGATGTTTCAACGGGACAGGCGTTCGCTACGTCTTTTTCGGGCAAGGAAATGCTCTCAAAGCTCAATATAGAGCTCTCCACGTATAAGCCGAGCGAGATTATTATAAATACTCCCATAGACGCCCTTGCGGATAAGGGGCAGTTCATGAAAGAAGCCGTAACGAGCCAGATAAGCGATAACCAGTCCTTCCGCTTTGATTACAGTGCTTCCTATAACGGCGTAAGAGAAAAATTCGAGAGCGAGAGAATTGCTTGGGAAAATAAAAAGAGCGTTATCTGCGCTATCGGCGGTCTGCTTAACTACATAGCGGAAATGCAAAAGACGGACTCAACGAATATTAAGGACTTGAAGGTGTATACCACGGGTCAGTTTATGGAGATAGACGTCAACTCGCGCAGAAATCTCGAACTCTGCGAAACCATGAGAACGAAAGAGAAGAGAGGCTCTCTTCTTTGGGTGCTTGATAAAACGAAAACCGCGCCCGGTGCAAGACTTTTGCGACAGTGGGTTGAGCACCCCTTGCTCAAATCGTCCCTCATTCTCAAAAGGCAGAGCGCAGTAGAGGAGCTTTACGAAAACTATATAAAGAGACAGGAGCTTGAAACTCTGCTCTCGGGCGTTCTCGACCTTGAAAGACTTTTGACAAAGATTATCTACGGCACCGCAAACGGCAAGGATTTGCGTGCTGTTTGTTCTACGATATCGGTATTTCCCGAGATAAAGGCACTCGTAGCCGACTGCAAGAGTGAGGAACTCAGAAAAGTTTTTGAGAATTTCGATACTCTCTCCGATATCTATAACCTCATTAATAAATCAATCTGCGAGGACGCGCCCTTCTCGGTGCGAGACGGCGGAATAATCCTTGCGGGATATAACGATGAGGTTGACCGACTCCGCTCAGTAATGACCGACGGTCATTCTTGGATAGACGAAATCACCCAGAGAGAGAGGGAACTTACGGGCATTAAAACCCTCAAAATCAACTATAATAAGGTGTTCGGATACTATATTGAGGTAACTAAATCCCTCATTTCAATGGTGCCCGACAGATATATAAGAAAACAAACTCTCGCAAACTGCGAAAGATACATAACGCAGGAGCTCAAAGACGTTGAGGCGACAATTCTCGGTGCGGCTGACAGAGTATGCACGCTTGAATATAACCTCTTCCAGGAGATACGCCAAAGCATCGCAAACGAGAGCGAGCGTATAAGAAAGAGCGCAAATCTTGTCGCAACTCTTGACGTTTATAACAGCCTTGCCTCCGTTGCCGCAAAGAATAATTACATTAAACCCGAAATCGACGACAGCAGCGTTATTGACATTAAGGACGGACGGCACCCCGTCGTCGAGCAGTTCGTCAAGGACACGTATTTCGTCCCCAACGACGTTTATCTTGACACGAATGCCAACAGACTTATGCTTATAACAGGTCCCAATATGGCGGGTAAATCCACGTATATGCGTCAGGTTGCTCTTATCGTCGTAATGGCACAGATAGGCTCCTTCGTTCCCGCGAGCGATGCGAGAATAGGCATCGTAGATAAGGTCTTTACCCGTGTAGGTGCGTCCGACGACTTGGCTTCCGGTCAGTCGACCTTTATGCTTGAAATGAACGAGGTTGCGTATATTTTAAGGAACGCTACGCAGAAGAGCCTTATCATCTACGACGAGGTCGGCAGAGGAACGTCAACCTTTGACGGAATGAGCATAGCCCGTGCCATTATCGAATATACAAACGGCAAAAAGATAGGCGCGAAAACTCTTTTTGCAACTCACTACCACGAGCTTACGTCTATGGAAGACGAATTTTCGGGTATCGTGAATTATAATATCGCCGCAAAGAAACGCGGCGACGATATCATCTTTTTAAGAAAGATAATAAGAGGTTCTACCGACGACAGCTACGGAATTGAGGTAGCAAAGCTCGCAGGACTTCCGAATGAGGTCATAAAGCGCGCAAAAGAGATACTTTCCACCGTCGAAAAAACCTCTCGCTCGCTCACGACATCAAGCTCCAATATCAAAGAAGAGCTTGACTCCCTTATCACCTTTGAGGACCTTACCGAACGCTCTGTAATCGATGATATAAAGAAAGTGGATATCAATTCTATGACGCCCGTTGAGGCGATGAATCTTCTGTTTGAGCTCAATAACAGACTCAAATAGGGAAAGGAGAACAAATGGGAAAAATCAATGTGCTTTCCTTCGCCGTTGCGAATCTGATTGCCGCAGGCGAGGTAGTCGACAGACCTTCATCGGTAATAAAGGAGCTCGTCGAAAATTCCATAGACTCAGGAGCAGAGCAAATTACCGTTGAAATAAAGAACGGCGGAATTACGTATATGCGTGTTTCCGATGACGGCTGCGGAATAGAGGCAGATGACCTGCCCATCGCCATAAAGCGACACGCTACAAGTAAGATAAAGACCTCGGATGACCTTATGAAGATACTCACACTCGGTTTCAGAGGAGAGGCATTGGCGGCTATCGCATCGGTGTCCGATTTGAGAATAATCTCAAAAACCGCGGACGCACAGTATGGTGCTATGATTGAAGCGCACGGCGGTGAGATAACCGAATACAGCGAGCAAGCGTCCCGAAAGGGTACTACTGTAATAGTTGAAAACCTTTTTGCAAACATTCCCGCAAGGAGAAAGTTCTTAAAGCGCGACGTAACCGAGGCGAGCGCTATCGCCACCGTTATTGAAAAGTTGGCATTTTCCCACCCCGAAATCTCTTTCAGATTCATTTCGGACGGTACGTTGAAACTCGATACACCGGGTGACGGAAAGCTTGAAAACGTCATCTATACCGTCATGGGAAAACAGATGCAGAACGCCATGATATACGTTTCCTCGGAGATAAACGACATAAAGGTAGAGGGCTATATCGGCAGAAGCGACGTTGTAAAGTCAAACAGGAATTATCAGAATTTCTTTATCAATAACCGCTTTATAAAGAGCAAGCTTGCCATGTCGGCAATAGAGCAGGCGTATACTTCGTATCTTCCGCCCGAGAAATTTCCCGTTTGCGTGCTCAATTTGACAATCAATCCGAGCGTCGTGGATATAAATGTTCACCCGACAAAGCTCGAGGTTAAGTTTGCAAATGAAAAGCCCGTTTTCGAGGCTATATATCACACCGTAAAATCTGCTCTGGAGGAGAATACGACACGTCCCGAAATTCTTATAGCTCCCCCCAAGCCCAAATTCAGCTATGAAAGAATGAGCGCAGAGCAGTACAGAAGTATTGCAGACGCACGCCCTGTCTCCGAGGCTTTTGCTCCGATTGTAAACTCCAAAAGAGAGGAAAAGGCGGAGCAGATTAAATATACCGAAACTCTGATATCCGATATTGCAAAGGATAGTGGCAAAAAAGACGCTTTCACGTCGTCCCCCACCGTAAAGGCAGAGAAATTTGATAGCATAATTCCCGAAGATGTGCTCCCTGAAAATGTACTTTCCGAAAATCCCGTTCCCGAGAGCGAAATCCCCGCGGAAATGGTCGAATTGCATGAAAGAGCCGAAAAGATGACCGACGAAGAGTTTAAGAAACTTCCCGCAAGCGAAATTCTTAAAATAGCGGTTATGTATAACACCTACTATCCCGACAATTCGCCCGTACTTTTTGATACCGAGGACGAAGAGGATTGGGATGCTGCTCTGGAAATGCTCTATAAAGAGATTGAGGAACGAAAAGCAACAGAAAATTCTGAAAAAACAGCAATAATAAATTACAGAATTGTGGGAGAGGTGTTCAATTCCTATGTATTGGTTGAGCGTGACGATAAGCTTCTCATAATCGATAAGCACGCCGCTCACGAAAGAATCATCTTTGAGAAAAACAAAAAGATGATGAAAGAAAAGGAGCCCGCATCGCAAATTCTCATCTCTCCGCTTGAAATAATGCTCACCTCTGCCGAGATAGCTGTGGTAAACGATTATCTCCGAGAGTTTGAGAAGCTCGGTTTTAAGCTCGGGGTTAGAAAATACAGTATTTTAGTGTATTCCATTCCGACAGAGCTTGCGTCTTGCGACACACAGGACACAATATCCACTATGATAAACCGCATAAAAGACGGACTCGGTGACGCAAAGCTCACAAGGGATATACTTTTTGAAAAAGCACTTTATCAAGCCTCGTGCAAGGCGGCGATAAAGGCGGGCAGAGAATATGTCGAAGCGCATACCGACTGGATAGTCGAACAGCTTATGAAGATACCCGACATAACCTTCTGTCCCCACGGGCGTCCCGTTGCCATGGAACTGAGCAAGAGAAATCTTGACCATCAATTTGAGAGGTCATAATGCACCTGAAAGGATAAATAATGAGTAAAAATTTTGAACTGATAAAAACAGAGGGGCGCGCAAGACGCGGAGTTCTGCACACCGTTCACGGCGATATACAAACGCCTGTTTTTATGAACGTCGGTACCAGTGCCGCTATCAAGGGCGGTGTTTCAACTATGGATTTGCGTGAACTGAAATGTCAGGTTGAGCTTTCCAATACGTATCACCTTCATGTAAGACCGGGCGATAAGCTTATTCACGATATGGGGGGTATCCATAAGTTCTTTAACTGGGATAAACCCGTGCTGACCGACAGTGGCGGATTTCAGGTCTTTTCCTTGGCACCTCTGCGTAAGATAACCGAGGAAGGCGTGCATTTCGCTTCCCATATCGACGGAAAAAGAATATTTATGGGCCCGGAGGAGAGTATGCAGATACAGTCCAACCTCGCATCCACTATCGCCATGGCGTTCGATGAATGTATAGAAAACCCCGCAGAATATAAGTACACGAAGGATTCTTGCGACAGGACCGTTCGCTGGCTCAAAAGATGCAAGGCGGAAATGGAAAGGCTCAATTCCTTACCCGATACCATAAATAAAAATCAGATGCTCTTCGGCATAAATCAGGGAAGCACATACGACGACCTGCGAATAAAGCATATGCAGGAAATAGCGGAGCTTGACCTCGACGGATATGCAATAGGCGGCCTTGCCGTCGGCGAATCCACAGAGGAAATGTACAGAATAATCGAAGTCGTAGAGCCCTACATGCCCGCCGATAAGCCGAGATACCTCATGGGAGTAGGCACACCCTGCAATATTCTCGAAGCGGTTCACAGAGGAGTAGATTTCTTCGACTGTGTAATGCCATCGAGAAACGCGCGCCACGGAAATCTCTTCACGTGGCACGGCAAAATGAACGTTATGAACGAGCAGTACGCAAAGGACCCACGTCCCTTTGACGAGGGCTGCGGCTGTCCTGCGTGCCGTAACTATTCAAGAGCTTATATAAGACACCTTATTAAAGCAAAGGAAGCACTCGGTATGCGTCTTGCCGTACTTCACAATCTCTATTTCTATAACGAGTTTACCGAGAAGATAAGAGAGGCACTCGACGGCGGATATTTTGAGGAATTTTATCAAAAATACCGCAATATTCTCGGTGAAAGGCTCCACGATTAACCTCAATAAATATTGAGGTTAAAATAGGGAAATGTATATTGAATTTTCCCGATTTTTATTGTATAATGTTAATGTTTTGAAAGGAATCGCTTATGAAAATCAAATTAAATTTGTTTTTTAGGTCATTTTTTCTTTCATTTGTGATATTTGCTCTGGTTTCGGGTATCATTATGACGAAGCTATATATCGACGTCGTTGCCATTGATCCCGCCAATAAGGAATCAAACGTTTTGGTGGGCGTAACCAACGGCGACAAGGTCATATCCCTTGCCGTTCTTAATCTTGACCCCGAGGGCAATTGCATCAGCTTTTTACCCATTCCCGATAACACACTCATATCAAACGGCAAGGTATTGCAATCACTCTATGAAAATAACGGTATTTCCAATATCAAAAACGCGATAGAGGGACTTATCGGAACTACAATAGACAGATATATTCTCTTTTCAACGAGAGCCATTTCGGCTCTTACCGACAGCGTCGGAATAGTCAACTGTTACATATATAATCCTTTTTTGTATAACGGAATGTACTACTCCGGACAGCGTTCAATGAACGGCGAGCTTGCCGAAGCTATGTTTACCTACGACGGATACGATATGACCAAAGTATCGCTCTCCGAAATAGGCAGGTCCTATATGGAAGGCTTCCTTTCGGACCACGCGAAGCCCCAAACGGTTTCGGGAATAGCGAGCACCGTAAATTCGGAGTCGTTCAGAAAGCTTATCGATACGGATTTGTCAGGAAAAGAGGTTTTGGCATACTGCGACTTCCTTGCAAAATATGAGCTCCTCTCACATAAATTCATAGAGCTCCCAGGATACAGTACCACGGCTTCTTCAAGCATTTATTTCACCCCCGATAACACTAATTCGACCCAAAATATTTTTGAATAAACAAATCTTTATAACAGCCAGTTATAAGAAAGAGGTATTAAAATGAAAAACACAGAAAAAACAATGGACAAGGTAGTTGCCTTGTGCAAAAACAGAGGCTTTATTTTCCCCGGCTCCGAGATTTACGGCGGACTTGCAAACACTTGGGACTACGGCCCTTTGGGTGTTGAGCTCAAAAACAATATCAAAAGAGCTTGGTGGAAAAAATTCGTTCAGGAGAACAAGTACAACGTAGGTCTTGACGCGGCAATTCTTATGAATCCTCAAACTTGGGTGGCATCCGGTCACCTTGCAGGTTTCTCCGATCCCATGATGGACTGCCGTGAGTGCCACGAAAGATTCCGTGCCGACAAGCTTATTGAGGACTGGTGTGCCGAAACGGGCTACGCTCTTGAAAAGCCCATTGACGCTTTCTCTCAGGCAGAGCTCAAAGCGTTCGTTGACGAGCACGATATTCCTTGTCCCACTTGTAAAAAGCATAACTTTACGGATATCCGTCAGTTCAACCTTATGTTTAAGACATTCCAGGGCGTAACCGAGGATTCCAAAAACACGGTTTATCTCCGTCCCGAAACTGCTCAGGGTATTTTTACGAATTTCATAAACGTGCAGAGAACAACCCGTAAAAAGCTCCCCTTCGGTATTGGTCAGATAGGTAAATCCTTCCGAAACGAGATAACTCCCGGTAACTTCATCTTCCGCGTTCGTGAATTTGAGCAGATGGAGCTTGAATTTTTCTGCAAGCCCGGCACTGACCTTGAATGGTTTGCATATTGGAGAAACTTCTGCCATCAGTGGCTTCTCGATATCGGTCTTAAAGACGAAAATCTTCGCCTTCGCGACCACGCCCCCGAAGAGCTTTGCTTCTATTCAAAGGCTACAACCGACTTTGAATTTTTGTTCCCGTTCGGCTGGGGCGAGCTTTGGGGCGTAGCAGACCGCACCGATTACGACCTCACTCAGCATCAGAACGAGTCCAAGAAGGACCTCACGTATTTCGACCCCGAAACGAATGAGAGATACGTTCCTTACGTTATCGAGCCCTCGCTCGGTGTTGAAAGAAGCGTTCTCGCAGTGCTTTGCGACGCTTACGATGAGGAAGTTATTGATGAGGCAAAGAACGACGTAAGAACAGTGCTTCGCATTCACCCCGCACTCGCGCCTATTAAGGCGGCTGTTCTTCCTCTTTCAAAGAAGCTTTCCGATAAGGCTGACGAGATTTACCGCGAGCTTTCCAAGTACTTCAATGTAGATTTCGACGAAACGGGCTCTATCGGTAAGAGATACAGACGTCAGGACGAGGTAGGTACACCTCTTTGCATTACCTACGACTTTGAGTCTGAAACAGACGGCTGCGTAACCGTACGCGACAGAGATACCATGGAGCAGGTAAGACTGCCCATTTCCGAACTCAAATCCTATATCGAAAATAAGATTGCGTTCTGAATTTTATTAAATATGGAGATAAGATAATGGCTAATAAAAACTATCCTTTGTACGAAACCACGGTATTTGAAGACTTCAGAGTAATGACTGAAAACGTGGCTAACAAATATCCGGACCGCATCGCGTATTCTTTTAAGGAAGACCCTCACAGCAAGGAAGTAACTAAAAAGACCTTTGCAGAAACGAGAGAATATATCGTTGCCATGGGTACTGGACTTGTTGCCGAGGGCGTCAGAGAAAGGCATATCGCCATCGTCGGCGAGAGCTCTTATAATTGGGTAACGTCATACTATGCAACAATGTCAATAGGTGCTGTAACCGTTCCGATTGATAAGGAGCTTCCCGCAGACGACATAAAAAGTATTATTGAAACTGCGGAGTGCGATTTCGTGCTTTACAGCTCTGTAATCGATACGAAGATTCAGAAAATCCGTGAAGAACTTTCAATTCAGCCCGTGTTTATCTGCATGAGCGCTGCGACTAACCTCGAAGACGTCCTTATGCTTGAAGATATCGTAATCAACGGACAGAAGCTCATCGAGGATGGGGATAACTCATACTACGACTACGAGCTTGACCCCGATAAGCTTGCGAGCATCGTGTTTACGTCGGGTACGACGGGCAAAGGTAAGGGCGTAATGCTTACACAGACGAATATCGTTTCCGATATGACTCAGGGTATGTACAATTTCAAAATTACGGATAAAACTCTCAACGTATTGCCGCCTCATCACACGTTCGGCTCAACGGTAAACTTTGTCGGACACTACGCACAGGGCGCTGAGGTTTATATTTCCAACGGTCTCAAATACATACTTACCGAGCTTAAAGAGCAACAGCCCACCCACCTTATTCTCGTGCCCCTCTTCGTAGAAACCTTCTATAAGAGAATTTGGGCAACTGCTGAAAAACAGGGCAAGGATAAGATGCTCAGAGCTCTTATCAAGGTAAGTAACGGTATGAGAAAGGTCGGTATCGACGCAAGACGCAAGCTTTTTTCGAGCGTTACGAGCGCATTCGGCGGCAAGCTTGAAATGATTATCTGCGGCGGCGCTGCACTTAATCAGGATATTATTGATACCTTTGAGGGTATCGGTATCACAATTCTCAACGTCTACGGCATTACTGAATGCTCACCCCTTATCTCCTGCAACAGAAATGAGTACAGAAAGAAGGGAAGCGTAGGTATCCCGATTATCGGCGAGCAGGTCAAGATTAAAGACCCCGACGAAAACGGTGAGGGCGAAATATGCGTTAAAGGTCCTAACGTAATGATAGGCTACTATAAGAATCCCGAAGCAACGGCAGCCGCTTTTGACGAAGAAGGCTACTTTAAGACGGGCGACTACGGTAAGCTCGACGAAGAGGGTTGGATTTATATTACGGGCAGACTTAAAAACCTCATTATTCTTTCCAACGGTAAAAACGTATATCCCGAAGAAATTGAAACCGAGATTTCCCGTATTTACGGCGTAAACGAGGTTATCGTATACGAGGGACTCAATGCGGACGGTTCAGGCAAGGACTGCATAGTTGCCGAGATTTACCCCGATTTTGACGCACTCAAGAGCCACGGTATTGAGGACGCTCAAAAATACTTCAAAGAGAACGTTCAGAAGATTAATCAGAACTCCGCTCCTTATAAGAAAGTATCGATTGTCAAGATTAGAAACGAAGAGTTTGAAAAGAACACCTCAAAGAAGATTGTCAGATTTAAGATTAACAGAGTAGTTGAATAAAATATAAAACCTGCAAGTGCACTTGCAGGTTTTATGTTTATTGTGCGGGCTTTATTCGGATAGCCAAAGCTCCGTATTTTTCAATTTTTTCGGGCGGATAATACTCATACATATCCGCAGGGTCCGCGTTTTCCTCGGGCAAATAACCGATTTCCGTCTTGTCGTAATGCTTGTAAAGCTCGTAAAAATCTTTGTAAACTTTAATCTCCGTAACGGTAACGCAAAACTCCTCGCCCGTTTCCGTATGCGAAAAAATAATGGTATCGCTGACCTTTATGTATTTTCTTCTCTCGTCGTTAAGCCTCATTTCAACGGACTTTTTGCCCGATTTGATAAACTCAAACGGCGAGGGGTGCAAATTCATTCTGTATACCATATTATTTGAAGCTGTCGGCAAAGTCCGTTGCGAGCTTGTCGCAACGCTCGTTGTATGAGTGTCCGTTGTGTCCCTTTACCCAAACGAAGGTAACGTCGTGCTTCTCGATTAGTTCCAGCAGTTTTTCCCAAAGGTCGGGATTGAGAGCAGGGGATTTGTCAGCCTTCTTCCAGCCCTTATCTCTCCACGAATAAACCCATTTCTTCTGAATGGCGTCTATCATATATTTTGAATCCGAATAGAGTGTTACCTCACATCTCTCTTTGAGTGCGGAAAGGGCGCTGATGGCGGCGGTGAGCTCCATCCTGTTGTTCGTGGTTGAGCTCTCCCCGCCCGAAAGCTCTTTTTCCTTGCCGCCGTAGACGAGAATTGCTCCCCAACCGCCCTTTCCGGGATTTCCGCGGCAAGCACCGTCGGTATATATATCAACGTGTTTCATAAAAATCTCCGTTTCCTTTGAATTAATAATATTTTACCATACATATTAAATAAAGTCAATATTTTTTACCTGACAATGTTGACAATAAAAAATAATTGAGGTAAAATATAAGGTAGAGTATTTTTTCGAAAAGGAGAAGAAAAGATGAAAATTGATATATATTCCGGATTTCTCGGCGCAGGTAAAACGACGCTGATAAAGAAAATGATAGAGGAAGGCTACAAGGGCGAGAAGCTCATGCTTATTGAAAATGAATTCGGTCAGATAGGTATTGACGGCGGATTCCTTAAAGAATCCGGCATTAACATTACCGAAATGAACTCGGGCTGTATCTGTTGCAGTCTTGTAGGAGATTTTTCTACTGCACTCAAAGAGGCAATCAATACCTACCACCCCGACAGAATCATAATCGAGCCCTCGGGCGTCGGCAAGCTTTCCGACGTCGTAAAAGCAACGCAGAGCGTCCTTAATGACGAGGTGGTATTAAACGGACTCACAACAGTTGCGGACGTAAATAAGTGCAAAATGTATATGAAAAACTTCGGTGAGTTTTTCAATAATCAGATAGCCGAAGCGAAGTGCATAGTGTTGAGCCACACGCAGACCGCGAGCGAGCAGAAGATATCGGAGTGCGTCGAGCTTTTAAGAAGCGTAAATCCCACGGCGAACATAATTACTACCGACTGGGACAAGCTTACGGGTAAGCAGATACTTTCCGCCATTGAGAGCAGTAATTCGCTTATGCAGACTCTTGAAGAGATGGAGCACGAGCACGAGCATCATCATCACCATCACGATGACGAAGAATGCGACTGCCACGACCACGAGCATCATCACCATCACGATGACGAAGAATGCGATTGCCACGACCACGAGCATCATCACCACCACCACGATGATGAAGACTGCGACTGCCACGACCACGAGCATCATCACCGCCACGATGACGAAGAGTGCGACTGCCATGACCACGAGCAGCATCATCACCACCACGATGACGAAGAGTGCGACTGCCACGAACACGAGCATCATCATCACCACCACGCCGACGAAATATTTGAATCATGGGGCGTTGAAACCGCGCGCAAGTACAGCGAAAACGATATCTACTCAATCCTTGAAGTTCTTGAGGACGAGGAACGCTTCGGTATAATTCTTCGTGCCAAAGGTATCGTCGATTCAACCGACGGAGAGTGGCTGTATTTCGACTACATTCCCGGAGTTATCGACATAAGACGCGGCGCACCCGATATTATCGGTAAGCTCTGCGTAATAGGCTCGCATATAAACGAAGAGAAAATAAAAGAACTGTTTAGCATTTAATGGAGTTTAAGATGAGAAATCAAATACCCGTATATTTATTTGTAGGCTTCCTCGAGGGCGGAAAAACACACATGATTCAGGAGTCCATGGAGGACCAAAGATTCAACAGCGGTGAAAAAACGCTCATAATCTGTTGCGAGGAAGGAATAGACGATTACGACGTGTCCCGATTCTGGGGAAAAAATATATACATTGAAAGAGTTGAAAACGAGGAAAATCTTTCTACGGCATACCTCAGTGAAATCAGCAAAAAACATATAATCGACAGAATTATCGTTGAATACAACGGTATGTGGAAGCTCGATACGCTCTTTATGAATATGCCCGACTCCTGGGACGTTTATCAGTGCGTAATGTCTGCGGACTGCGCTACCTTCGATATGTATAACTCCAATATGCGCGCGCTTATGTTTGATAAGCTTTCCGCGTGTGAAATGCTCGTTCTCAACAGAGCGGACGGGAACGTTGACAAAGAAAATATTCACAAAATAGTAAGAGGCGTAAATCCCCGTGCCGAGATAGTTTACGACTATCCCGACGGAAGAATTGAATACGACGATATTGAGGACGAGCTTCCTTTTGACGTCGATGCGCCTATAATAGAAATTGAGGACGGGGATTTTGCCGTCTGGTACAGAGATATGACGGAAGATATCGACAAATACGACAACAAAACCGTCAAATTCAAAGGACTCGTTGCACGCGATCCCTCGCTCGGCTCGAAATCAATCATAATCGGAAGACACGTTATGACCTGCTGTGCGGACGATATCACCTTTGCAGGACTTGTCTGCAACCTCAAAAAGGACAGTGCGTTAAAGACGGGCGACTGGGTGCTTCTCACTGCAAAAATCAAGATTGAAAATCATCAGATGTATCACACAAAAGGCCCTGTGCTCTATGCAGAAAACACGTCCTTTGCGGTAAAGCCCAATCCCGAGCTTGCAACATTCTATTAACAAAAATTCCGTTTTCGGAAATATTACTATTGACATTTAGACTATTTTGTGTTATTATATTAATGTAATATTTCCAAGAAAGGAAAATATCGAAATGAAACAGTTTTTGCTTCAAGTAAAGGATTTTCTTATAAAGCATAAAAAATACATAGCCGAGAGTCTCATTTTCATCGGCTATGTTTTTGCGCTTATTTTGCTTTTTGCAATAATTGTGAACGTAAATATAGTGCTCAATACCAATGACAGTATATATACCCCGGACGAGGTTGAAGAGCTTAACGGTGAATACGACTGCATCTTGGTTTTGGGTGCGGGGGTTCGAGCTGACGGTACGCCTACGCCCATGCTCTATGACCGTCTGAAAACGGCGTTTGAGGCTTATCAAAACGTAAATTCACCCAAAATTCTGCTTTCCGGCGACAGTGAGCACTCCGATTATACCGAAACGGTTACGATGAAAAGAGTGCTACTCGAAATGGGCGTAGATGAAGGCGCAATTATCAGCGACGGCTACGGACTCTCCACCTACGAGAGCATCGTGAGAGCAAAAAACGTCTACGGAGCAGATAAAATCTTGATTATAAGTCAAAAATATCATTTACACAGGGCTATTTATATTGCAGAGGAGCTCGGTATGGAAGCCGACGGCGTCGATGCAGGACTTCGCCCGTACAGAAAACAGCTTATTTACGACGCGCGGGAATTTCTTGCACGAATCAAGGATATGATATATGCAGAAATGTGCCCGGAGCCTGCGTATAAAGAAGTATGGGAGGAAATCGAATGATAAACAATAAATTTAAGCTGGTTTCTCCATACGGTCCGACGGGTGATCAGCCCGAGGCAATAGCAAAGCTCACGGACGGAGTATTGCGCGGTGACAGAATGCAGACGCTTCTCGGCGTAACGGGCTCGGGCAAGACGTTTACAATGGCAAACGTAATCGCAAATCTAAACAGACCTACGGTGGTGCTCGCCCACAATAAAACGCTTGCCGCACAGCTCTGCTCGGAATTCCGCGAGTTCTTTCCCGAAAACGCGGTGGAATATTTCGTTTCCTACTACGATTACTATCAGCCCGAAGCGTATATCCCGGGAAAAGACGTTTATATCGAAAAAGACGCACTTATAAATGACGAAATAGATATGCTGAGGCATAGCGCTACCTCGTCACTTTTTGAGCGCCGAGATGTAATTATCGTCGCGAGCGTTTCCTGTATTTACTCGCTCGGAGACCCCGAGGAATATAAAAATCTCGTGCTCTCTTTGCGTCCCGGAATGGAAATGAGCAGAGAGAAACTAATAAGAAAGCTCATATCTATAAGCTACGACAGAAACGATATAAATTTTGTCAGAGATAACTTCCGCGTGCGCGGAGATACCGTTGAGATTTTCCCCGCATCGAGCGGAGATAAGGCAATAAGAGTTGAATTTTTCGGAGATGAAATAGACAGAATTTCCGAAATCAATACGGTTACCGGCGAGGTTTTGAGAGTTTTGTCCTACGTCCCCATATATCCCGCAACGCACTATGCCGTTTCCGATGAAAAAAGGGAACAAGCCATCTCAGAGATAATGCAGGAAATGAATGAAAGAGTGGCGTTCTTCCAGAGTCAGAACAAATACCTCGAGGCTCAAAGAATAAGCGAAAGAGTAAAATACGATATGGAAATGCTGCGCGAGGTAGGATTTTGTAGCGGAGTTGAAAACTATTCGAGAGTTCTGTCGGGCAGACCCGAGGGAAGCACACCTTATACCTTGCTTGACTATCTTCCCGACGACTTTTTGCTCTTCGTGGACGAGTCCCACGTATCGCTTCCGCAGGTTCGAGGCATGAGCGGCGGAGATACGGCGCGAAAGAAGAATCTGATAGATTTCGGTTTCCGTTTGCCGTCCGCATACGATAACAGACCGCTTCGCTTTGAGGAGTTTGAGGAAAAAATCAATCAGGCTATTTTCGTAAGTGCCACTCCCGGAGAGTACGAAAAGGAGAACTCAACGCAGATAGTTGAGCAGATTATAAGACCGACGGGACTTGTGGACCCCGAGGTTACTGTCCGCCCAATTGAAGGTCAGGTCGATGACCTTATGAGCGAGATAAGAATACGCATTGCAAAGAACGAAAGAGTTCTCGTGACTACGCTTACTAAGCAAATGGCTGAGGACCTTACTGAATACCTTGAAAACAACGGAATAAAGGTTCGGTATATCCATTTCAACGTGGACACTATGGAGCGAATGGAGATAATCCGAGACCTTCGTCTTGGAAAATTTGACGTTCTCGTCGGAATAAATTTGCTTCGTGAGGGGCTTGATATCCCAGAGGTGTCACTCGTCGCCATACTTGACGCCGATAAAGAGGGCTTCCTCCGCGCTGAAACTTCACTCGTTCAGACCATAGGAAGAGCCGCACGAAACGCCGATGGTAAAGTAATTATGTACGCCGACAGAATAACGGGCTCAATGGAGCGTGCTATCGCAGAAACTAACCGACGCCGTAAGATACAGAGCGAATATAACGCCGAGCACGGCATAGTGCCCAAGACCATCGTCAAGGGCGTGCGCGACCTTATTGAGATGGGCTCGCCCGATGAAGAACGGATATCAAAGAAGAAGCAAAAGAGTGCCGATAAGATGACCAAAAAGGAAAGAGAAGAGCTTATCGAAAAGCTCACGAAGGAAATGCGAGAGGCTGCGCGTCATCTTGAATTTGAAAAAGCGGCGTTTTTGCGTGACAGAATATCGGAAATCAGAAATAAGAAATAAAGGATACAAAATGGTAAAAAATATTGTCGTAAAAGGTGCAAGAGTAAACAATCTTAAAAACATTGACGTAACCATACCCCGCGATAAGCTGGTAATTTTGACGGGACTCTCTGGCTCGGGCAAAACCTCTCTTGCATTTGATACTATATACGCCGAGGGACACAGACAGTTCGTTGAAAGCCTTTCATCGTACGCAAGAATGTTCCTCGGACAAATGGATAAGCCCGATATAGACTCAATAGAGGGTCTTTCTCCGGCTATATCCATAGACCAGAAAACCACGTCAAAAAATCCCCGTTCAACTGTCGGAACGGTAACGGAAATATACGATTATCTCCGCCTTTTGTATGCCAGAATAGGCATACCTCACTGTCCCGAGTGCGGTAAGGAGATAAGAAGACAGACCATCGACCAGATAATTGACCGCATTATGACCATCGACGAGGGAACCCGTTTTATGGTGCTTTCTCCCGTTGTAAGAGCACAGAAGGGCAGACACGAAAAGGTTTTCTCAGACGCTAAAAAGGGCGGTTACGTGCGTGTCAGAGTTGACGGCAATATGTACGAGCTTGACGAGGATATAAACCTTGATAAGAATAAAAAGCACAGCATAGAAATAGTCGTTGACAGACTCGTTATGCGTGAGGATATCCGTTCAAGGCTTACAGATTCGGTTGAAAGTGCGCTTTCAGCGTCCGACGGACACCTTCTTATAGTAACCGTACCTCGTGACGGCAGCGCCCCCGAAGAGATATCGTTCTCGCAGTCCTACGCCTGCGAGGAGCACGGCTTTTCAGTAGGCGAGCTTGAGCCGAGAATGTTCTCGTTCAATAATCCGACGGGCGCGTGCTCCAAGTGCTTTGGACTTGGCTCACTCCGCAAGCTCTCAATAGATAAGATAATTCCCGATAAATCTCTCTCTCTTCACAACGGAGCGATTGCGGTAAACGGCTTCAAATCGCTTGAAGAAGAGAGCTGGAACGGTCCCCTCTTTACGGCGGTTGGAAAAAGATTCGGATTTGACCTCGATACCCCTCTTGAAGAATTTTCAGAAGAGGCTATTAACATTCTGCTCTACGGAAGCGGAGCGGAAACGTATGAAGTAACGAGGTATTTCGGAGGAGAATCGCACAGACAAAAGACGAAATTCGACGGAATCGTCCGCATAATCGAGCAGAGAATGAATATGCAGAATAATAACGACTATTATGACGAGTTCGTCGAGGACGCTCCGTGTCCCGAGTGTAACGGCAGACGTCTTGCTCCCGTGCCTTTGGCAGTTACCGTCGGCGGCCTTGCCATTGACGAGTTCTGCAATATGCAGATTAAAGACGAAATTGAATTTGTGGCTAACTTAAAGCTCACGCAGAGCGAGGAAGCTATCGCCCACGAGATATTAAAGGAAATAAAAGCAAGGCTCAATTTCCTATCCAGCGTAGGTCTTGATTATTTGACTCTCTCTCGTAAAGCGGGTTCACTTTCGGGCGGAGAGGCGCAGAGAATACGCCTTGCAACGCAGATAGGCTCGTCGCTTGTCGGCGTCCTCTATATCCTCGACGAGCCGAGTATAGGACTTCATCAGAGAGATAATTCCAAACTTATCGGAACCCTCAAAAAGCTCCGTGATATAGGCAATACCGTCATCGTCGTCGAGCACGATATGGAAACCATGCTTGAATCGGACTACGTTATAGATATCGGTCCCGGCGCGGGAATCCACGGCGGCGAGGTAGTCGCTGCGGGAACACCCGAAGAGGTCATGAATTGCCCCGAATCCATTACGGGCGCTTATCTTTCGGGAAGAAGGGAAATCCCCATTCCCCAAACGAGAAGACCGGGCAACGGCAACTTTATTGAAATTTACGGCGCCAAGGAACATAATCTTAAAAATATTGACGTAAAAATTCCGCTTGGAACTTTTACCTGCGTTACGGGTGTTTCGGGTTCGGGAAAATCCTCGCTCGTAAACGGAATACTGTATCCGAAGCTTGCGGAAAAACTAAACAGAGCGCTTTATTCAGTCCCCGGAAATCACGACAGAATAACGGGCTATGAGGCGCTTGATAAGGTAATTTGTATCGACCAGAGCCCCATAGGCAGAACTCCGCGTTCAAATCCCGCAACTTATACGGGACTGTTTACGGATATAAGAAATCTTTTCGCTCAAACCACCGATGCAAAGGCTAAGGGTTATAGCGCGGGTAGATTTTCCTTTAATGTAAAAGGTGGAAGATGCGAAGCTTGCGAGGGCGACGGCGTTAAGTGTATCGAGATGCACTTCTTGCCCGACGTATACGTAAAATGCGACGTCTGCAAGGGAAAGAGATATAACAGAGATACGCTTGACGTTAAGTTCAAGGGCAAGAATATATATGATGTCCTCAATATGAGTATTGAAGAGGGACTTGAATTTTTTGACGGGCTCCCCAAGATTCGCAGAAAGCTCGAAACACTTTGCGACGTGGGACTCGGCTATATCAAGATAGGTCAGTCCTCGACTACTCTCTCGGGCGGTGAAGCGCAGAGAGTAAAGCTCGCTACCGAGCTTACCAAGCGAAGCACGGGCAAGACGATTTATATTTTGGACGAGCCCACCACGGGTCTTCATACCGAAGACGTTTCAAAGCTGCTTGCAATTCTTCAAAAACTTGTTGACAGCGGAAATACCGTTCTCGTCATTGAGCATAACCTCGACGTTATCAAGAGTGCCGACCATATAATCGACCTCGGTCCCGAGGGCGGAGACGGCGGCGGTACGATTATCGCACAGGGGACACCAGAAGAAGTTGCAAATAACAAAAACAGCTTTACAGGACAATACCTCAAAAAAGTTTTCGGATTATAAAAAACGGCAATACCAAGCGGTATTGCCGTTTTCTTATTTTAATGCATCGCTTATTTCGGTGTAGAGAGCGCTCGTGTCCTTTTCATTCAAAAAAGAATATACAACGTAATTGCCGAATATTTTTACAGTCGCGTTGTCAACTTTCTCCTGCTCCTCGGGAAAATAATTCATAGCTCGATACATGCTCTGTTTGCTTTGAATATACCTGCTTGCCATATCAAAAACCTCCGTAGCGTGCCCCTGTTGTGCTCTGAAAACCCCGATTTCGTTAATATTTTTAGCGTCGTTCGACCTAACCACCGCAAAATCACGGAGATATTCAGGCATATCGTCAGCAAATTCAAGCATTATATCCTCGTCAAGCCACCTCATGCCGCTCTCGGTGTCAATAACTTCGCGGGCTAACCACATAAGCTCCTGCGACGAAAGAGAATCCGTATAATTCACTGCGCAGGAAACGAGCATTATACAAATCAATAAAAGCGATAATAAACTTCCTGATTTCATTTTTCCTCCTAATCTATTGCGTGAGTAGCAATATATTCAAGTATTTTTTCATATCCCAAAGCATTGAGATGAACTCCGTCGTTTTCACCGTATAAAAGAATTTGTGCTCCGTTTTCGTTCTTCAATACCGACTGCGTGTCGAGATAATTAATGCCCAACTCCTTTGCAAGCTCGTAGCTCCAACCGTTTACGCGGTCAATGCCCTCGTTGCTGATTCCGTTTTTCTCCTTGCTGTACCACTCGGCAACGGGGAAAACGGATTGAATAATGAGCTTTGTTTGCGGGCTTGCTTCCTTTATGGCGCAAATCAGTTTTTTGTAGTAGGTTTTGTACTGCTTTTCGCTGAATGAATCCGCTCCGTTTACTCCAACAGTCAAAACAGCTATCTCTGCCTTATTTTCTGCAATGGCATTCGGAATGGTAAGAGATTTTTTTCCGACCTTAACGTCAAGTATATCAGAAGAGAGTTTAAGCGTACAGCTGTCGGGCACTAAAATGTGTGAGAGCTTGATTCCGCCCTTGTAAAAATGGTACGTCGTGGAATCTCCGACGAAATATATTTTTTCTATATAATCACTGCCTGCAAAGTCGGATAGCGTTAAAATAACGTCATCTCCGACTTCATCATTTTCTTCGGGACTGCCCGGAAAAAGTATAATTATCACAACGATTATCGCTAAAAGCACTGCGAGAGCTATAAGATAATATTCGGCGCGCATAGTAAATTCCTTTCTAATTGGTTAATCATATTAATAAACTACAAAAATTAAAAAATATCTTTACAATTTTGTTTCTTTTTGCTATAATGAATTAAGTAGTTTTTACAGATTATTCGGAGGTATAATAGTGGATATTTTGTTCAGTATGTTTACCTTGCTCGGCGGACTTGCGCTCTTCCTTTACGGAATGAATGTAATGAGCGGAGGACTTGGCAAGGTTTCAGGCGGAAAACTTGAATCTTCACTAAAGAAGCTTTCATCAAATAAATTCAAAGCACTTGCGCTCGGCGCGGGAATCTCAATAGCAGTTCAGTCGTCAAGTGCAGTTACGGTAATGCTCGTAGGTCTTGTAAACTCAGGTATTATGTCGCTCTCTCAAACAGTCGGCGTAATAATGGGTTCAAATATAGGCACTACTCTTACCACGTGGATAACGGCACTTTCGGGACTTGACGCAAGTAATAATTTCATTCTCAGATTCTTAAAGCCGGAGAACTTTGCACCCGTTATTGCCTTTGTCGGCATAGTAATCACTATGTTCGCAAAGCAACAGAAGAAGAAAGACTTGGCAGAAATAATGCTCGGCTTCTCAATACTTATGACGGGTATGACCTTTATGAGCAACTCCGTTGACTGGATAAAGGAAACACCGGGCATTGAAAACGTGCTCATTATGTTCGATAACCCGCTCTTCGGCGTGTTCATCGGCGCATTGATAACGGGTATTATTCAGTCATCTGCCGCGTCGGTTGCCATGCTCCAAACACTTGCGGGAACGGTGGGACTGACCTTCGGACAAGCTCTTCCGATAATTCTCGGACAGAACATCGGCACTTGCATAACTGCTCTTATATCAAGTATAGGCGTTAATAAGAACGCAAAAAAGGTCGGCGTCGTTCATATTTCCTTTAATCTCATAGGCACTCTCGTGTGCTTGGTGGGCTTTTACGGACTTAATGCAATTTTCCGTTTTGCCATTATGGACACTGTCGTTGACGAATTTCAAATTGCCCTTACACACACCGTATTTAACATTTTCACAACGCTTCTTTTACTTCCTTTCACAAAAACGCTTGAAAAGATTGCAAACATCGTCATCAAAACGGACGGCGAAAAGCAAAAGACCGTATTTATCGACGAGCGCTTGCTCGCAACGCCTTCCGTTGCAATTAACGAGTGTTACAGCAAGACAGTTGAAATGGCAGGATACGCTCACAGTGCAATCAATAAGGTAATTCCTCTCATCTCCAATTACAATAAGGAAACCGCGAGTGAGATACTCGAGCTTGAAGATAAAATGGACCGATATGAGGATAAGCTCGGCACTGTTCTCGTCAAGCTTTCAAGTAAGGAGCTCTCCGAGAACGACAGTAAAACGGTTTCGATTTGCCTTCATGCAATAGGCGACTTTGAGCGTCTTGGCGACCACGCAGTAAACCTTCTTAAAGTAGCAGAGGAGATACACGAAAAGAAGATAATCTTCTCAAAGCAGGCTCAAGCTGAACTTAAAACAGCCACCGACGCAATAGAGGATATTCTTAATCTTACACACAGAGCATTTACGGAGAATGATCTCACGCTGGCTCTTGACGTAGAGCCTCTTGAAGAGGTTATCGACGATATAACGAGCAAGATAAAATCCAACCATATCGACAGACTTCAAAGCGGAGACTGTACCATTGAGCTCGGATTCGTTCTTTCTGACCTTCTCACGAATTACGAAAGAATTTCCGACCACTGCTCGAATATCGCGGTTGCTCTTATCGAGGTAGACCAGAATACCTTTGTAACCCATAAATACCTCAATAATCTTAAAAACTCGCACGAAAAGCATTTTGAAGATACCTACCGCTCGTACAGCGAAAAGTATCAGATTAAATAATTTTTTTATATAATTCGGTATGAACATACTCACATTAATCGGTAATACACCGCTCGTAAGACTTGAAAAAACAGAGAAGAAACTCCAAAATAAAGTAAAAATATTCGCAAAACTCGAATTTACAAATCCTTTCGGCTCAATAAAGGACAGAAGCGCAAAGCAGATAATATTCGACGCTGAAGAGCAGGGGATTTTAAGCAAAAAATCGACCGTAATCGAAGCAAGCTCGGGAAATATGGGAGTCGCTCTTGCGGGAATTAGCGCGTATCTCGGCTATGGTTGCACGGTCATAATGCCCCAAAATATGGCGGAAAATAAGAAAAGACTCATACAAAGCTACGGTGCAAATCTTCTTTTGACCGATAAGGAGCTTGGAATGTCGGGAGCCGTCAAAAAAGCCGAGGAGATATCAAGAAATGAGCTCAATATTTATTATCCGAGGCAATTTGAAAATTATTCTTCGGTAAAGGCACATAAAAATACAACTGCAAAGGAAATTTTTGAGCAAACTGACAAAAAAGTTGATATCGTAATTGCAGGAATAGGCACAGGCGGAACGATAAGCGGAATAGGGCAATTTTTGAAAAATCAGGATAAAAATATCAAAATTATCGGCGTTGAGCCCGCACTCTCGCCCTTCATTTCCCAAAACAGAACGGGAAAGCACAAAATCGAGGGAATCGGTGCGGGATTTCTGCCCAAAATACTTGATTTGAGTGTCATTGATGAAATTTTGACCGCTACCGACGAGGAATCGTTTGCCTTTTGCGACTACCTTGCAAAAAAAGAGGGAATATTTGCGGGATTTTCTTCGGGTGCGGTCTTTTCTGCGTGCATGAAAATCGCTCAAAAAGACGAAAACGAAGGCAAAAACATAGTTTTGATATTTGCCGACAGCGGTGAGCGATATATATAGAAAATACAAAAGCCGACACTTTCGTGTCGGCTTTTATTATGGCTTTGTATCATTTATAGTATTCTTCGGCAAATTTGACCGTATTGAGCGCCTGCTTGCTGTATGCGTCAGCACCAATCATGTCTGCATATTCCCGAGTAAGCACCGCACCGCCGACGATAACCCTGATATCGGCGTCGTATGAGTGCAGAAGCTTAACGGTTTCTTTCATGGCGGGGAGCGTCGTGGTCATAAGAGCGGACAGACCTACGAGCTTGCAAGAATACTTTTTAACTGCGTCAAGCACCGTTTCGGGCGCGACATCTTTTCCGAGGTCGTAAACGTCAAAACCGTAGCTTTCAAGCAAAAGCTTGACTATATTCTTGCCTATATCGTGAATATCACCTTTGACTGTCGCCAAAATCACGCCTTTTCCTCGGCTTTGCGCCTTCGGGAATTTTTCTTTAATAAGAGAAAAAGCCTTGCTCGCACACTCCGCACTCATAAGAAGAGCGGGAAGAAATAGCTTTTGCTCTTCAAAAGCCACACCCACCTCGTCAAGTGCGGGGATAATCTCCAAGTTTATAATCTCAAGGGGTTCGGCAGAGAGAAGGAGCTCCTTTGTTTTTTCAACGGAAAGAGCCGTAAGCCCTTTGACAATCGCCTCTTTCAAAGTCGAGGATTCTGTCCTGACGCTCACCTTTGCAGCGCCCGTGCTTTTCTGTGCATACGCAATAAAATCCGCGCAGGAGGCGTCAAGTCCCCTTAAAACTCTGTAAGAGTGATATGCGTTCATCATTTCGTCCGAAAGGGGATTTATAATAGCACACGAGAGCCCCTTTGAGAGCGCAAGAGAGAAGAAAGTCGAATTGATCAAGGCTCTGTTCGGCAACCCGAAAGAAATATTGGAGATTCCGAGGCAGGTGTGAAGCCCCATTTCGTGCAGTATCCCAAGTGTTTCAAGAGTAACCTCGGCACTCTTTGCGTCAGTCGATACGGACATAGCCAAGGGGTCAAAAATCAAATCCTTTTTATCAATTCCACAGCTCTCGGCATGATGAATTATCCTTTTTGCAATGGCAACTCTGCCTTCTGCCGTCGCAGGAATACCCGAGCTGTCAAGCGTAAGAGCAACTGCCGCACCGCCGTATTTTTTTATCAGCGGGAATATAGCGTCCATACTCTCGCAGTCTCCGTTTACGGAATTTATAAGCGGTTTTCCGTTATAGAGCCTCATCGACGCTTCAAGCACCTTTGGGTCGTTGCTGTCAAGCTGAAGAGGAGTGTCGCAAATAGCCTGAATGGATTGTACAACGCTTTTCATCGTCGAAACCTCGTCAATTTCGGGCAACCCGACGTTGATATCGAGCAGATGAACACCCGCGTCAACCTGGGTTACGGCTTGCTCCAAAATATAGGGTATATTTCCGTCCCTCAGCGCCTGCCTGAATTTTGGCTTTCCCGTGGGATTTATACGCTCACCTATGAGAATGGGCTCTTTGTCTATAACTACCGCATGAGTATAAGAGGACACCGCGGAAATGTTCTTGTCTTCATTGGGATTAAGTGGAATTTCGGCAGTTTTACGCACTGTTTCGCGGATAAAATCGGGCTCTGTGCCGCAACAGCCGCCGAGGATATTCGCACCCGCTCTTGCAAGCAATTCAAGGTGGGAAGCAAACTCCTCCGCTTTCATGAAATAGTGCGCTTTACCGTCAACTACCTCGGGCAGTCCCGCGTTGGGATTTGCGATAACGGGCAGAGAAGAACAATCCGCAATTCTCTTGATTATCGGAAGCATCTTGTCAGGACCGAGCGAGCAGTTAGCACCTATCGCATCTACCCCAAGTCCTTCGAGCATAGCGACCATTGCCTCGGGCGTCGCGCCCGTGAGCATTTTGCCGTTTTCATCGTAAACATTTGTTACGAATATCGGAAGATCGGAATTTTCCTTGACCGCGAGTACGGCAGCTTTGGTTTCGTATGAGTCCGACATCGTTTCGATTATCACAAGGTCCGCTCCGCACTCCTTTGCAACTCTGACGTTCTTTGAAAATACTTCAACAGCATCTTCAAACGCAATATCCCCAATGGGTTCGAGAAACTTGCCGATAGGACCGATATCGAGTGCAACAAAGGCGTTTTCAAACCCGCGAGCCGCCTCTTTGGCGCAACGTACGGAAGCTCTTATAAGCTCGGCGTAATTGCCGTGCTTCAAGGCATTTACGCCGAATGTGTTAGTGGTAATAATATTGGCACCCGAGAGCAGATACTGACGGTGAATGTCAGTAATAATATCGGGATGAGTCAAGCTCCACAGCTCGGGAAGCTCACCCACTTCAAGCCCGCGGGCTTGAAGCATAGTGCCCATACCGCCGTCAAAATACACTCGTCTTGTTTTTATGAGCTCGCAAATATTCATTATTTTGAACTCCTTTCGTCATTTATACCGATAACTGCCGTAATTGACTTCATCGGCACCATTAAAAGCTTATCCGTAAGGGATATCCCGACGGTTGAATTTGATGCAAGTCTGCCCAAAAGCTCCTTTTGAAATTCAAGAGGAAAATCGGCGTATCCGGGGCTGAATCTGTTAGTCAGGGCGTATTTTTGTTTAAGAAGGTCCTGAACGCGGTCAGCAAGGCTCTCGACGTACGCAGAGCCTATCGCGTCGATATAAAATGCCTCTGTTTTGTCAGTGTATCCGGCACGGGAAATTAATCTGTCAATTTCGTTACCTATGCTCACGGCAAGTAAAACAGCCTTCTTGCTCGTTTTGAGTACTTCATAAAGCGATGAACTGTCAACCTTGGCAAAAGAAAAATCAACGGACTCGCCGTAAGTATCACAATTTACAACCGCATAAGCAAATCTCGGAGTGAGAACCGATTTCGTTTTTTCAATGCAAGCGATTATCTCATCATTAATCTCCTGCCTTCCCAGTCTTGCGCGAAGCTCATTTTGATTAAGTTCTATCTCATTTACAGGCACAGAGCCGAAAATCACGTCATTGTAGGTCATCTTATCACTTCCCGTAGATTATCTTTGATTTGCTTTGCAACGTCGTATTTGTTCATTGAATAGATATGTACCGCACCTACGCCTTGGCTGTAAAGCTCAAATGCCTGCTCGGTAGCGTATTCAATCCCCGCACTCTTAAAGGATACGGGGTCGTGCTGATATTTTTCAACTGTTTTAAGAAACTTATCCGGAAGAAAGCTACCTGACATGGCGACGGTTCGCTCAATTTGCGAAACACTTGTAATGGGCATAATTCCGGGAACTACGGGAACGAAAATTCCCGCCTTGTAAAGCTTTTCCGAAAAATCGAAAAATACACCGTTGTCAAAAAACATCTGCGTCGTAAGGAATGAGCAACCGTGCTCAACTTTCATTTTAAGATACTCAATGTCCTTTTCACGGCTCTCGCTCTCGGGGTGGCACTCGGGATAGCAAGCACCGCCGATGCAAAAATCCCCGTGCTTTTTTATTTCGTCAATAAGCTCGTAAGCGTAGTGAAAATCGAGGTGGCTTCTGTCAAATCCGCTTGGAATATCGCCGCGCAGAGCCAGAATGTTTTCAATGCCGAGCGAAGAGAGCTTCGTAAGCTGTTCTTTGACCTCTTTTTTGTTTGAGGAAATGCAGGAGAGGTGGGCAAGAGAAGTGATACCGCACTCTCTTACCTCACGGGCAATTTTTGCAGTGTACTCCGACGTTCCACCGCCCGCTCCGTAAGTAACGCTCATATATGAGGGTGAAAGAGAAGCTATCTCTTTTACCGCTCCGAGGACGCTCTCGTATTTGTCGCTTTTCTTCGGGGGAAAGACCTCAAATGAGAGCGATTTTTTGTCTCCGTTTATAATTTCGGTTATTTTCATATATACTCCGTTCAAAAGAAATTATCTAATTATAGCATAAATATTCGGATTATTCAATATTTCAGTAAAACCTTTTTATATATTAAATCTGCTTTTTTGTTTTTGTTTTTCACATAAGATAAAATTCTTCACGCATACTATCAAAGAGGTGATAAAATGAACTCAATCTGGAATATTTCGGCAAACCCACCGCATTTTGAAAGTTTAGGCGGTGATATAGACGTCGATGTTCTTATAATCGGCGGAGGGATAACGGGAATTTTATGTGCCCGTGCGCTTGAAGATGCCGATGTTGACTACGCTCTTGTTGAGGCGGATAAAATATGCGGAGGAATAACGCAAAACACTACGGCAAAAATAACCGTTCAGCACGGCTTGATTTACGACAAACTTATTAGTGAATTCGGAATAAAAAAAGCGAGGCTTTATTACGAGGCCAACAATGACGCCCTGAAAGAATATCGAAGACTCTGTGCTCATATTGACTGCGATTTTGAGGAAAGCGACGCTTATATATATTCAATAAACAGCAAAAGCAAGATAGAAAAAGAAGCCGATGCTTATGAAAAATTAGAAATAAAATCAGAGCTGACAAACAAACTTCCACTTCCGTTTTCCGTTGCGTGCGCATTACGTTTAAGCGGACAAGCAAATTTCAATCCTCTGAAATTCTTATACGGAATTTCAAAAGGCTTACGGATTTACGAGGGGACAAAGGCTATTCAGTTTGCCCCCGGTTTGGTATCTACCAATCGGGGAAATATACGTGCAAAGAAAATTATAATTGCCACCCATTTCCCGATTATCAACAAGCACGGCGGATATTTTGTAAAAATGTATCAACACCGTTCGTATGTACTGGCATTGAAGAACGCTCCAAAAATTGAAGGAATGTATATTGATGAAAATCCAAAAGGGCTTTCGTTCAGAAACTACGGTGATTATTTACTTCTTGGCGGCGGAAGCCACCGAACGGGAAAAAATGGCGGAAACTGGCGTGTACTTGAAGAATTTGCCGCCAAACACTACCCAAATGCAGAGGAAGTATGCCGTTTTGCCACACAAGATTGCATGACACTTGACGGCATTCCGTACATTGGCAGATATTCACCCAAAACCGAGGGGCTTTACGTTGCGAGCGGATTTAATAAGTGGGGTATGACCTCTGCTATGTCGGCGTCTATGATACTGCGCGACGAGATATTGGGAAAACACAACCGATATGCCGAGGTTTTTTCTCCGTCAAGGAGCATATTAAGACCCCGGCTCGCCCTGAACGTTTTTGAGGCGCTGATAAATCTTTTAACTCCCACGGCACCGCGCTGTCCGCACTTGGGCTGTGCACTGAAATACAACAAAGCCGAGCACACCTGGGATTGCCCATGCCACGGTTCAAGATTTACAAAAGACGGAAAACTCATTGACAATCCCGCAACAGATGATAAATCTGGAATGCCCGATTAGCGGACAGCCGTTTTGGAATCATAAACGATATCGTGCCTGACGCCGCAAATGAGCGGTGCCCTCTTTGATGGAAATATTAGGATAGATAGTGATGAATTTGTTAGAAAATTATTTTTTAGATAATGACAATAAGCCGAGAAGATTGTATAGAAAACAGAACAAAGCTATAACAGAAATAAACAGTAAAAAGATAACTCTTGAATCAAAGGAATAACCGAAAGTAAAAAGCAAAATTGTTGGAAGCATAAAAAACGATGAAATAAACATTTTTTGTTTAAAAACTCGTTTTAAGTAGGTGTTTCTAAATCTAAAAATTGTGCTTAATTCGGCATCAAGATCGGTTATTCTGAAAACATTTGGTTCAAAGTGTTTGTTCCCGCATATTCGAGATCCTTTGCAAAAATTGCAAATATATTTCTCTAAATCATAATGCTTAGAGCTATAATCTTTTACAAAATTATACGAAAAAATATATTTCACTTTTCTCGGAGAAGATTGTCTAAACTTAAAAAAGTAAGAGCACTTGATGTTTTCCAATCTGTATCCACTACTTTCCATATCGCAAAGGAATTTTTCTGCTTTTTCGTATTGCCATTGATTATAAAAGAATAATTTCCACATTTATATCTACCTACCTATTAATGCATAAATTCCAGTTTTTAAAATGGATGCGCCACCACTGACAGATGAACCTATCACGGAAGCTTTGCCTCTGCCATAACAGCACCGCCTTTCTTGAGTTCATTATAGTATAAAATCGTGAGTTTTTCAAGTGAAAT
>JBJDZG010000002.1:0-20940 GCA_051867875.1 Eubacteriales bacterium
GAAATATTTGCTACGCAAATGTGAAATATTCGCTGACGCGAATGTGGGCAAATTTGATTTCACATTGCGACGAAGGAGCAATATTTCACAATGTGCGTCAGCACATTATTTCACATCGAGCGACAGCGAGATATTTCACTTTTCGACCTACTGTGCGGAATCGGACTGGTGGAACGCTATTTCAGGGCGGTTTTCAAAGAGGTTTCCTCTCCGAAAACCGCCCTTTTTTCGTTTTTTCTCAAAAAAACTTTGTTAAATTTCTATGTCTGAGAAAGAAGGTGTTTCGAATCGCCTACACATATAAATAACGAGGAATGCATCTGCCACTGAGAAACTAAAATAACGTTTATTCAATCAAGACTATGATCAATAATCGCGCCACTGTCATCTATATACTGCTCATACCATCCGGCATTGTCATACACATAAGGTGTATCTTCGCTTTTTAGCAAGCCTTCCGGTGCAGTAATCAAAAGTACACTTAATACCCCAAGAATTGCCACACCGCCAATCACATCCCACTTTTTTATGTGTGTCTTAACAAAATACACAATGTAGGCAATCCCCAACGGGAGCCAGCAGACAAGAGCAGTCAGCATTCCCGGCGTGTAAAACGGCGAATAAACCCCACTTTCAAGCAGCAACGCACGAGAAGAAGCTGCCCCCAATAAGTGAATCGCCACCTCTGCGAAGCTGAACAGCATAACTGCAAAGCTCATCTTTCGCTCGTACTTATTTGTCTGCACCAAAACGAACCAAATTAGGGCGCCGCCGAAATTGGTAATCATATCTGTAAGTTCATTCATCGGATAGCGATCCCGCAATACAGCTTCCGAAGATATATTATAGAAATAGTGGAAACCGCCGGGCATTACCCATTCCTCCCAGACATGAAAAACAAGAACAATCACAGTAAATGCCCCAAGCTTTCTGAGTATGTCCCAGTCTTTCCACTTAACAATCAGTTGCACTGTCAGAATTATTCCCATAATCAGCATACAGTACAGCCAGCCCGTTTCAACAAACCATAGCCACATAAAAAAACCTCCGTTCTATCACTTTTCGGGAATTATCGGCACATACAGGAAACTGTCATATTTTCCACCGGCATAGATGCGGTGTCTGCCTTTGTTGTGGTCTTTCGGCATATCGGAAGTATCTACATTAGAACCGGAAAACATTTCCGAACCGCCTATGGTATACATTTCAGGTTTATCCTCCGGGAAGTATGTATACCCCTCTTTTGGTATCTTTACTTTTGCCATTTTCAGTTTGAATGGTCCCGTCCACATTTTCTTGGTTTTGTATGGAGAAACCGTGATACGCAGAATATCTCCCTTGTTGAATTTCAGTCCCATCGGCCATATTAAAATGTCTACCGGTACGATTTCTCCGGCATGAAGCTTTTGTTCTTTTTTCATTGACTGTCTCGGATTCTCCTCCGTGCTTTTTTCAGTATCAAGCTCACGCAAAGAAACACGGATATACCCCTTTGCAGACATATCCATTCCCGGTCCGAGTGAAAATTTGTAAGGCAAAGCGTTTGGGCGCCTTTTTTCAAGCTTTACGAATAAATCCATATCGTCGAAGTCAAGAGCCGATACCCAAAGGCGAAGCTTCATATAACCGGTAATTTCGGTATCTGACTGCATTTTCATTTGAAAGCTGACACCGCTTCTTTTGCGGTCTGAATCATACTGTGCATAACCCTCGTTTGCAACCGGAGATTCGGTGAGATTGTTTTCTGCTGCGTCAAGGTACAGCTTTTTATACTGTGTACGAGGAATCGGAAAATCTTCTTCCACACGGTCAACAATATCCTTACCGCCCGGATTTAATACGCTCACTCGGACTTTCGGCGTGCTTTCCCATCCGTTATCCTCGCCTTTCAGATAACGGTCAAAGAATTTACGCAATTCCTCGGTATGTCCCTTGTGGTAATAATCATCCCATTCACCGGTATTGTGAATACGCAACCATTTGTCTTTTGAAGAAATGCGGCGGTAGCCTTCAAGCGTACCGTATGTGTGGATAGGGTTTGTATAGCTGGCAACAATATAAGCAGGAATGTCGATTGCTTCCAAATCAGCTTCTTTGTCTGCCCACCAGTTGTTCATTGTCGGCTGTTCGTTCATCATAGCAATTACATCTTCAATCCCGCCGTTTTCCGTAGAAGCAAACGAATCAGAAAGCATTTTGATGAACTCCGGCATCATCACACCACCACGGGTGGCTACTTCACGGTGACAATCGGACAGTCCCTCCCATGGAGCGATGGCGGCAAGGTGTTGCGGCTTCTGTGCAGCTACAAACCATTGAGAGATGGCAAGCCACGAGTTTCCGCTCATTCCGATTTTTCCGTTGCACCAATCCTGTCTTGACGCCCACTTGATGATGTCGGCGCCGTCTCTGCCGTAGTCGCTTCCGAAAAAGAGGATGATACCCTCCGAATTGTAAGCCCCCCGCACATCCGGGTTGATGATTGCATAACCGTGATTACACCAGTATGCCGGATCGGGACCTTCAAACTTTTGCAGTCCTGATGTAGCCTGCATAGGAATCCCCGCATGATTCGGCGTATCGTCCAGCCATTGAGAACCGATTTCCTTTCCGTAAGGGCTCATTGCCATAATTGCCGGATGGGGCTTGCCGTCATTGGGACGAAAAACATCTGTATAGATCGTTACGCCGTCCCGTAGCGTTACAGGCACATCACGCTCCAAAATGATGTCGCAAGGCAAAGGCATATAGCCTTTCAGACGGATTGTGCCTTTTTTGAGAAGCAGGGTTTCCGGCCTGTAGCCTGTATATCGGGCGCAAGGAGAATCCACAGGCAATGCGTTCCGCACCGCCACTGTCATTTCCTTACCGTATTTATCGTGTGTGATCATTGTCCTGTTTTTCATTTACTGTTCCTCCATGTCCGTTTTCGGTATAAAATATTCAAAACCGTTATCCTGTTCGTATTGCTCGCCGAATCTCTCATAATATCCTCTGTTTGTAAATTCATAGGGACTATCCTCTTTGCTCAAAGCTGCTTCAGGTAGGTTGATCAGCATAAATCCCAAAACTGCCGTTGCTGCGATTGCCATAATCCATTGTACGAGTTTCGGGCGGTTTTCCGTTTTCTTAAATAGATGAATGGCAAGGCAAATGCAAACAGGCAGGAAACCGAACAGAGAGGTAATCAATCCGGGAGAATAAAGTGTATTCATTCCGTACGCACCGAAAATCTGCATATCCTGAATGCCGATGCTGATGTGCATTACAACCTCAAATGCTGAAAACAGCATAACGGCAATGCCGGCGGGCTTGCGGAAACCCCAAACTTTCAGCACGATGCAGCCAACAACAACCGCACCGAAATTGGTAATCATATCGGTCAGTCGGTTCATCGGGTATCTGCTCAAATGCGTTGAGCCGTGGGCGATATTGTAGGAATAATGCAGTCCGCCCGGCAATACCCATTCCTCAATGACATGCAAAATCAGTACGATTATTGCCAAAGTACAGAGGATATTAAGTGTTGACCATGTTTTTCTGTTTTTCCAAATACAGACCCCCAGCACGATTCCGATTGCAGCCATCACATAAAGCCATATAGATAACCAGCCTTGTATAATTGCTTCCATAAAGTAATCTCCTTTTTCATTTTTATTTTTCGAAACTATTGTATCATAAAGCTAAATGTGATACAATAGTTTCGGAAAAAGTGCTACACCAACCCAAAAACTTGTAGCGAAAAAGAAAGGAGAAAACAATTATGTACCATATCAGTAATGATAAACGAGCCTTACAGTCCTCCGAACTGATCTATAACGGACTTTTGAAATGTTTATTGAAAAAGCCATTCGACCAAGTCACTATAAGCGATTTGCAAAAAGCATCCGGTATTGCAAGGTCAACATTCTATCGGGCATTCGATAATCTTTCTGATGTACTGTACTGGAAATGTGATACATGCTTTAATGAGGTTTTAGGAAACTATTGTCCAAAACCGTTTCAAAGTGAACTTGATCTTGCCAGACACTATTTTGACTATTGGATAAATCATAGTGATATTTTGGAATTGCTGATGAAAATAAACAGGCAGGACATTATATATGCCTGTCACATGAAAAACGCAGAGGTTCTTCAACAGCACTTTGGAGACCTTCCCGGAATAAATATGCAACATGGCAATTATTTTATTGCCATCCGCACAGGGTTTACCATAAGTATACTGACAGTCTGGCTCAAAGGCGGCAGAAAAGAAAGTGCTGATGAGTTGGTGCAAATCATTGAAGAACAACTCAATATATTAGCAAAGAGTATTTGATAGACAAATTCCAATGAAGGAAAAGGAAAGAATAAAAAGACGATATCGGGATGCTTTCCTGCCCTAACAAGTAGGCATCTTTTAAGACCATAACAGCCAGAAAAAAGCACTTGCGTTTTACGCAAGTGCTTTTTTCAACGAAATAAATCCCTTGCGGGATTTGTGAAATGCACTTCGTGCGTGAAATACGCCTGCGGCGTGTGAAATGCCGGCGGGCGTGGGGGGATTTATTTCATTTCACATCGGTGGAGTGAAACGAAGCCGATATTTCACAATGACCGTAGGTCATTATTTCACATCGAGCGTCAGCGAGATATTTCACTCGTTTTCTTGACATAACAAGAATTATATTATATAATGTTACAAAAGGCGGTGATAATATGGCTGAATCGAAGCTTCGAGATTTATCTATGGATTTTTCGGTAGAAATATTGAGAATTTGTGATGGCATCAAGGGACATTCTTCAATCGTAAATCAGTTGGAACGCTCGGCAACATCAATCGGTGCAAACATTCACGAGGCAAATTATGCGCAGAGCAAAGCGGATTTTGTTGCCAAGTTGCAAATTGCATTGAAAGAGTGCTACGAAACCGAATACTGGTTGGAATTGTTCGTGAAGTCAAATTTGCTTGACCGTGATATTGCAAAGAAAGTATACAGCGACTGCGGCACGATTCGCCGGATGCTCATTTCTTCCATCAACACCGCAAAGAGTAATACGAAGTAAAAGATGCCAAACGAAGATTTTGGGCTACTGCACGGAATCGGACCGGTGGACTTGACTTTTCAATCATTTTTTGATATAATTTTATAAGGATTAAACGAAACTATCGGGAGGTGTATATATTGCTTTTTCATCCTTTTTCATCGCAAACGGAGCGAAGAGAGTATGGCGGTTTCGACTTTATTGAATTACAATGCTGTAAGTTGAAACGAGGAACGAGTATCAAAAAGATCATATCCGTAGATCATATTGAACATTGGAAAACCGACTCTTTGTACCTGTCCGGGGATGATATGGAGAATTTCCTCTTTTTATATTCAGACATTTTTAATCAGGGGATTTATAATAACGGAAAAAGCGGATTGGTAGATTTATTCGGAATCAATTATTACCCTCCGAAATTAGAAGAAGCCATAATTAAACGCTTACGGGAAAGAAATTCTGAAGATGACCGAATTTTAACGGATTGGCTAATGACAGCAGATGGGCATAATGGACTCTACATTTTAGGAGTATGACAGCATAAGATTGTAGCATCTTTTAAGACCATAACAGCCAAGTGTTCCAGTCTTAAAAGATGCCGGAACAAAAACCTTTTGGATAAAAATTTGCAATATCATTTAGGAAAACAAAAATAAAAGGAGAAATACTTATGAATGTATCAACATATGAATTTAAATTCAGTCTGTTCGGCAAAAAAGTTCAAATGTTCCATGAAGGTGGAATGGGTATTGTAATTGAAAAAGAATCACAAGTAGTATGTGTTTATGGAACAGACAGTGCAAACAGCAACATTCTGTGTGCGATTCCGCTATGCCATCCGAAATTTCTTAAAGGCTTGACTTATAAGGTCGCTTTTCAAGATGATAATACTGCTGTTGTATCTGTTGGAGATATTATGATTTACATTGATTTTGAATCCCGAAAATGCTCCAACAACAAAGGAGTAAAGAATTTTGGCTCTGATAAATGGGGAGAAGACATTTCCGTGGATTGGGACGATGATTTTATTAAGCAATAATTTTTCTCACAAAAAAATCTTTAAGAAGCCTATATCCATATGCAATCTTTTTATGTAAAAATATAACTTCCGGTTTGTAAAGATTAAAAAGCAAAGCGTCATCTTTTAAGACCATAACAGTCAAAAAGCAGGGAGTATGCACGGCATACTCCCTGCTTTTTGACGCCATCACCCAATCGGTTCGGTTCTACGCGCTACGCGCGTAGAATCCGCTTCGGCTCTACGCGCTACGCGCGTAGAATCCGCTTCGGCTCTGCGCGCTACGCGCGCAGAATCCTGTTCGAAAATTTGGCTTGGCGACGGTGTTGGGATATTCCCGCCACGTCCGTATGGGACGGTCTCCCGACACTATGATATAATATGATATAAGATGAACAAACGATAGCGAAAAACCGTGAGGAGGCAAAGCCCGTCAGTCGCTTTTCCCTAAAAAAGCGGCATCTTCAGATACTATCTACTTCCCTACCGCCTGCGCCACGGCTTCGGCGATAGCTCTCGCGCCGTCGGCATTCGGGTGAACATTGTCGGACGCGAACCACTCGGCGTGATTTTCGGTTACGCAGTAAACGTCGATAACGTCGTATCCGCCTACGAGTGCAAAGGCACGAATGCCGTTTGCGATGCTCTCTACGACGTTCGGCTGAATATCAAAGGTCGTCGCGCCCTCGGTTTTTCCGTCTGCGAAAAACGCTCTCGCAGGCGTGCAGAGGCAAATTTTAAGGTCGGGATTATTCTCCGTATATCGCGCGAGCATTTTCTCATATTTTCTCATAAAATCATCAAGGCTCGTCCAGTTTTCGGGCTTGGAATCGTTACTTCCGAGCATAAAAACGAGAATATCCGCGTCGTATTCGATGCTGAGACGGTACTCGTCGGTTTCAAAATAGGGCCGGTCGCCTTCATCGGACAATGTGGAACCGCTGACGCCGAAATTTTCGACGTGATAAGCGTCGCCGAGGAGCTCGCCGAGCACGGCGGGATAGTTTTTGTCGCGCCAGCCGAAAATCCCGTGTCCGTAGGTGATGCTGTCGCCAACGCACGCGACTTTAATCTGCCCGTCCTTCGGCGCGGTGTGGTGATGGATTCCCGAAAAGCCCTTGACGTAGAGCACTCCGAATCCGAGTCCGCCGACGAGCAAAATCACTCCGAGCGATATCAACAATAATCTGAGATTTCTGTTCATAATACAACTCCTTTCGTTTCTTTATTTCCATAATATCACATAAAGCCCCGTATGTCAAGCAGTGCGAGACCGTGCTTTTTTGAAAAAATGTTGACAAAGTAACAAGAAGGTGCTATAATGCAATAAGAGGACATATAATTATGTCGTAAAAATTAAGTGACACAAGGAGGAACTAATAATGAAGAACTTAAACAGACGTATTATATCTCTTGCATTGGTGCTCACCTTAATTTTGTCCGCTGCTATCCTCAGTGGCTGTTACTTTGTCAGAAGCGGTACAAACAAGCAGATTCAGGGCACGTATTTGCTCACGCATTACAGCGGAAATGAGGATTATATCGCAAGGGACGGCATTACGCTTCTCATCGTGATTGACGGCAGCGGTGCGGGCTACTACGCGTATAGGGACAACGACACCGAGCCCTTTATCGCAGAGCTCAGATATACGCTCGAAGCCGACGAAGAGGAAGCGGGCAAGTATTCCTATATCAATATGGATTTCGGAGACGGCGAGACGCCTCATCACATGGCAATAAACGCCGACCTCACCTCGACGAAGCTCAATTCAAGAGAACCTAAATTCAAGGGCAATATTTTTGACGGCTCGCTCACAGTAGATTATTATATCGACGTGGATTTTGAAAAGGTGGACGGCGCTACCGACCTTTCCTATATCATCGGGGATTTTAAGGACGCAAAGCAGTTCGGATTCGCTGAAAAATACGCCGAGGGTACTTATGAAAGCTTCGGCGAGAAACTTTATACAATTCCCGACGCATCAAGCGAAACTGAAATATCAGTTGAATATCCCTTCGTTTATTTCTATATTGATATAGATTTGATGACGGAACAGGCGACAGTCCGCTATATGCTGAAATCCGACGAGAAGGCAGTCCTTACGACGGCTCCCGTCGCACTTTCCAATGACGGCGGCGAAATGAAAATTAAGATAGGCGACGTCGAAACGGTTGCATTTTTCGGTGAAAACCGAAAGGATTTCTATATTCCGTTTGAAACCGAGGTAACCGCCGAGGGCGAAGAACCTGCGACTGTTACGGTGTATATTCCCTGCTATCACGTAGGCAACCTGACTGCGGAAGAAATTGAGGAGAACGTAGCAAGAATTGCCGAGGAGTATATGCAAAGCAAGCTCCCCGAGAGCGACGGCACGCAGGAATAGGGATTGATTAAAAAGTAGGTCTATAAAGATTTTAATCGGGTGTGTAGTGATTTGGTGCTATACACCCGATTAAATTTCTCCGAAAAACCTGTTTGCTGATAAGCGGACGAAAACGCAGATTGGTCGCTGTGCGCACACATCAAAACGGGCAAAACACCCGCTTTGGCGCTGTGCAAACACAACACCCGTAGGGACCGGCGTCCCGACGGTCCGTCTTTCAATACAAACAACATAATTGCCGTAAAAATCATTTAATCGTTTGATATGTTCCTACGCAATTTCTCCGTACGGTCAGAACTCCACGCTTTTCGGGGCGTCGAGGACGTCGCCCCCTACGGAATATATCAAAATTCAACGCGTGGCAAAAAATCATAATGGGTGCGTGAGGGTTTGTTTGCTACCAATAGCCGTGAAGATACCGAAGCTCGATAGCCGCTTTTTCTCTGCAAGCGTAGGCGCAGAGAAAAAGCTAACAAAAAGAGACGCCGATTTTTCCGCTCACGCCGCTCGGGCGCCCGCTTTTGAAAAAGCGGAGCAAAACGCCCGCTTGGGTGCTGTGCAAACACAACAACCGTAGGGGGCGACGTCCTCGACGCCCCGTTTTCGACGTCTGCACGAACGGTGAGCGCACCTCAACCGTAGGGCGGGGGGCTTGCTCCCGCCGTTACAAAATGGAACAATACGCCCGCTTGGACGAATGCGAACGTCGCAAAAATCCGTCATTTTCGGTGCTCTACCACGGTTGTTGCCGCTCTCTCTTTTTGCTGCCGCACGTGCGCTCAATTTATCGGCCCTATGCCGTTGGCGAGCATGACCGTGCGGCGGGCGAGCCGCCGCGCAAGGCGAATCAGTGCGATATAGTATAAAAGCGACGCGGTAGACGTCGAGTCTTGCAAAAGCGAACCGCCGCCGAAAACGAACAAATCCGCCCCGCACAGCATTTTTGCGATTTTCACGGGGTTTTTTGTGTTCAAAATGCAAATTTTGCACGCCCTTTTCTCCTCGCCCGTGCGTTTTCGCGCGTTCTCACTCGCAAAAACCTCAAATATTACTCCGATTTTTTGTTTCAGCACCGCGAGAATTGCCTCGTCGCCGAAATTCCCGTGCCCGTAATACCCGCATAGCACGATTTTTACTCGCTTTTCCTGCCGATTTTGCTTCATAACCAGCCAAAAATTCTCCTTTTTGTTTTATTATGTGCAAAAATATCCCCTTGCCGACCAAAAAGTTTATTTTCGTGTATAAATTTTTCAAAATAGTGCAAAATATTTTTGCAGAAAAAACTGCGATGTAAATATGTATTTACTTGGAGGAAATTATGATTATTGATAAAATTGCATTGATATTGACGATTATCGGCGCGCTCAACTGGGGAAGCATCGGACTTTTTCAGTTTGATATCGTGGCGTGGATATGCGGCGGTCCTGCGACTCTCATCGCAAGAGTGATTTATACGCTCGTCGCACTCGCGGGAATCTGGTGCATTTCGCTCCTTTTCAGACCCGTCGAGGACGTAGTGTCGGACAGATAACCCGACAAAAATCAAGCAGGAGATTGCTTTACCGATCTCCTGCTTTTTTGTTTGAATTTATGTCATATAATACGGGCGGTTCATTTATTTCCCGATGCTTTTATACGTTGAAAATTTTTGTGCGCGCCGAAAATCCCAAGCACCGCAAACGCGCAAATCTCATGGGGACGGACTTGTCCCGCCTCGCCTGTCCCCCGTCGGATACAGACTTCATTCAATATAGATTTTATATCCGCTCGCCCTGTCGCCGGTAATCGTAATATAATAAGATTTTCCGAAATCAGCCTTAAATGAAATGGGTTCAGCGTGTTCGGTAATATCCGACGGATATACGTTTTCAAAATTTGGGGTTATGTATTCGGCAATAATTCTGAATTGCATCGACAAATCAACCGAATCGGCAGAAGCTACAAGCTCTTGCCTGTTAAACACGATAATGAGCTCGGAGCCGTGTTTTATAAGCGAACGGTCGGAGTTTGATATGCCGCCGCTGTACTCTGAGCCGTCTGCACTGTAATCGTAAACCAAGAGCCCGATGTCTTCTTTTATGTTCAGCCGCACGTGCAGTGCTATTTCATCATCCGCGGGCACGTATTCGTCGGGGAATATGAAGTTGCACCCGACGAGCCCCAATATCGAGGCTAAAAATATTGCAAAGCATATCAGTGTTGCGATTTTGTTCATCTCAAAGCCCCCTGACCTTGTATTTCGGCTTTTATTTGTGTATTACATAGCGATAGTGTGGCATATCGACACCCCTGTAATGCTTCGTCCACGTGTCCGCCACCGTCATTCCGTTCCTTTTGGCAACGTTTTGAGAGGCGGTGTTCGTGTCCCTGATTATGGAGCAAACCTCGTCCGCTCCCAGCACTTCAAACGCGTACCTCTTGCACGCCTGCGCCGCCTCGGTTGCGTACCCGTTGTGCCAATGCGAACGTCGGAAAAGATAGCCGATTTCGAGCACTTCTCCGTCCTTCCAGGGCTGCATTGTCAGCCCGCATTGACCAATCATCTCACCCGTTTCTTTGAGCACGACCGCCCATAAACCAAAGCCCGACGACAGATAGCGGGAAATCTGCCTCTCAAGCCACTCGCGTACTTCCGCGTCGGTGAACGCCCCCTCGTACGCATACATTGTGTCCCCGTCCTGCATAATTTTGCAAAGCGAATCAAAATCCGAACGATTCATCTCCCGCAAAAATAATCTCTCTGTTTCAAGTATCATTTTTTACCCCGAAATTCTCGATTTACTACGCACATTATATCAAAAACGAAGTCGGTAGTCAAGATGGGACGAAACTTTGATAAATTATTGCGTGAATTTTCGCAGAACGGCGTCGATTTGAGCGTCGGCGCGTCGGGTGTTTTCTTCGACGAGGCGCGCGGTGGCGGCGGCGTTCTCTCGGCAAGCCGCGAGCGCGATTTGCACGCATTTTATTGCAAAATCGCAACTGTTGATTGCGGTTTTGAAGAATTTTTTGAGCGGCACTGCGTCTATGCCGACAAATTCCCTTACGAGTGCTCGCATTTTCGGGTCGCTCGAAACGGCGAGCGTGGGCGCTCCGCACGCGAGCGAAAACAGTGCCCCGTGGTAGCGCTCACAGATGCAAAACTCGCTGTTTTTGGCGAGATTTTTCATTTCCGAGGCGGTTTTGGGGCAAAAAATCGCAGAATTTGGCGTAATTTTTGCGATTTTCTGCGATATTTCAAAATCGTCCTCAGGGTTCAGTACGGCGATAATCGGGCGAGCATTAAACTGTTCCCCGACGTATTCAAGCACGCGCGCCGCGTCGGCGGACGAAACGTGCCCTCTTTTATGAGCGCCACCGCAGGTTGCGAAAAGGAAGTATTTTTCTGATTTCAATTTTTCGGTTTCTTTTCCCGAAACTCCTGCACCGCAACGCGGAGCCGATGCTTTCGGGGCGGATTTCGCGCTTTTTAGGGTTTTGGCAGCTTTTGCGGTTTGAATTTTGCCGCTTTGCGCGCGCGTGCTAAAAACCCCCGCGCTCCGCGCGCCGAAACCCGCGCTCCGCGCGGTGAAATTCGTCGCTCGCGCCACGGCGAGCTTAGACTCATCGAACAGTCCGAGATAGCCCTCGTCGCCGAGCAAAATCGCGGGTACGCCGTGCGCCATCGCTTCAAGGGCGGCTCTCGAAACTCCCACGAAAAGTGTGTTTTCGTCGTGATTTTCATAAAAAATCGCGGGATTTGTTGCTTTCCCCACTGCTTTTATCAACTCACGGTTGATTTTTGTGCTAATCTCTCGCGCCGCCGCGAAAATTTCGGAGTGGGCGTCGCCGCCGCCGACAATTATAATCTCAATATCGGGATATTTTTCATTCAGGCGCGGCGCAATTCGGCACAGCGTGCGCGCCCCGAGCGCGCAGTCGCCGTCGAGTCGGCTGACAAATACGATTTTTCTCGGCATAGGACTCCTTTCTTTGCCCGTTTGCGGTGAAGTTGTTACGGCACAAGAGGTTGTTGACGCTCTTGAACATACTTTCGACGGTGAAGAAGATTCCGTCTGCAACGTGTGCGGCGAACGCGTGTCCAGAGGACTTGAATTTTCGGAAGAGCACGACGGAACATACAGTCTTTCGGGTATAGGCACTTGCACCGATACGGATATAACAGTTCCCGGATATTACAAAGGAAAACCCGTAACGGGTGTCGCCGGCAACGCGTTTTACAGCAGTGATAAAATTACGAGCATCACGCTTCCCGAGGGGGTTGAGAGTATCGGAGATTGGGCATTCTGTTCTTGCGAGGCGCTCACAAGTATAAGCCTTCCCGAAAGTCTGAAGACCATCGGAGAAAGTGCCTTCTACTTCTGTAAAGGACTTAAAAATATAACTATACCCGCCGGTGTCAAAAGCATCGCAACAACCGCTTTTTACGCCTGCGACGGACTTGAAAGCGTTGCGGTAGCCGAGGGCAACACCGTATACCACAGCGAGGGCAACTGTATAATTAAAACGCAAAGTAAAGCCTTAGTTCTCGGTTGCCAAAACAGCGTAATTACAAGCGACGGAAGCGTAACGAGCATCGGCGTTGGTGTGTTCTACGGTTGCACGAGCCTTAAAAGCATAACCGTTCCCGACGGTGTAACAACTATCAGCAATTTGCTCTTTGCATACTGCACGGAGCTTGAAAGCGTATCCGTTCCAAGCGGTGTAACTAGAGTAGGAGAGCGCTCGTTCGAGGGCTGCAAGAAGCTGAAATATAACACCTATGATAACGCCCTTTATCTCGGCAATTCGGAAAATCCCTGCGTAATTCTTATCAAGGCAGTAAATGAAGATATAACCTCTTGCACAATCAATGAAAATACCAAAATAATCTTCAAAGATGCATTCTATTACTGCAAAAATCTCACGAGCGTAACGATTGGAAATGAAGTAACGAGTATTGGCGATTGTGCCTTCGCGGACTGCGGCGAGCTTGTGGACATCCAATTCGGCGGCACGAAGGCAGAGTGGAACGCCATTTCAAAGGTTTCAAGCTGGGACTATTTTACAGGCAACTACACAATTCACTGCACCGACGGCGATTTGAGCAAATAACAATTAAACAACGAAATTTACCGCCCCGATTTATAAAATCGGGGCGGTTTTGCGTCCCCGAACCGTGTCATCAGAGATTGTTTTCGATTTTTATTCCGTTTTCAATGACGGTGATTTGGCTCGGTGCGAGACGGGTGTTAAGCAAAAGGTGATTTTTTATATCCCGACTTACCGATATGGTCGCGTCGCCCCATTTGGAGAGGAGTTTTTTCGGTTCACTCATCGAAAATCGGGCGTGGGCTGTCATCACGAGCGGAATGCCAAGCGCTTTGCAGGCAAAATGCGCGCAAAATGCGGTTTTGCGCGTGTGTGCGTGGACGACGTCGGGATTTTCTCGCGCGATTATGGCAAAAATCGAGGCAAAAAGAGAGGCGGGGGCAGAGCCGGGAAAACGTATGTGCCTTACGCCGTTTTGCGCGAGCCGCCGCGCGACCTCACCGCCGCCCGAGGCAACCGCCACTCCGCAACCGAGCGCACACAGCTCGCGCGCGAGCGTTTCAACGTGCGTTTCCGCTCCGCCCACCTCAAGACTGTCAATAAGCATCAGAATTTTCATTTTCGCGCCCTCTTTCCACTGATTTTCTACTGTCGGTAACTTCATAAGACTGCGGTAGACGTCGAGCGTGCGCCGCGCCATGCGCTCGGCGCTGTAATATTTTTCGACAATTCGCTTTGAATACTCGCCGAGCGCGCGCTTTTGCCCGTCGCTCATCTCAAAATATCGGACGATTTCCGAAAAAACCTCGCCGTCAGGAGCATTTACCGATGCGCGTCCCGACGTTTGACTTTGAGAGCGCCCCGTGGAGCACCCCGTGGACTGATTTTTGGAGCGGAGCACGGCGTTTTTGCCGTTTTTGCACTGTCCGCCGTGTGCGAGTTGTCCTCCGCAACCGTCAATTTTTCTGCTTTCGTTTCGCCCGCTCGGAGTGCTTCGCTCGCTCTGCACGACCTGCGCTGTGCGCCCGACGTGCGCGCCGTTTGCATTTATTTGGCGGATGTTTTTGCAGTCCGAGCTCCCGTCGGGCTTTCGTGCTTCGCCGCCCTCGCCGTTTTTGACGTCTGCACTGCCGATTATTCCTTCTTTTCTCTTGCCGAAAAGGACAAAAGTCGGGTCAGACACGAAATGAATGACTCGCCCGGGCAGAAGCGTTGCCAGGAGCTTTTGCGATTCCCTGTCGCGCACGCTTATAAAATCGAAAGTGTCCACCGCGCGCGCGGTCAGCGCGAGCAAGATTTTGCGCCTTGCCGATAAAAATCTCCGTTTTGCGACGGCACAGCGCGCCCCGCGGGCGCCCGTAGCGATGCGACAGCCCCCAAAATCCACAAAATCACCTCACGAAACGTATTTTTTGTATTTTTGACCTTCGGCATTGACATTATTCAGACGCATTTAGCTGAAAAAACTCCCCTTTTGAGGGGTGCTCCGTGATAAAAAAGCGATAGATAAAATGGTGGTGTTCTTAGCGGAGAAATTATATAACGCTCGGTAGAGGCGAACACGCAGGTACCCCCTACGTAGATGCAAGATCTGCCCTGCAGAAATAATAACACCCGACAGATTAAAAACTGTCGGGGTTTTGATATGTATAGCATTTTCAGAAATTAAACATCGGGCAATCAACATAAGGCTCAGGCAACTTGGAATTGAAATCTATCCATCCCAAATTCTTTACAAGTTTGGATTTTTGATTTGGGAAAATCCATACGTTCAGATATTCGATAAAATCTTCTTCGTCGTAACAAAGTACGCCTCCCATTCGATATTTCTTTGCATCAGGACTGTTTCTTAACCACTTAATGAAATCTCTACAATATTTCGTCAAGTTATCTGCAACTGCATCAGGAACGGAAAAAACTTTTCTATCTCCGTCCGCACTTATAACGATATTTTTCATATCGCCTATCCCCCTTCAACATTGTAATTGTTCATTCACTTTGTTTATCGCCGATTTCGCCTCTGTGTTACAAAGGCATAGGGCAAAGCCCATACCCCTAAGGTTGCGCGAATCCTAAGGCTCCCTCCGGGAGGGAGCTGGCGCCGTAGGCGACTGAGGGAGAGCGCGTTACAATAAAGCTTATCAAAACTTCAAAGTCACGCAGGCTCCTTCCGTCACGCTTCGCGTGCCACCTTCCTCCCGGAGGAAGGCTTTTCGTTAACCCCATTATAACACAAATCGGCAGATAAGGCAAGTTCTCTGCCGAAGCTTTTGTGCTGCTAATTCTCCGCTAAGAATGCAGAGAGAAGCCTTCTATCGCTTTTATATTTACCGCGCACCGATGATGAGAGGTCGCGCGCGGAAAAGTAATTTGGAATTTATTTTACAACTTTTCGGCAATCAGATTCACATTATCACATATCGGCAGCGTTCCATCTACCTTGATAATGGGGCAGCATACAGTTGATAGCCAATCGTTAACTAAATTTTCATCTCTCGACTCACAAAAACTATGGAATGACTTGATTTGCTCGTAGAAATCTCCGCCTTTACAGCTTTTTTCGCCGAAAAGTATGTATGACCTGTCATATACTCTCTTTAAGCGTGTTTCTTTTGGAGCTTCAATGGAAACAACACACCTCAAATGAGAAATAAATTCATCTCCGAAGCCACCTTTTACCGAAGCCAAAACAAAGTCGTTTTCATTATTTACGGTATTTATAAGCAATGATACAATCTCCTCATAGGGACGGGGCGTTTCATACGGATAATCGGGATTGTCCTGCTTTGAAAAGTATATATCTTCAATATCGATAAACCGACTGTTTATTTTTTCGGCAAGTGCTTTTGCAAGTGTGCTTTTTCCTGCTCCGTTCAAGCCGCAGACTAATATAACATTGCCTATATTTGTCCCCCCCTTTTTGTAAATCCCGATTTATTTCATTTATTGTATCACAAGTTGTGTATAAAATCAAGGGATAAGCTGCTTGCGTAGCCTATCCCTTGGAAATTTTTTATCAATCTATGTAGTAATTCGGGAAGAGCTTTTCCCAGACGCGGCGGCAGCCGTAGGTGTCGGCGAGGGACGAATGTGCGACGCCGCCCTCCCATTCGATATTGAAGCAATTCATAGCGTCAGTCAGGGACGCGTGCACGAGCTCGGGGTGATTTTCGTGAATATAGCGCACGTATTCAAACGCACAGCAACGAATTTTGGAGCGGAGAGCGAGCTGTTCCTCCTCCGTTTCGTAGATGTGCCTGATATGGGAATAGTCGGTGGAAACGCCGTAGGCGATGATATTGTCCGCACCCGCGAAAATTTCCTTTATGCGGGGAGTGATTTCCTCAAGGGTGGGCGAATCCTGCACCATAGCGGGCGTGATTCCGTGGATTTTCTCGGTCTTTTTCCACTTCTGCGTGTGCGTCGGCTTGACGAGCGTATCCATAACAAGCTCTCCCGCGCCGTCAACTATCGAAATGGAAATTATCTCGTCCCTGTCGTAGAATCCCGTGAGTTCAAGGTCGAAGAAGAGGACTTTTTTTCTCTCCATAAAGAAGGACTGCGCACGGTATTCGTTGCCGATTTTGCGGCGCTCGGCGAGGTCTTTTGCGTAGCATTCCTCGCAAAGCTTCTTCTTGTATCGAATGTGTTTTCCGCATTGAACGCACATCAGAGGCTGACGGATTGCGGTCTTTTTGTCGTAGAAATAAGTTCTCGTTCCGTCTTTTTTGAGCGAAAATCCAACGGGCTCTTCGACTGCCTCGTAATGAAGCTGGGAGAGTCTTTCTCTTGTGAAAAATCCGTATGCCGAAGCGCGGCGAGTGCTCATTTTCTCGATAACGGTTCCCGAGGGAAGAACCTCAATCTGTTCCTTTGAATAAGCAAAATGCCAGTCGTCTACGTCCGCTTCTTCAACGTTGTTGGGGCTGAAATAAAATATGACGGTTTCGTCGTCGTTCTCCTTGAACGCGCAAGGGAGTGCGGTTGGCTTTAAGTGGAATTTTTTAAGCTCCGCCCTTGTCAGGTACTGCTTTGCACGGGCTGTTTCCTCGTTCACCGCGGAAATTGTAACGCCCGGTCGTAAAGTCAATGTAGTTCTCAAAATAAATCTCCGTATATGTAATATAATATTTTCTGAATTAGCACGCTAAGTTTTATTATATCACATTTCTCTGTCAAAATCAATACCTTTTTGTTTTATTTTAAGTTCTCAATCCACTCTCTTGCGAGCTTTGCCTTATACATTTTGGGCGCGTAGTCGATGATTTTCTCAAATGCGAGCTTTGCTTCTTCGTTCTCGCCGAGTTTTGCGAGCGCGCAAGCGCGGTAGAAGCTTACGTTGAGGCGGGTGATCTTGTGATTTTGATTTTTCTCCTTGATTGTGCTCAAATCGACGTCGCAAACGTCGCGGACGTACTCGAAATCGTCGTCAAGGTACGCGTCGAACTTGTCAAAAACGCTGAAATTGGAAAAGATGCCCGAAAATTTCGGGTACGCCCTTTTGAGTGATTCAAATTCACTCAAAACAGAGCCGATTTTTTTCAAATCCTGTTGCTCAAAATAAACGTAAGCCCTGCGGTAAAGACGGTTGCATTTGTCAACGGGATTCGCGGATTTATTCGCAAGCTCGTCCGCAAGAGCCAGAACCTTTTCGTGCTCTCCGCGGCTCATCGCGCAGAGAATGGCGTACTGCTTGGATTTTCCGAATCCGCCCAAAGCTACCACTTCCGCGAATTTGTCGGGGTCAAGCTCCTCGTAGAGCACGCTCTCAATGTCCTTTCGTTTGAGCATTTCAAACGGTTTTCTTACGTTGAATGCCAAAATGACAATAAGCACGACTCCGAGCACGGTGCTGATCGTCATCAGCCAAATCAGCAACGCAAGCGCAAGTGCAACGAGCAGGACCAAGCCCACGAATTTGAGCCTGTAATTTCTGATTATTTCTTTTGGATTTTTTGTTTTCATGGTTTTTTCTCTTTCTTGAATAAAATAAGTTTGTTAAAGATGGGGTGCTTTTTGAAAAAAGCTACGCAAAAAAAATTTATCGCGCGTTGCCGGAGAGTTGGCACCGCGGCTTACTCTTCCCTCTCCATTTCGCGGAGCCATTCGCGCAGCTCCGAGAGAGGCTCGGGAGAATAGCAGTATATCACGCTTTTGCCCTCGCGGCGCGCCGTTACAAGCCCCGCATCGCGCAAAATCGCCAGATGACGCGATATCGCGGGTACGGAAACGTCAAAACGCTCCGCTATATCGCCAACGCTTCGCTCGCCCCGCCGCAAAAGCTTCAAAATCTCGCGTCGGGTGCCGTCGTCGAGTGCCGAAATAGTCCTCCCTATCATTTTTGCCCCCAAAAATCAAATTGAAAATTGAAAATGTAAAACAGTAAACGGTAAATCGCCGAAAACGGCTGATTTTGCTGAAAAACCGCATACATTTAACAATTAACTTAAATGCTAAAACTATTTTATCACAAACCTGAAACTCCGTCAATATCCTCACTGTAAATTTTACCGAAATTTATCAAAAAATATTTCAATTTATCGGTTGACTATATCAGGCGTTTGTTGTATAATCATATAGTCAACTACGACTATGGCTCCTTTTGGGAGCCTTTATAAAAAGGGAAAGACAAAAAATGATAAAGATAAAATTAAAAAATTTCTTAATGATGAACGTAGGTATTGTGCTTATCGCGTGCAGTACATACTTCTTTTTGGTCCCCAACCATTTCGTAACGGGTGGCGTAACGGGACTTTCCACAGTACTTGGCGCGGCGACTCCGATTTCAACAGCTACTTGGCTTCTTATGCTCAACGTTTTTATGCTCACGATAGGATTTATCTTTCTCGGAAAATCCACGGGCATTTTCACCGTTTATTGCAGTATGGGCTACTCGGCGCTCATGATGGCGCTTGAAAACCTCGTGCCCGTCGAGCACCCTCTGACCGACGAGAGCTTCATGGAGCTCTGCGTGGGTATCCTGCTCTATGCGATAGGCACCGCCGTCATCTTCTATGCGGGCGCGTCAAGCGGCGGAATGGACATTATGGCGCTCATAATCCAAAAATACGCAAAGCTCGACGTGGGTAAAGCGGTTCTCGTGGTCAATTTCTTTATTGCCGCAAGCTCTACTTTCGTTTTTCACAACGTAAAAACGATAATTCTTTCGTTCGTCGGACTTTTCGCCAACGCCTTTATAATTGACACGGTAATCGATAACCTGGACTCGTGCAAATATTTCGTCGTTATCACGGAGAAGCCCGACCTCGTCGCGGAGTTCATTATGAACGAGCTTCATCACGGGGTTACTATTACGGACGCCGTCGGCGCGTATACCCGCCAGAAAAAAGGAATGGTGCACACCGTCTGCCGCCGTTATGAGGCGATTAAACTTCGTCAGGCCATCAAAAAGATTGACGAAAACGCATTTATGGTCGTTACGACGAGCAGCGAAATTCTCGGAAAAGGCTTCCGAAGCGTTTGAAATAAAAATTTTCCTACATATTATATCGTTATACAAGGTCGGCGGAGATATTTTTCTCTGCCGATTTTTGTAGTGTCTGTACCGCGCCCATTATGCGTTTTCGCCCGCCTTTTGCGACGGCGGGAGCAAGCCCCCGCCCTACGGTTAAGGTATGCGCACAGCACCCAAGCGGGTGTTTTGCCCCGCTTTTTCAAAAGCGGGCGCGGGCGGTGGGGCGCGTAGCCCCGCCTCGCTCTCCGCAGAGAGCGAAACTCTCACTCGGCATTTCTCTTTTGCCGAAGAATGTGCAAATCACCGTTTTTGCCCGCAAAACGCGGTTGTAAAACCGCGAGGTGAATTGCTTTGAGATGGGCAAATTGTCTTTAATTATTAGCTAAATTGTGTGCCCATCAATGTGCCTATGGTATCAAAGAAAAAAGCGGCTAACGAGTTTTGCTGTCCTTACGGCTATCCGCGTCTGACGAGTCCGCACCATACCTGTTTTGTTGTTTTGCGCCGCGTTGATTTTTGATATAACCCGTAGGGGGCGACGTCCTCGACGCCCCGAAAAACGCAGAGTTTTTGAGGCACGAAAAAATTGCGTAGAAACATATCAAACGATTAAATGATTTTTACGGCAATTATATTGTTTGTATTTCAAAACGGACCGTCGAGGACGTCGCCCCCTACGGGTGAGGTGCACGCACTGTGTTTGCACCGCACCCAATCTGCGTTTTCGCCCGCGCAAAATTGAAGAAATAGCGCCGATTACACGGTCCAAAAATGATAAAAAATGTAAAATATGGTTATAAAAGGAAACATACTGAAAAAAAGTCTTGACAAAATCGCAAAACAGTGTTATAATGACCGTGAAATAGGGTGTTAAAGGTCAATGTTCATAAAAATGTAAACAAATTGTAAACACCGAAAAAATCTCTTGACAAGGAGGAATAGGCCGTGTACAATCAGACAGACAGACAGACAGACAGACAGACAGACAGACAGACAGACAGACAGAC
>JBJDZG010000003.1:0-20606 GCA_051867875.1 Eubacteriales bacterium
ACCGTTCGTGCAGACGTCGAAAACGGGGCGTCGAGGACGTCGCCCCCTACGGTTGAAATGTGCGCACAGCACCCAAGCGAGCGTTTTCGCCCGCCTTTTGCAAAAGGCGGCGCGGGCGGTGGGGCGCGTAGCCCCGCCTCGCTCTCCGCAGAGAGCGAAACTCTCACTCGGCATTTCTTTTTTGTTAGCTTTTTTCTTTGTGCCTCTGCTTTCAAAGAAAAAAGCGGGTAACGAGCTTCGGCATACTCACGGCTATTGATATCAAACGTCGAAAACGGGGCGTCGGGGACGTCGCCCCCTACGGTTGTTAAGCGTACATTCACGCGAATGCGGGGCGGACCGTCGGGGACGTCGGTTCCTACAAAATAACATTCGTCGGTATCGCAATTAGTGTCAACATTCAAACCGACGAGTCCGCACCGTGCCCAAGCGGGCGTTTTGCCCCGCTTTTTCAAAAGCGGGCGCTTCGAGCGGTGCGGGTGGAAAGCGGTATTTTCAGCCGCTGATTTTTGCCAAAGCACTCGAATTTGAGTAATTTGAATTGTAAATTTTCTATAAACTTTGAAAAAAGATTCATAAATTGCAAAAAAACTATTGCAAAATATTAAAAAATGTTTTATAATAACTTGTAAAAATATGCTCATAAGCTAAATTATTACGAGAAATTTTCTCAAACGGAGGTACTTAAATTATGTTAATGGCCGGCGATTTCAGAAATGGTGTTACCTTTGATATGGGTGACGGCACAGTTTGGCAGGTTATTGAATTCCAGCACGTTAAGCCCGGTAAGGGTGCGGCGTTCGTCAGAACAAAAATGAAGAACGTCATTACAGGCGGTGTAGTTGAAAGGTCTTTCAACCCCACTGACAAATTCGAGAATGCTCATATCGACAGAAAGGATATGCAGTACTCCTATACAGACGGAGACCTTTACTATTTCATGGATATGGAAACATACGATATGCTTCCCCTTAACAAAGAAAAGCTTGGTGAAAACTTCAAGTTCGTTAAGGAAGAAATGATGGTAAAGATTATTTCCTACAAGGGCAACGTATTCAGCGTTGAGCCCCCCACGTTCGTTGAGCTTGCGGTTGCTCAGACAGACCCCGGTTTTGCAGGCAACACAGCTACGAACACACTCAAACCCGCAACTCTTGAAACAGGTGCGGTAATCAAGGTTCCGCTCTTCATCAACGAAGGCGAGATTCTTAAAATTGACACAAGAACAGGCGAGTATCTCTCTCGTGCATAATTAAACCGATAAAAATTTTTTAAGCCGGGATATCGGCGAAAGGAGTAAAATTATGACACTTTACGAAAAAGCTGCTTATCTTCGCGGACTTGCTGACGGCGTTGACTTCGACAAGACAACCCCCGAGGGAAAAGTTCTTGCGGCACTTCTTGACCTTGTAGGCGACATCGCTGACGAGGTTGAGGCAATAAACGACGATATCGTTGACCTTCAGGACTACGTTGAGGAGCTCGACGACGACCTTGCGGACGTTGAGGATTTCCTCGATGAGGAATGCGACGGCGACTGCGAAAACTGCGATTGCGAAGGCGATTGCGACGAGTGCGAATTCGGCGATTACGAATGCGACTGTGATTGCGACGATTGCGACTGCGACGAGTGCGACGACGGTTTCTTTATGGTAACCTGTCCCTCTTGCGGTGAGGAAGTTTATTTTGACGAAACAATCGACACGGATAATTTCACTTGCCCCGCTTGCGGTGAGCCCTTCTCCTGCGAATTCGTTGAAGAAGACGAGGACGACGAAGAATAATTAATTCGCAAAACAAAACAAATTAATCGGAGAAGTCTTTTGCGGATTTCTCCGATTTTTGCAAAAATTTACGCACAAATCCAAAGGAAACGGATAACAAAATGAAATTAATGTTTGCTTCCGATATTCACGGAAATACAGTCAGCGCCGAAAAAATGCTTGACGCATTCGGACGCGAGGGTGCTGAAAAGCTGATAATTCTCGGTGATATTCTCTATTTCGGACCGAGAAATTCGCTCATTGAGGGCTACGACCCTCGTGCAGTTATTGAATTGCTCAACAAAAACCGCGATAAGCTCCTTTGCGTGCGCGGAAACTGCGACGCCGAGGTGGACCAGATGGTGCTCGACTTCCCCGTAATGGCAGAATACGCTTATCTTTGCATTGACGGCATTTCCGCATTTCTGACGCACGGACATATTCACAACAAAGAAACGCTCAAAAATCTCCGACACGGTGAGCTTCTTATTCACGGGCACACCCACGTTCTTTGTATAGAGGAGTTCGGAGATGGCAATATTTATATCAACCCGGGTTCCGTCACCTATCCCAAGGGCGGAAATCCCGCGTCGTATATGATATACGAGAACGGAACGTTTACGATTAAGACGCTTGACGGCGGCGTTCCGCTTGGGGAACTGAAACTTGAAATTTGATTTTGAAAGGAATTTTGAAAATGGCTGAAATTATTGAAAATGTTGCGGAATTTGACGCTCTTGTTTCGAGCGAAAACAAGGTGCTCGTTGACTTTTTTGCTACCTGGTGCGGTCCTTGCAGAATGTTTGCGCCCACTTTTGACGAGTTCGCGCGCGAGCATGCCGATATCCCCTGCGTAAAGGTTGACGTTGACCAAAACGGAGAGATAGCAAAAAGATACGGTATTATGAGCATTCCCACAATCATTCTCTTCGAGGGCGGCGAGGCGGTCAAGAAAAACGTCGGCACGCTTGATGCAGAAGAGCTTGAGGAGTTTGCTCTGTAATATAAAAACTCAACTTGATTTGGAGGATTTACAATGAAATATGCACTTATATCGGTTGCGGTATTGATTGGTATTATTCTTGCCGCTTTGCTTGGCTTCAAACTCTACGACTACGTGAATGCGGCTGATTTTTACAATAATTCCGAGGTCGTCTTCAAAACTCCCGGTGTTGCGGATTCCAATTTCGTTCCCCAGGGAATGACCTACGACACCGAAAGCGAGACGTTCTTCTTCACGGGCTATATGGGCAAAAATCTCATTACGGGCTCTGTCGGCGACGACGTTGCCTCAAGAGTTTATGTACGCAAAGCCGACGGCACTGTTACGTTCACAAGACTTATGAACGCAGACGGCACTCCCTACACCGACCACACGGGCGGTATTGAGTTCTTCGGCGACTACATTTACGTTACTGGCGAGGATTCTCACGGACTTGATGTTTTCCCCGCCGCAGATATTCTTGCGGGCAAGGAAGAAACTAAGATGCTCGGAACGGTTAAGACTTACAACTCCCCTGCGTACTGCTACGCTTACGAGTATGAGGGACAGAAGTACATTATGGCGGGCTCCTACCACAAGGACGAAACCGTTTACGAAACTCCCGCACACGAGAGAATTGAAGCACCCGACGGTTTAACAAATCCTTCCGTTATGACGGTATTCAAACTCAGCGAGAGTGCGGAGCTCGGCGTCTATCCCACTCCCGTTGCCATAATCTCCGCTCCGAAGATGGTTCAGGGTATCTGCATTACTCCCGAAGGACAGATGGTCGTTTCTTCTTCCTGGGGACTTGCAACCTCAAATCTTTTCTTCTACGACCTCTCGAAAATTCAGCACGTTGATAACTATAACTACAAGGGAACTATCACTTACGGCGACCTTGAAGTGGTTAATCCCGACGCGCCCACCGAGGATTTTGATTTCACGCTTCCTTGTTACCACCTCGATTCTTCGATGCTTGTCCGTACGGTAGTCGCTCCGCCTATGAGCGAAGAGCTCGTCTGCCTTGACGGCAAGATTATCGTGTTCTGCGAGTCTGCTTGCAACAAGTATTTCTTCGGTAAGATTACTTCGGGATTCAATACGCTTGGATACAAGTACAAATAATTGAAGCAATATAACCCCTCCCGACGGGAGGGGTTTTTCGTTGCTTTTTGCGCGTCCGTCCTACGCAGTGCTTACTCGCCTGTCGTCAATAGCCGTGAGGATAACAAAATCTCAATATCCACTTTTCTCTTTGAAGTCATAGGCTCAAACAGAAAAGTTCGCAAAAGAGAAACGCCGTTTTTTTAGCTCGCGCCGCTCGGGCGCCCGCGAACACGGCGAACAGCCGTGCGGAAAAAGCGGGGCAAAACAATCGCTTGGGTGCGCTGCGAACATAGCAAAAGGCGGGCGAAAACGCAGAATGGGTGCTGTGCGAACACAGCGGGGCAAAACGCCCGATTGGGCGAGATTTTCAGTTTCTGACTTTATTTCGCCAACAGGAGCACGAGGAGCAGGACGAGCGTGGGGTCGGACGGGTTATCGGTATATATGACGAGCATAATTCCGAGCAGGAGGACGTCCTCGACAGAGATATTGTTCAGCAGTTTTGATAGGGGAGAATTATCTTGGCAGAGGCTTTTCGGGAGTACGGACGAAAGGGACGGGGAAGAGCATTTTTCGCATTTACAGTCCCGCTCACAATCGCGCTCGCAATCGCAATCTCGGTTACGGTCGCTGTCGCAGTCGCAGTTGTGCTTGCGGTCGAAATCACTGTCGCAATCGCAGCTGTGCTCGAGGTCGCGCTCACGGCGCGCACATTCGTTCCCGTATACGCTGTATTGCTCCCGCGGGCGCTCTTCTTCTCCCTTCAAATCTCTCAAAACGCCCTCTCTTTCTCCGAAACCGCCCGAAAAACGGCGGTCTGCGTCCGAATTTTCGTCTTTTGCTTCGTCAAAATCTTTTCTGTATGTACGGTCGGTTTCGTCGAGCACGCGAAAGGTGTTTCCGCTGTAATTGTGCGGAATGTTAACGGTTTGCGCGCGGTTGTTTGAATAATTTTTGCTGTAATACATAGTTTTTTTCTCCTATGTGAAATTTTTGAGAAGCTCCATTAGCTTACTCATCTTAATGAAGGTGTCAACTATTTCCCTGCGGTGGTCTGATAGATAGGGACGAATGGCGAGGAGCAGGGCGGTTTGCTCCTTATTTGAGCTTTTATGCCCTGAGCCGTGTGGCGCGCCTTGCTTGCCGAGAGCACCCAAAAGACCGGGCAGAAGAGAGGTGAGTGCATCATTTGGTGCGTTTGCGTAAGTGGGGGAGCTTTCCTTGTTTCCGTCGGAATTGTCTGTGCTTATGGCAGAATTTTCGGTGTTCGGTACACCGTCAGCCCTGTTTTCTGCGTTTTCTTCGCCCGTATGCTTTGCAATTATATCCCCCATTTTAGAGAGAATATCGGGGTTTGAGAGCAGGGTGGTGAGAACTCCGAGAGAGTCATCGGCACTCCTTTTTTCATCTGTTATCTCTTCCATATCATTTGCCTCCGAATTGTTGTAGAAGTCGGGCTATTTCCTCGTTTGAAGCGAGCGAGAGCATCGCCCTCAGCTTTGCTATATCGGCGTTTCCGACCGAAAAACTGTTCGGGTCCACGCCCGCTTCTTCGGCTATTTCTTTTATGACCTTGGCGAGCTCCTCGTCGGGCAGTGCGAGCAGTTTTTGAAGAGAGCTTCTGTTAAAGTTCATATAATGCCTCCTGATTATTCAAAAAATTTACAAATTGTTTGCTATATACAAATATATGATAAAAAGAAAAAACTTGACACAATTATATTATTGTGATAAAATTATAAACGGCAAAATAGTTTTTTGGGTTCACGGCGCAAAGAAACGCTCCGCACCTATAACGATATTATCAAAAAATAAAAAAAGAGGTAAGATAATGAGACACTTTTTTATATTAAATCCCGCAGCCGGAAAGGGAACGAAATTTCATAATTTGATAGATGAAATTCACAATGTTTGCAATCGCCGAAAAGTTTATTATGCCGTTCACGTTACCGAAAAGCAGGGTGAGGCAAGTGAATTTGTCAAAAAAATGTGCGAGAGCTCAAACGAGCCTGCCCGTTTTTACGCTTGCGGCGGCGACGGAACCATCAACGAGGTTGCCTCGGGACTTATAGGCTACGACCACGCAGAGCTTGCGGTCATTCCCATGGGAACGGGAAACGATTTCGTCAGAAATTTCGAGCACACGGAAAAGCTTTTTGACATAGATGCACAGCTTGACAGCGAGACAAGAAAAATTGACCTCATTAAATATAATGACAAATATGCCGTAAATATGATTAATATCGGCTTTGACTGCGAGATAGCGAAGCAGGCAGTCAAGAACAGAAGGAGCGTTCTCGTTCCGAGCAAGGTGGCGTACATGTTCGGAGTCGTACAGAAGGTAACCGCACTCAATACCGCCATTTTTGAGGGCAAGGTCATTTTTGACGGCAAGGTATACAGGGGCAAGAAATTCCAGCTCTGCGCGTTTGCAAACGGCGCATTCTACGGCGGCGGATTTTATGCGGCTCCCGCTTCCACTCTTGACGACGGCGTGCTTGACGCGTGCGTTGTTGACACTATTTCGCTTGACCAGCTTATTAAACTTATCACGCACTACAAGGCTGGCACTCATCTTACGAAAATCGATACAAGAGATATTCTTACTTACAGAAAGTGTAACAAAATAGAGCTTGTTTTCGACCATCCCACCGACATTTGCGTTGACGGCGAATTTGAGCAAATAAGGGGAAAGCTGACGCTTACGGTTGTACCCAAGGCGATTAATCTTTCAACCCCCAAGGCGTGCCAGCCTATAGTGCCCGATCCTGCGGTAATGAAGGCTGTCAGCACTCGTAACGGTTAAGCGTGAAGCGCGATATTTTAATCGTTTCCGACTCGCACGGACGTCTTACAAGATTTGACGAGCTTATAGCTCTGCGTAAGAAAATGCTCCGCGACGGCGAGGTTTTGAACCTCATCTTCCTCGGCGACGGGCTCTCGGACCTTTTTTCGCTAAGGGAGTATGACAATATTATCGTTCACGCGGTCAGGGGAAACTGCGATTCTCACGAGCGCTTTTCGCCATACGGCGAGGAGATTCCGCTTTATCGCACTCTTGACATTTTCGGCAAGAAAATATTTATGTGCCACGGACACACGCTCTCGGTGAAATACGGCTACGGAGAGCTTTTGCGCGAGGCGGCACAGAGGGGAGCTGACATAGTGCTCTTCGGGCACACACATACTTCGACCTTGGAATATATTGAAAAGGGCAGTATTCGGGGCGTTGAGCGCGACACGGTGCTCTTTAATCCCGGCTCGCTCGGCTCTTTTGACGGCTCCTTCGGCAATCTTTCCATTGGCGAGGACGGTTTTTTGCTCTCGCATGGGAAGATACATTAAAGAACACCCGATTTACGGATACATTTGCAAAAACAAAATACCACACCGTGAGGTGTGGTATTAAATATGAATAATTATTCAATTTTTATTCGCCGTTATTCGACCTCTGCCTCTGCCTGCCTTGCAATAGATGCGAGCTCCTCGTCGTACGCGGACTTCACTGCCTCTTCAAGAATTGCACGGAACTCTGCGTTGATGGGGTGGACGATATCTCTGTAAGTATCGTCGGGATTTTTACGGCTGGGCATTACGATAAAATACTTATCTCTTGCGTAGATTACCTTTATGTCGTGAACGACGAGCTGACCGTCAAAGGTTACTGACGCTATTGCTTTCATCGGGCCTTCCTCGAAAGTTTTTCTGATTTTAATGTCTGTAATTTTCATCTTTAATTCTCCTGTCTTTGTAAAACTTTGGGCAATTAATAATATTGATTCTATTTTATACGCAATTTATTACGATTATTCAAATTATTGATTATAATTTTCAAAATATTCTGTGAATTTTTCTTTAATTTTATTCAATTTTATTTGATTTTGAAAGGATTTGCTATGGCAACACCCAACACTCATTTCGGTGCAGTTAATATAGATAAAATGATAAGTGAATGCAAGAGCATTTACTTTATCGGTATCGGCGGAATAAATATGTCGTCATTGGCGCACATTTCCCATCTGCGCGGATACAGAGTCGGCGGCTCCGACAGGGAGCGCACCGCCCTTACCGAGAGGCTCAGAGCAAGCGGTATAGAGGTGTTTTACTCCCACGATGCGAAAAATATAGAGGACTACGACGCGGTGGTTTACACCGTTGCCATTTCTTCTGACAACCCCGAGTACGTACGGGCACTGGAACGCGGTATTCCTTGCATTTCCCGTGCGGACTATCTCGGATATCTGATGCTCGGCTACGAGAACCGCATAGGCGTTTCGGGTATGCACGGAAAAAGCACCTGCACGTCAATGTGTGCGACGGTTTTCATGGAAGGCGAAGCCGACCCGACGGTGCTTTCGGGCGCGGAGCTTGACGCCATGGGCGGTGCTTACCGTATCGGCAACAGCGAAAATTTCATTTTCGAGGCGTGCGAATACATGGATTCCTTCCTTGATTTTAACCCCTCGACTGCAATTATTCTCAATATAGAGATGGACCACGTCGATTATTTCAAATCCATGGAGCAGATATGTGAGTCCTATTCAAAATTTGTCTCCATTACGGGTGAGAACGGCACGGTCATAGCAAACGCGGATAACGAATATATCCCCAAAGCTCTTGCGGGCTACAAAGGAAGAATTATTACCTTCGGCGTGCTCTCGAAGAGCGCCGACTACACCGCGATAAATATAAGATATCCCGACGGATTTGCCGAATTTGACGTTATGCACGGCGGTGAATTTCTCGTTCACGTCAAGCTCTCCGTTACGGGTGAGCACAATGTTTACAACGCACTTGCCGCTTGTGCGGCAGGGCACATCTCGGGACTTGACCCCGAAAAAATAGCGCAGGGTCTTAATAAATTCCGCGGAGCAAAGCGAAGAATGGAGTACAAGGGCAGGGTGAACGGCGCTCTCGTCTTTGACGATTACGGTCATCACCCGACGGAAGTTGCGAGCACTCTTGAAGGCGTTGCAAAGAGGGGGGCGGAGAGGATTTTCTGCGTATTCCAGCCCCACACCTACACCCGCACCTACACGCTTATGGACGATTTTGCGACTGCGTTTGACGCTGTTGACAGAGTGTTTGTTGCGGACATTTATCCCGCCCGCGAGACAGACAGTCTCGGAATTTCGGGAAAGACTCTCGCCATTCGCATAGGGGAGAAGGCGGAGTATATTTCGGGATTTGAAAATATAGCCAACGAAGTAAATTCACTCCTCTATCCCGACGATATTTTAGTCGTTATGGGTGCGGGGGATATTTATAAGATATTCGATTATCTCAATTTTGACAAATAAAATTACAAACAGGAAGATATAAATGAACGAAAGACAGAAACACATAAGGAATTTTTCGATAATCGCTCATATTGACCACGGAAAAAGCACGCTTGCGGACAGAATACTCGAAGCAACGCAGACCGTTGCAAAGCGTGATATGGAGGAGCAGATTCTCGACAATATGGACCTTGAAAGGGAGAGGGGAATAACGATAAAAGCCCGTGCGGTAAAGCTCGATTACACGGCACCGGACGGCGAGGACTACATTCTCAACCTCATCGATACCCCCGGACACGTTGACTTTAACTACGAGGTTTCCCGCTCGCTCAACGCGTGTGAGGGAGCATTGCTCGTCGTTGACGCAACTCAGGGAATTGAGGCGCAGACGCTTGCAAACGCTTATCTCGCGGTTGACGCCAACCTTGAAATAGTGCCCGTCATCAACAAAATTGACCTGCCGAGCGCGGACGTTCAGCGTTGCCGCGACGAGATAGAGGACATTATCGGTATTGAGGCGCAGGAATGCCCCGCGGTTTCGGCAAAGACGGGACTTAATATTCAGGACGTGCTCGACGCTATCGTTGAGTACTTTCCCGCGCCCGACGGAGATGAGGACGCTCCGCTCAAAGCGCTTATTTTTGACTCCTACTACGACAGCTATCTCGGCGTTGTGGTTTATATTAAAATGATAGACGGCGTGCTTCGCACGGGCGACAAAATCAAGATGATGAGCAACGGTCAGACCTACGACGTCGTTGACGTTGGCACGATGGAGCCCTTCGGGCTCAAATCCTCCGGTATCCTGCGCGCGGGTGAGGTCGGCTATATCACTGCTTCAATCAAGAGCGTCGGGGATACGCGTGTCGGCGATACGGTAACTCATCTTGACAGACCGGCAGATGAGGCTCTCCCCGGCTTTAAGTCGGCTCAGCCCATGGTTTACGCGGGAATCTATCCCGCCGACGGCTCTCGCTACGACGACCTTCGCGACGCGCTTGAAAAGCTTCAGCTAAACGACGCCTCGATCGTATTCGAGCCCGAAACGTCCATAGCTCTCGGCTTTGGCTTCCGCTGCGGATTCCTCGGACTTTTGCACATGGAAATAATTGAGGAGCGGCTTGAACGCGAGTTCAATCTTGACCTCATAACAACCGCGCCCAGTGTTATATACAAGGTCAAAAAGAGAAACGGTGAGACGGTAAGGGTCGACAACCCCTCGAATTATCCGAGTCCCGATGAGATAGACACGGCTTACGAGCCTCTTGTCAAGGCTTCGATAATTACTCCTACGGAGTACGTGGGCGGCCTTATGGATTTGTGTCAGGACAGGCGCGGAATCTTTATCGATATGAAATATATCGACACGACGCGCGTGGAGCTTCACTACAAGCTGCCTCTTAACGAGATAATTTACGACTTTTTTGACGCGTTGAAGAGCCGTTCGCGCGGATACGCGTCGCTCGATTACGAGCTCGACGAGTACAACAAGAGCGACCTTGTCAAGCTCGATTTTCTGCTCAACGGCGAACAGGTAGACGCGCTTTCGTTTATCGTCCACGAGGAGAAGGCTTACGCGAGAGCGAGAAGAATTGCCGAAAAGTTGAAGGAAAATATCCCGCGTCAGCTCTTTGAAATTCCCATTCAGGCGGCGATAGGCTCGAAGATTATCGCGCGCGAAACCGTTAAGGCAATGCGCAAGGACGTGCTTGCGAAGTGCTACGGCGGCGATATCACGAGAAAGAAAAAGCTTCTTGAAAAGCAGAAAGAGGGCAAAAAGAAGATGCGCCAGCTCGGCTCCGTTCAGGTTTCGCCCGAGGCGTTCATGGCAGTCCTCAAGCTTGACGACAACGATTAATATTTTAATAAACACTGATAAAGCCCCAAGTTTTGGGGCTTTATGTGAATTTGAAAAAATTAGGTGCAGTATGGATTATAAATCGTCAAATGAAAAACCGAATATCAAAACAGAAGCGTCGGCAGGCAAGCTCGGGGTTTACGTTCACATTCCGTTTTGCAGAACGAAATGCCTTTACTGCGATTTTTGTTCGTTTGCGGGCAATGTTGACGAGAAGACAGAGCCGTACATTGACGCCCTGCTCTCGGAAATGGAGCAGAGGAGCGCCGAATGTAAGGATTTAATCGTCGACACGGTATATTTCGGGGGAGGTACTCCGAGCTTGCTGACGACAGGACAGATAGAGCGGATTATGAACGCTTTGCGCGCGCATTTTTCGATTGACGAGGGCGCGGAGATAACGCTCGAATGCAACCCGATGAGTGTCAGTGAGCACGCGCTCGAATATTTCAAGGACCTGCGCGCTCTCGGCATAAACAGGCTCTCCGTCGGCGTGCAGAGTGCAGTTGATGAAGAATTAAAGCTCATCGGCAGACGGCACGGTTTTAATGGGGCGCGCTATACTTATTTTGCGGCGCGTGAGGCGGGCTTTGGGAATATAAGCCTTGACCTTATGTTGGGACTCCCGTCGCAGACTCTTTCTTCACTTGAACACTCGGTGCGCGCTCTGTGCGAGCTCTCTCCCGAGCATATTTCAATTTACTCGCTCCAGCTCGAAGAGGGGACGGCGCTCTATCGCTTGCGGGACAAATTCGATATTCCCGATGCAACTCTCGGCGCGGATATGTACGAGCTTGCTGTGCGTCTTATGGCGGAATACGGCTACGAGCACTACGAGATAAGCAATTTTTCAAAAAGAGGCAAAGAGAGCCGTCATAACAGAAAATACTGGGCGCTTGAACAGTATTTGGGACTCGGGCTCTCGGCTCATTCGGATATTTTCGCCTCAAGGCTTGAAAACACGAAAAATCTTGACGACTACCTCGCGGGCGAATTTCTTCTCGGCAAAACCGAGATAAGCGAGCGCGAGAGGGAGTTTGAATACGTTATGCTCGGACTTCGGACGGCAAGAGGAATTTCAAAAGCGGATTTTTTTGAGCGTTTCGGCATTGATTTTGACCAAAAATACGGAGAAAAGGTCAAAAAAATTGAAAAAATGGGCTTTTTCGCCCGAAATGACGAAGATTTGGCACTTAACGAGCGGGGCTTTGAGGTGAGCAATGAAATACTTGTTCAAATTCTTGATTTTGAATATTGACAAATCGGTATAAATAGATTAGAATATAGGTACAATAAGAACAGGAGAAATTATTATGGACACAAACAACACGGAAAGAGAATTTTTCACCCTCACTGATGAAGAGGGCAACGAGATAGAGTTCGAGCTTATCGGAGCTGCCGAACTTGACGGAAATCAGTATTACGCATTCATTCCCGCCGAGGACGACCCCGACAAGGAATTTTGCGAGTACACTATCCTCAAGGTTATCGTTGAGGACGGCGAGGAGAGCCTCGTTTCCATTGATGACGACGCTGAGTTTGACAAGGTTGCAGACTACTTTGACGACCTTTTTGCAAGCGAGATAGACTACGACGCTTAATTTCGGCGTTTCGCTCTGTTTTGTGCGTGACGTCGGGATATTGGAACCTACATTTGATTAAAGGAGTACGAACCGCGCATGGTTTGCAGACCTCCCGACCTGCACTCAATTGACTTGTCTTGACGGCAGACCTCGGACGCTGGGAGCAGTAAAGTACGCGTTAGCACACCGCCCTGGATTACAGGGTTCTATAATTCCCGGCGTCACGCACAAAACAGAGCATTTCTCGGCGCTCTGCGCAGAGTGTCGATAAAGCCGTGATACCGCAAGCAGATAAAATAAAAGACGAAACGGCTTAACAATTGAAATCGCGCAAAAACGGCGCGGAGATATCATTGAGATATCTCCGCGCCGACTTGCTTTTTCCGTTCACGCTAACGGGTACACGCACCTCACCAGTAGGGGGCGACGTCCCCGACGCCCCGCGTTTCCGCTCACGCCGCTCGGGCGGGGCTGCGCGCCCCACCGCCCGCGCCGCCTTTGGCAAAAGGCGGGCGAAAACGCAGAATGGGTGCTGTGCGAACAGTGTGCTCACATCACCCCGTAGGGCGGGGGCTTGCTCCCGCCGTCGCAAAAGGCGGGCGAAAACGCAGAATGGGTGCTGTGCGAACAGTGTGCTCACATCACCCCGTAGGGCGGGGGCTTGCTCCCGCCGTCGCAAAAGGCGGGCGAAAACGCAGAATGGGTGCTGTGCGAACACGGTGAGCATTCGCGCAATTCGAGAAAACGGGAACGAAAAATATCACTGACTTTCTCGGCGTTCTGCGCAGAGCGCCGACAAAGGCGGGATATTCTCCGTACTTTTTTGTTATTTTTCTGCTTTTGTCTATTGCAAATGCTTATGAAATATGATATACTTATTTCATAAAATATGACATAAGGAGAACTTTATGGGAGTGCTTGAAAACAAGGCGAAATTCATTGAAATTTACAAAACTTATATAAAAAGAGAGGGAGCTGACAAGCTCCTTGACTATCTCTGCTCCTCGGATTTCTTTACCGCGCCCGCATCGACGCGCTTTCACGGCTCGTACTGCGGCGGTCTTTGCGAGCACTCGCTCAACGTTTATGAGTGCTTGAAGGACATTATGGAAAGGCCCCGTATGAAAGAGGTCTACGGTATCAATTACTATTCCGACGAGTCCATTGCTATCGTGTCGCTTTTGCACGACCTTTGCAAGGTTGATTTTTACGTTGAATCGACGAAAAACGTCAAGGAAAACGGCGTCTGGAAGAGTGTTCCTTACTACACTATCGAGGATAAGCTCCCCTACGGACACGGCGAAAAGTCCGTTTATATCGTGTCGGGCTTTATGCGCCTGACTCGCGACGAGGCGTTTGCAATTCGCTATCACATGGGCTTTTCCAATACGGAGGAAATCAACAACGTCAGCAAGGCGTTTGAAATGTTCCCGCTCGCCTTCGCGGTTTCCGTTGCCGATATGGAAGCGTCCTATTTCCTTGAGGGTATGAAGGATTAATTTAGCTCATAAAGATGGCACTTTTTTGGAAAAAGTGCCCAAAAAACTTTTTCAGATTGATTTGTCAGCCAAACCGTGAAAATTTGGGTGTAGTGCTTTGACACTACACCCGAATTTTTATTCCGTTTTATCTATCAGCTCGCATCTCTCGCCGTTTTTGACGCAGGCGGTGAGGGTTACGCTGCCGAAGGTTTCCGTTATGAACGTGCAATCTTCCGCCGTCTCGGAGTCGGCGGAGAGCAGAGTTATACCACTATTTTCGAGGTATTTGAAAAGTGCCTCTTTTTTTGTCCATATTTCGCAGAAAGGCGTGCCGTTTCGGTATGCCTTTTTTTCGTTTTCGCCGAAAAATCGCTCTGCGATTTTCCTTTGCTTTTCGGTGGACAAGAAATTTTCCTCTATATCGACGCCGACGGGAGAATTTTTACTGTCGCTTATCAGCACGGCACAATAATTTTCGCTGTGGCTTACCGATATGCACGCGTCAAAAAAGGCAAAGCGGGGTTTTCCGTTTTCGTCAAAGCACAGGTCTGCACGCTGTGCTTCGCTGAGCAGGGAATAGGCGCACAGAGAGCTCTCTTTTGCGTGCTTTTCCGTCTTGCCTTCAAGGCGTGCGCGTGCGCTCTCGGAGAGCGTATTTATTATATTTTCCGTTTCCTGCGCTGTAAGGGGCACTATCTTTTTGAATAAAAGCTTGGGCATTTTTCGCTCCTTTGATTTTGTGTTGAGTCCTCGTGATTTCATTATATTATTTTTCCGTGAAAAAAACAAGATTTTTTTGAAATTAATTAAAAAAACGGCACCCGGTGGCAGACTCTGTCACCGTTTGGCACTGAAAAATCGGATAAAATGCGTTTGCACAGATGAGAGAGTGCAAAAACGAAAGGGGGACTGATAGTATGAAAAAGTGACAGAAGCAATAAGGTCGGCGGATTTGAGAGCTCGCTTCCGAAAAATCTCGCCCGTGCGTGCAAGAGCGGAAGGCTTTTAAGGCTTGCCGAGGAATACGTCGGCGAGTGCTACGGCAGTGCCGCCGCGGGCGACGGCAAAAAGCAGAGGACGAGATTTCCCAATCTTGCAGGATTTTGCAGAAGGCTCGGTATCGGTACGTCGAGTCTGAAGCTCCTTAAAAACGAATATCCCGAGCAGTACGGCGCGCTTCTTTCGCTCTTTGAGGACGAGGCGCTCAATTCCTCGCAGAGTGCAACCATAATTACGGCGTATATGAAGGAGCATCTTGAATTCGGAGAGAAAAAAGAGGGTGGTACGACTTTGCCGTTAGGGGATATCAAGCTCGTGTTTGAGCATGACATTTTGGAGGACGGAGAATGAGCCTTGAAAGAATTAGGGCACAAGATTTATCGGGAACGTGCGGTGAAAACGCCGATACATCGGGCGAAAACACTGTAAGGACTGTCAGAATTTCGGGCAAGCCGAGCCCAAAGCAAAAAGAATTTTTTGCCTGCCGTGCGAAATACATCGCTTACGGCGGTGCGCGGGGCGGCGGGAAGTCATGGGCACTCCGGCGCAAGCTCGTGGGGCTTTGCTTACGGTATGCGGGCATAAAATGTCTGCTGATAAGACGCACCTACGGGGAGCTGCGGCAAAATCATCTCTCGCAATTTTTTTTGGAGTACGGTGAGATACTGACATATTCCGAGGCGGACAAGACGCTTTATTTTTCAAACGGAAGCAGAATAATTTTCGGCTACTGCTCGTGCGACCGCGACGTTCTGCGGTATCAGGGTCAGGAGTATGACGTGATAGCCATTGACGAGGCGACGCAGATAAGCGAATATCATTTCTCGGTATTCAAGGCGACGCTTCGCGGAGTTAACGATTTTCCAAAGCGGATATATCTCACCTGCAACCCGGGAGGCGTGGGACACGCTTGGGTCAAAAGACTTTTTATTGACCGCGATTTCAGGCAGAACGAGGACCCGCTCGACTATCAGTTTGTGAGTGCACTCGTATACGATAACGAGGCACTGATGAAAAGCGACCCGTCGTACGTAGAACAGCTTAAAGCTCTTCCGCAAAGACTCCGCGACGCTTGGCTCGGCGGCAGGTGGGATATATTTGAGGGTCAGTTTTTCTCGGAATTTAACGAGGAAGTTCACGTCATTGATGCGAGCCTTATTCCGAAAAACGTTCAGCGCTTTATTGCATTTGACTACGGCTTCGATATGCTGGCACTCTTACTTATCGCCAAGGACGCAGACGGAAAGCTCTATGTTGAGCGAGAGCTGTGCGTGCCCGGTCTTACGCTCGGTGAGGCGGGCGAGGCGATAGTGAAGTTTATCTCGGGGCTTAAAATTGAGTACGCCGTTGCATCTCCCGACCTATGGAACAGGCGTCAGGACAGCGGGCGCAGCGGTTTTGAGGTGATGCAGTCCGTTTTCGGAATGCCCCCGATGATGCCTGCCGACGACAGACGAATCCCCGGTTGGAGAATATTAAAGGAGCATTTGTCGACGCGCGGCGGTTCGCCGACTCTCTTTATATGCCGCGACTGTTGCGAACTTATTCACTGTATGCAGAGTCTTATTTGCGACAGAAACCGTCCCGAGGACGCGTCAAGTGAACCACACTCAATAACTCACGCGCCCGAGGCTTTGCGGTACGCCGTAATGAGCAGATTTGAATACCGCTCGCAAAAGCAGCCGTTACCGTTCACTTTTAAGAGGAAAAAGTCCGACCTTCAAAACTATCTCGGGCAATAATATATTTTTCTCATCTGTGTAATAAAAAGAAAGGAAGCAAAAACAAAAATGAACAATTCACAAAGAAAGGCCTGGGAGCAGTTTGAAGCCGGCAAGGACTACAAAAGGCGTATAGGTCTTTACTCCGCGGTAAGACAGAACGAGCGCTTTTACCGCGGCGACCAGTGGTACGGTATAAGCTCGGGAAATCTTCCGAAGCCCGTATTTAACGTCGTCAAGAGAGTGGTTGACTATCTCGCCTGCGCCATAACTCCCTCAAAGGTGGCGATAAGCTACGTTGACGAGAGACTTCCGTACCTTCGCGGAACGGACGGAGAAGCGAGTTCAAGAAGGCTTGCCGATTTGCTCAGTGCAAACGCAAAATACCGCTGGGAGCGTTCAAAAATGGACGCAAAGCTCTACAAGCTCGCTCTTGATGCGGCGATATCGGGCGACGGCGTGCTCTATTCTTACTGGAAAAGCGAGGACAGAGGCGACGGAATCTACGAGGGCGACATTGAAACGGACGTTATCGACAACGTAAATCTCTTTGTTTCCGACGTCAACAAGAGCGACATTCAGTCGCAGGATTACATTATTCTCTCGGGCAGAGCGAGTGTGTTCTCACTCAAAAAGGAAGCAAAAGCCAACGGCGTGCCTGAGAAGGAAATCGTAAAGATAGTTGCCGACGAGAGCGACGACAGAGAGCGGGCGGGTGATTATTCCGCTATTGAACTCGAGGGTGATGACGAGGCTAAGGCGACTTACATTATCAAGTTCTGGCGTGAGGACGGTAAGGTTTGCTTTGAGAAATCAACGAGGGATTGCGTCATCAACAGAGTACGCACGCCCTGCACGCTCTATCCCGTTGCGTATTTCAACTGGCACCCGACGAAGAACAGCTTTCACGGCACGAGCGCAGTATCCGGCATGGTAGCCAATCAGAAGTACATTAACCGTGCGTACGCCATGGTTATGAAGCACATGAGCGACACCGCGTTCTCCAAGGTCATCTACGACAAGAGCAAAATCCCCGAGTGGAGCAACGAGGTCGGAGAGGCTATTGCGGCAGTCGGCGGCACTAATGTTTCCGATGCGGTCTCCGTGCTCGGCGTGGGCGAGCTTCAGGACAAGTACCTTGATTTTCTTTCAAACGTTATCTCCGTAACGAAGGAGCTCAGCGGTGCTACCGAAACGGCTCTCGGCAACGTAAAGCCCGAAAATACGAGTGCTATTCTTGCCGTTCAGGAAGCGTCGAGAATGCCTCTTATGCTTGTCAGAGCCTCTCTGCACAGGTGCATTGAGGACCTTGCGGGCATCTGGGCTGACATGGCTATTGCGTACTACTCCAAGGAAAGACTCATTCCCATGCTTCTTTCCGACGGAACGTACTCGGCAGAGGCGATTGGTGCTCACGCAGACGGAAACACCGTGCTCAGGGCTTATATTGACGTAGTTGACACGAGCACTTACAGTGCTTCAATTACGCTCTCAATTCTCGACAAGCTACTTGACAGAGGGGATATTACGCTTGCGGAGTATCTTGACAGAATACCCGCGGGTTACATTGAAAGACAGTACGATTTATCAGGAGGTAGAAGCGATGCTTGAAGAAAAAATGCTTGACGGTGATTTATCGCTCTGCGACGAAGTGGAAGAAGATTTTTCCGCTCCGCAGTCCGACGAGCCCGATTTACAGGGTGAAACCGAAGAAATCCCGAAGGAATCCGTCCCGCCCGACGAGGGCGAAAAAGCCGAAGAAATCGGCACAGACAGCGAGAATGACGAGCTTACTCTCTTGCGAAAAGAAGTGGAGCTGCTTCGCTCCTCGCTCCGCTCCCGCGAGGAGCTTGACCGTGCAAACGAGAGAATGAGAAACGAGCTCTCCGAGTTCAGCGAATATTTTCCGCAGGTTGAGCTCTCCGAAATCCCCGACGAAATCTGGGAGAAGGTAAAGAAAGGGGACTCGCTTTCATCGGCTTATGCACTCCATTTAAGAAAAAAAGAGCTTGCCGAGCAAAGGGCGGACGATTTTAATAAAAAGAATCGCCGCATGAGCACGGGCTCTCTTCAAAATGGGGAAGGGGAGAAATATTTTTCTCCCTCGGAAGTCAGAAGAATGACTCAAAAACAGGTAAGACAGAACTATGACGAGATAGTCGAATCTATGCGTCATTGGAACTGATAAAAATTCAATTAAATCTATTTACAAAAAGAAAGGAAAAACAGTATGGCAATAGTAAACTTTATTTCAACAATATGGAGCGAAAATCTTTTGAAACAGCTCGACAAAAAATACGTAGGCGTCCTCAACTGCAACAGAGATTTTGAGGGCGAGATTACCGAGCAGGGCTCCACGGTCAAAATCAACGGCGTGGGCGACGTTACCGTGTCCGATTACAAGGCAAACACCGATATGGACACCCCTCAGACGCTTTCCGACTACTTTTACCTTCTGAAAATCAATCAGGCAAAGTATTTCAACTTTCAGCTTGACGACATTCAGAAGGCTCAGTCAAATCCCAAGCTCATGGACGAAGCCATGAGAGTGGCAGCAGCCGCTCTTGCAAATCAGGCTGACGCTTACGTCTACTCCCTTTATACCGAAGCCAACAGCGTCATCACCGACGACGCGGTTACTGCCGAGAAGATGATTGACCATATCATCGACGTCAGAACCCGCATGGCTAAGAACAACGTAAATAATCCCGACGATATCGTCGTTGAGGTAACGCCCGAAATCGCGGCTCTCATCCTCAAGGCGAAAATCGACCTCGGCACGGACAACTCCGACGCACTCGAATCCGGCTACCTCGGCAAAATCGCGGGCTGCAAGATTTTCGTTTCCAACAACATAGTCGTAAACTCCGAATATCACAAGTGCCTTGTTCGTACAAAGCGTGCAATCGCGTTTGCGGAGCAGATTTCAGAGGTTGAGGCTTACCGCCCCGAAAAGCGTTTCGCCGACGCGGTTAAGGGACTTCACCTTTACGGTGCAAAGGTCATTTACCCCGACGAGCTTATAGTTCTCAACCTCAAGCCCGCTGTGGCGTAATAGCTTATGGCGGCGCCTACCGTAAGGGATATTTTTGAGGGCGTTTTCCAGCAGACCAAGAGGAGTTTTCTTGCGAGCTTTGACTATGCCAAGGTCAAGAGCAAGACGGTCCAGAAAAACGGGTCGGAAGATGAAAATATTTCGGTTTCGCGTACGAGCTCCCCTTATACCGAAACCCGCCTCGAAGAGAGAGAAAGCTCGGACGCAAGCACGGAAACCGTAAGAGAGAGCATAGAAAGAGTGAGCGAAACAGAGGTTGTATCCAAGATACGCAAGGAGCTTGAGGAGAAATTCCCCTATGCTCTCGGCGCGGTCTGCGGAAATCTCGCAACGCTTGATATGCTTTACAGAAGCTTCAAGGGCGATGACCCTCAGGGCGAATTCTCGGATTATTTCATCGACGTAACCGATTCGTTCCCGCTCTGCGAGAGATTCGCACACCCCTGCACTATGTACGTGTGTTCGATGGTCCTTTCCGACGTTGACGCAAAGCAGAGCGACGCGTTTTACGATAAATACGCTCGCGCGGTGAAGAGAATAGCGGCGGAAATACCCTTTGAATGTGCGGATACCGTCGAAAAGTATCCATATTGATTAAAAAAACGGAGCCTGCGGCATTTGCTACGGGCTCTGAAATTTTTTTGAAAATTTGCAAAAAAATGCTTGACAAGGTTTTTTACTTATGCTATAATAAGCAAGTCGTTGAAACATCAGCGGCATTATGGAAGCATAGCTCAGTTGGGAGAGCATCTGCCTTACAAGCAGAGGGTCATAG
>JBJDZG010000004.1:0-231375 GCA_051867875.1 Eubacteriales bacterium
GTTGATAAACTCGGGGCGAAGGAAGCCTTCAAGCGCTTTCATCGTGCGAGCCTCTTCCATGGAAGTACTGTCGGACGAGCCAAATCCCGCTCTGCCCGACGAATTTGACGAGCCTGCGTTCGTTGTCATGACGAGAACGGTATTCTCGAAATTAATCGTTCTTCCCTGTGCGTCGGTTACGCGTCCGTCGTCAAGTATCTGCAAAAGAATATTGAGCACGTCGGGGTGCGCCTTTTCTATCTCGTCGAAAAGTATGACGGAATACGGACGGCGGCGGATTTTTTCGGTGAGCTGACCTGCCTCGTCGTAGCCCACGTATCCCGGAGGCGCTCCGATGATTTTTGATACGGAATGCTTCTCCATAAACTCGGACATATCGAGTCTTATGAGCGTTTCGGGAGAGTGGAAAAGGTCGTTTGCAAGCTGTTTTACAAGCTCCGTTTTTCCAACTCCCGTAGGTCCTGCAAATATGAATGAAACTGGTTTTCTCTTATAGGAAATACCCGCACGGTTTCTCTTTATCGCACGGCAGATGGCGTTAACCGCTTTATCCTGACCGATAATATGGGTTTTAAGTCTTTCTTCAAGCTTATCTATCTGCTCGTATTCGTTCGCGCTGACGGTGAGTGCGGGTACGCCCGTCCAGACCTCAACCACATCTGCAAGCTCGTTTGTCGAGAGCACTACGGGCTCGCTGTCCCGCTCAAGCTCTTTAAGTTCAAGCGAGAGCTTCATCTCCTTGGATTTTACCTTTGCAATTTTTTCGTATGCGTCAGCGTTGTCGGGAGAGTCCACGGGCACGGCTTCAAGTGCTTCTCTCTGCTTTTTAAGGTCGAGAAGATTCTCCCTTATCTCTATGCTCTTATTGAGAAAGGCACTGTTAAGAGATAAGTTCGCCGCCGCTTCGTCGAGCAAATCTATCGCCTTATCGGGAAGATATCTGTCGGTGATATATCTCTCGGAGAGCACTACTGCGCTCCGAAGTATCTCGTCGGGAATGATTATGGAGTGGAACTCCTCGTAATAGTGCTTGATGCCCTTTAACATTTCGAGCGTTTCCTCAACAGAAGGCTCTTCTACCTTTACGGGCTGGAAACGGCGTTCGAGCGCGCTGTCTTTTTCAATATATTTGCGGTATTCGTTAAGAGTAGTAGCACCTATAACCTGAATTTCACCCCGCGAGAGTGCGGGTTTGAGCATATTCGCCGTGCTGACGCTTCCCTCACTGTTGCCTGCACCGACGATATTGTGTACCTCGTCAATTACGAGTATGATATTTCCCGCCTCCTTGACCTCTTTGAGAAGTCCTAAAAGCCTTGACTCATACTGACCTCTGAACTGCGTTCCCGCAACGAGTGCAGTGAGGTCGAGCAGGTGGAGCTCCTTGTTTTTAAGTCTGTAAGGAACCTCGCCTCTGACTATTTTCTGCGCGAGCGCTTCCGCTATCGCGGTCTTGCCGACGCCGGGCTCACCGATAAGGCAGGGGTTATTCTTCTGCCTTCTCGAAAGAATCTGAATAACTCTTGCAAGCTCTCTTTCTCTTCCGACTATCGAATCGAGTTTGCCCTCTCTCGCCTCGCGGTTGAGATTTTTACAGTAAGTATCAAGGAATTTATTGCTCTTTTCCTTCTTTTTATGGTCCGCGGACGCTTTCCCGCCCTCAACATTCGGAGCGTTATCGGGCTCCTTTGAGCCGAAGAGCTTTTGCAAATCAATGGCGGGAGTCGTAGCCTCATCGTCGTCGGTATCGTCGTCGAACGGCATGGGGAGTCCGTCCTCGCCGTCCATCATTCTTGCAACCTCGTCCTCCATTCCCGCAAGGTCCTCGGAAGAAATTCCGAGCTTATTCATCATATCGCCAAGCATATTGTCAAGAGGAAGTCCGAGTTTCTTTGCACACGTGATGCAAACGCCCTCGTTCTTCTTTTCGCCGTTTTCAAGCTTGGTTATAAACACAACTGCCATTCTTTTATGGCACCGTGAACACATTACCATACAGTACCTCCTATGGACCGTTTAGTGTGTAAACAGTCCGTATTTGAAAATAAATCTTGAAATAAAGGAACTATCTATAAAATCTCTGCCGAAAATAAGCAGCACAATGAAGATAGCTATACTTGCACCGATATAGCAGTTTGCAAGTCCCCAAACATAGCTGAAAATCTTATCCACCAATGATATACCGGGAAGGCGGAGAATTTTATCAATCACTTTTATAACTACCGTTAAGAGAATATACGCGAGTATGAAAGTTACGGTATAGGCGATGATTTTAGCCACCAAGGAAATCAAAAATCCTTCTACGGCGCCACCCATTTTCTGTGCCATTTCAACCGCGCTTCCGTTCAGCGATTCACAGTAATCGCCGAGCGATTCAACCGGCACTATATTTTTGACTACGCCGGGCAAACTCGATATAAGAGCATCAAAATCAAAATTTCCCGCATTCGCTTCAACACGGGCTACCAACATAGGCGAGATTTTCCCGTGAAAAAGGTCAATTACGAAAAGATTCTCGCATACTTCGACGAGGTATCCGCCGAGCGTGGCAGTTATGAGAATTACGAATATCATCTTCGTTCCGTTCATAAAGGTTCTCATAAATCCCTGTTTAATTGAAATGTACATTATCGCGGCAACGAGGGCCACCATAAAAACGTCAAGCAGAATCGTATAAAAATTCATCATCATATCTCCTTTATTATTTTATTTATTTGCCGAATGTCAAAAATTTTGCGTATGAGCTGTTGCAGGCAAGCAGCGTATCCGAGTCGCACGCCAAAATCTTAAAGTCCGTCGCCGCAAGCTCTATTTTATCCGAGGTGCCGAAGGCTATATTCACTCGTTCAAACAAACCGAGCTTTTGAAGAAAAATATATCCGCAGGACACCTGCATATCGAGCACGCGCTCGGGTGAGCTTATTTTTTTATCAATCTTGCCGTATTTATTAATCAACACGATTTGCGTGTTCGAGAAGTCCTCCGAGAGATGCGCTACGGCAATATTATCATCTCCAAAAGAATGGAGATATATTTCCCTCTGTGCTGAATATTCGCCGAGGAGCTTTAATTTATCGGAAAAGACGTTAACTCCTCCGGCACCCACGGCACAGATATTCCCGTTATCAAAAAATTCAAGCGAATAAGGCACTCCCGAAAAGGTAAGCTCCGCGCTTTCATAAGAGTCGCTGCCGATTTTATAAACTCTTATCTCGCCCGAAAGGCTATCACCTGCGGTATCCGTCAACACTACTGCCATCTTTTTTCCGTCGGCGGAAAGTGCAAGCGCGCTCACTCTGCCCGAAGAATAATTATAGTCGCAGTCCGTGCCGTTTATGCCGTAAACTTTTACGCACGAGCGGTAGTCCGCGCTTCCCGTGATAAGTGCAAACGTTCCGTTATCCGCGATATCCGCTCCGTATATCGGGTATTCAAGTGAGCCGTCGCGGAGTTTTGAAAACGAATTGTAAAGTGAAAATTGCTTACCGCCGACATCGCAGAGCAGAATATATCTGCCCGACGGCGTAAGCACGGGATTTCCGTAGCTGTGATTTGAGGAAAAGAGTTCCTTGCCCGACGCGGAGAAAAGTTCAAGCTTTTCCCTGCTCGCAACGGCAAGACCGCCTCGGTAGAGCGCAAAGCTCTGTGAATTTCCCGCGTTGTAGGTTATCGTATCGTGCACACTCCTTACGTACTCGTCGGCAAGTTTCAAATCCTTTGTAAGATAGTAAAGCTTACTGTATGAAAGACTGCCCGACATGACGAGCGAGGCAAGAGCCAGTACCAAGAGCACGCAGAGTATTCTTTTAATATACGCGTATCTGTAACTGACCTTTGCGTAATAGACGTCCGTTTTTGCGTCGCAATCTTTTTTTACGGAGTTCGGGTCGTATTTGATTTTACTTATGATATCATTCAAGTCAAATGCCACTACCGATTCTCCTTTCAGTATTTAATATTCCACTTTATTGAGGTATAATCCGCAGGCGGGAACGGTGATTCCCGCATTTTTTCTGTTTTTGCTATCGATTATTCTGTCCATATCCGACGGCTCGGCTTTGCCTTGAGCCACGAGAAGCAAGGTTCCGCACATAATCCTGACCATATTGTAAAGAAATCCGTCGGCACTCACGCGAAAGACGACGAAATCGCCGTCGCGCAAAACCTCTGCGTCCTTTACCTCTCTCGTCGTATCGACGATTTTAGAGCCCTGTGCCATAAACGAGCAGAAATCGTGCTTACCGCAAAAATGCTTTGCCGCTTCGTTCATTTTGGCGATTGTGTCATCACTGAAAACTTGCGGTATGTGATATGCCCTGTCCGTAACGAAGGGATTTTTTATCGGGGAGTTCCAGATTTTATAGATATATTCCTTTGATTTCACGCAGTATCTCGGGTGAAACGTACTCTCAACCGTTTCGGCGTGAAAAACGGAAATATCGTCGGGAAGCACGGAGTTAAATGCAAGCGGGACGGACTCCATGGGTATGGTGCAGTCGAGCTCATTCTCGCCCTTTTTGGATATGCAGACGCAAAACTCGTTTGCGTGAACTCCGCTGTCCGTTCTGCTGCAACCGACGATGTCGCACTCAAAACCGAATATCTTTGCGGAAGCCTCGTTCAGCTTCTGCTGAACGGTTGGTTTATCCGGCTGAACCTGATAGCCGTTATAATTTGAGCCGAGAAAGCTTATTTTAAGCAATAATTTCATATTTACCCCCTCTATTAAAAAGGAAGGTAGGGCGACACGAAAATATTTATGCAGATGACTGCCGCGCCAAAAGCCACGACAAGCGTTATGGCGACGATATCGCGTGCACTGCATTTGAGTATCTTCATTCTCGTTCTGCCCTCTCCCCCTCTGTAACATCGGCATTCCATAGCGGTAGCCAAGTCAAGAGCGTGGCGAATTGACGAGGAAAAAAGCGGTATGAGAATCGGTATAAGCGCCTTCGCTCTGTCGAGAAGCGAGCCGTTTGTAAAATCTGCGCCCCTCGCCTTCTGCGCGCTCATTATCTTCTCCGCTTCTTCCATAAGCGTGGGGATAAAGCGAAGCGCGATAGTCATAATCATTGCGAAGTCGTGTACGGGAAGCCCTATTTTTTTCATAGGAGAAAGAAGTCTTTCTATACCGTCCGTCAGTGCTATCGGTGTCGTAGTATAGGTCAGCAGCACCGTGCTTCCCACGATAAGAACGAATATCCTTATGATGAGGAAAACGGCGTTGATTAAACCCTCGCGGTAGACCGTGAAAATCCGGAAATCAACGAGCGGTTCACCCTCCCCCGTAGTCCAGAAAATATTTATCAGCGCGGTGAACGAGATGATGAATACTATCGATTTTACGGAGCGCAGCACTATTTTTATCGGTATATTCGAGAGCAATATGAGGACTATTGCGGAGAGCAGAAGAATCGCCATTGAGAGTGCATTTGAGCACAAAAACACTATCACGATATAGAGTATAGCAAGCACTATCTTCACTCTCGGGTCAAGTCTGTGTATCGGGGAATCGACAGAATAATACTGTCCGAGTGTTATATTCTTCATTTAAGTTACTAAACCTTTCAGCTTTTGGCAAAGAGCCGTGCAATCTCCGTGAGCGCACGCTCCTCTGTGTAAATTCCGTTATTAACCTTAATGCCGAGTGCATTGAGCTCGTGCATAAGCAGAGTTATCTGAGGTACTGCAAGACCGATGCTCTCGAGCATCTCGCTCTCGGCAAAAACCTCGTCGCGCGTGCCGTGGAGCACTACTTCGCCGTCCTTTAAGACGATGAGCTTATCGCAAAGACGCGCCATATCTTCCATACTGTGACTGACGATAATTACCGTCGCACCCGTTTTTTCTCTGTATCTGAAAACTCCGTCGAGTATCATATCGCGTCCGAGAGGGTCAAGTCCTGCCGCGGGCTCGTCGAGCACGAGCACCTCGGGGCGCATGGCGATAACTCCCGCTATCGCTACTCTTCTCTTCTGTCCGCCCGAAAGGTCAAAAGGACTTTGGGACAGTATCTCGGGGGGCAGTCCTACGAAGTCGATAGCCTCGCGGATACGCTTCTTTATCTCGTTTTCATCAAGTCCCATATTCTTGGGACCGAAGGCTATATCCTTTTCAACCGTTTCTTCAAAGAGCTGATATTCGGGGTACTGCATAACGAGTCCCACTCTAAAACGCACCTTGCCTATCTCTTTGGGATTTTCCCAAATGTCCTTGCCGTCAAGCAGAACTCTGCCGCTCGTGGGGGTTGAAAGACCGTTGAGAAGCTGAAGCATAGTGCTCTTACCCGAACCCGTATGACCGATAAGTCCCGTTATCGTGCCTTCTTCTATTTCGATATTTATATTTTTAAGAGCCTCTTTGCTGTATGCCGTCCCTTTTCCGTAGAAGAAGGATATGTCTTCAAGTTTTATCTTAGCCATTCTTCTTTTTAAGCGCGCCCTCTATCGCCCTCGCACACAGTGCGGGCGTGTGGCACTCTCCTTCGATTTCTATTCCTTTTTCTTTTAAGTGATGAACGAGAGAAACGCACTGCGGTACGTCAAGCGAGCAGGCGCTGAGCTTTTCGCGCTCCGAGAAAACCTCTGCGGGCGTGCCGTCCATAATTATCTCTCCGTCGCTGAGCACGACTATTCTGTTGGCTCTTGCCGCCTCGTCCATATAGTGAGTTATCATTATTATCGTGATGCCCTTTTCTCTGTTGAGTTTCTCAACAGTATTCATTATCTCGCGTCTGCCTATGGGGTCGAGCATGGCGGTAGATTCGTCAAATATCATACAGTCAGGCTCCATGGCGAGTATTCCCGCTATGGCTATTCTCTGCTTCTGACCGCCCGAAAGTCTTGCGGGTTCTGCCTTTGAGTATTCTCCCATGCCGACGGTTGCGAGCGCGTCGTAAACTCTTTTGCGTATTTCCGTGGGCTCTATTCCGAGATTTTCGGGTCCGAACGCGACGTCGTCCTCAACTATCGTTGCTACGAGCTGATTGTCGGGATTCTGGAATACCATTCCGACCTTTTTGCGAAGAGCAAAAACGTCCTCCTCGGTCATATCGGGGTCGGTAATATCCTTGCCATCAATGTATATTTTGCCCGATGTGGGTTCAAGAATCATATTGAGCAGCTTTGCAAGCGTGCTTTTGCCCGAGCCGTTGTGTCCGAGCACGGCGAGGTACTCTCCCTTTTTTATATCAAGGGAGATATTTTTGAGCACGGGGATACCCTCGCCCTCTTCCTCGACGTAAGCACAGCTCATATTTTCTATTTTGATATAAGAATCAGAATTCACCTTTGCGAATTTCCTTTCCCATGTTTTTCGTATTTTTTATTTTTCCTGCCACCTTGCGCTCGCACCGCAGGGCATAAAGCTTCCCGTATATTTTACGGGGAGAGCTATCTCGCCGGCCTCGCAATGCCCGCCGTATTTTTTGCAGATACGCAAGTCAACTATATATCTCATGGTGAGCGGAGAAAGCCCCGTCGTATAAGAGTTTATAAGGAAAAAGAGAGGTTTGTCCGAGAGCACCTGCGCGGTGAGTGCAACGAGCTCGTCAATGCTGTCCTCTATCTTCCAGACCTCGCCCGAGGGTCCTCTGCCGTAAGAGGGCGGGTCCATGATTATCGCGTCGTATTTATTTCCGCGTCTTATCTCACGCTCGACGAACTTTTTGCAGTCGTCAACTATATATCTTATTGGGGCATTTTCAAGTCCCGAAAGCTTCGCGTTTTCCTTTGCCTGGGCGACCATTCCCTTGGACGCGTCAACGTGGCAGACGGACGCACCCGCCTTTGCCGCCGCGACGGTGGCACCGCCCGTATACGCAAAGAGGTTGAGCACCTTAATGGGTCTTCCCGCTTCCTTTATGAGAGATGAGAACCAGTCCCAGTTTGCCGCTTGCTCGGGAAAAAGTCCCGTATGCTTAAAGCCCATGGGACGAAGAACAAATCCGAGTTCGCCGTAGCCTATCGACCACTCCTCGGGAAGATTTTTCTTAACCCAGCTTCCTCCGCCCGAATTTGAACGGCGGTATATACCGTCCGCTCTCTTCCACTCGGGAGCTTTCCTCTCGCCGTGCCAGATTATCTGCGGGTCGGGGCGGATAAGTATGTATTTCCCCCATCTTTCAAGACGCTCTCCGTCGGATGCGTCAAGGAGCCGGTAGTCCTTCCAGTTGTTTGCACTCCACATATCAGTAAACCTTTCCGTAAGTCTGCTTTTTATTGTAGTATTTTGAAATTCTCGATGAGCCCGCGTGAGCGTGGCATATAGCTATCGCCAGCGCGTCCGCGGCGTCGTCGGGGCATATTTTTTCCTTGATATTAAGGAACATTTGCACCATCGAGATGACCTGATTTTTCTCGGCGCGTCCGTAACCGACCACGCTCTGCTTGACCTGGAGAGGAGTGTATTCAAATATCTCCACTCCGCAAAGCTCGGCGCAAAGCAGTATTACCCCTCTCGCCTCGGCTACGGATATACCCGTTTTTTGGTTGGTATTCCAAAAGAGCTCCTCGACAGCCATAGCCTCGGGCTTGTACTTCTCGATTATATCCTTAAGCTCGCGGTATATCGTGGCAAGGCGTTTTTCCGTATCCGTGTGAGCGGGCGTACGGATAACCCCGTAATCAAGCGTGCGGAATTTTGAACCGCTGTATTCAATTACTCCAAAACCCACTATGGCAACGCCCGGGTCTATTCCGAGAATTATCATTCAGTTATCCTTTCCGTCCCTTTTTGGCACACATTTTATCAATTTATCATTATAGCACAAATTATCCTAAAAGTCAAATGTTTTTAGATGTATTAAATAATAATATTATTTGAAATTTATGTGAATTTACCATTTACTTGGGGAGAATTTTGTGATACAATAAATACGTATATGATTTTTTGTCTTTTGGGAGTAGTTTTATGAAAATTATAAAGCTCTTTGTCGGCGATATCGTCGAGATGAAAAAAAACCACCCCTGCGGCGGTAACACGTTCAAAATACTGCGTGTGGGAAGCGACGTCAGAGTAATCTGCCTTTCCTGCTCACGGGATATGACACTTGACAGAGTTAAATTTGAGAAATCGATAAAAAAATTCGTCGTTTCGCACGACAGCGAAAGTCTGTGAGGTTAGAAGAAAAGAAAAATGAAGTTCAAAAATCCGTTCAAGTTAATAAAGAGCAATAAAAAGCTCCTCTCTATAAAATCCGAATACGGCTATCTTTCAAATTCATTTTTGATTCCCGCATTCATAATGCTCGGCATCTATCTGGCACTCGGCCACAAGCCCCTCGGCGATTCCTCGGTGCTGACACTCGACCTCAACGCGCAGTACGTATATTTCTATGAGGCGCTCCGTGAGTTCGTATGGGGCGACGCTTCGCTTCTGTACTCATTCTCGCGCTCGCTCGGCGGTGAGTTCATGGGAATTTACGCCTACTACGTTGCCAGCCCACTATCCTATATCGTAGCGCTCTTCCCGAAATCGGGCATACTCTTTGCACTCCTTACGATAATCGTCGTAAAAATAGGTCTCTGCGGTCTTTCGTTCGGTTTCTATCTTCATAAGCATACAAAAGATATAAACAAGGACGCAATAATAATGTTCTCTACTATGTACGCTCTTTCCGCGTACGCCATAACGTATCAGAACAACATTATGTGGCTCGACGGGCTATTCCTTTTGCCCGTACTTACCTATTCGATAGAAAGACTCATTAAAACGGGAAGATATAAGCTCTATGCATTCGTACTCGCGCTGATGATGATGAGCCACTATTATATCGGCTACATGCTGTGTTGGTACACGGCATTCTGTTTCTTCTTCTCGTATTTCAAGTACAGCGACAGAACGCTCATAAATCCCACCGGAGAAAAGCGTCATTTTGTCAAATCGCTTACGAAAATCGGCGGAGCTACCCTGCTCGGCATCGGCATGTCGGCATTTATGATTGGGGCGGCTTACTATTCGCTCCAGTTCGGAAAGAGCGATTTCACCGATCCCTCGTGGGACATCGTGGCTCGCTTCGACCTGTTCGACCTCTTCCCGAAAATGCTCCCCGGCTCCTACGACACCGTTATGCACGAAGGACTGCCCCTGCTTTACTGCGGTGTGCTCACGCTCTTTATGCTCCCAATCTACGTTATGGCAAAGCACGTCGAGTCAAGGGAAAAGATATTCTACGTATCATTCTCCCTCTTGTACGTTCTCATAATGGTGATAAATCCCCTCGACCTTATAATGCACGGCTTTCAGGAGCCCAACTGCCTGAATTACAGGTACAGCTTCATTCTTATATTCTTAATGCTTATAATGGCGTATAAGGGATACTGTGAAATAAACGATCATTCTCCGAAAAAGATATTTGCCACTGGCGGCGTTATTCTCTGCCTTTTGCTCATAGCGCAAAAAATGGAGTTTCCCAATTTCGTGCTGGATGACCGCGAGGGCGCCGAATACGGCTTTACGGCGAACAAGCTTCCGTTTTTCTGGGTAGTGGTATTCTCTATAATCGCAATTTTTGCAATAGGTGCTATTCTCTGCTATCTTATCAAGGCAAAGGACAAGGAGAGAATGAGTTTTATTCTTCTGTGTGCTGTGTGTATTGAGCTCTTTGCAAACGGCATCGTGCTTATTTGCTCCATGAGCTTTGACGTCGGGCATTCCCCGTACTCGTCTTACGTTGACTATTTTGAAAAGCTTACGCCCATAGTTGAAACGGTACAAGAGCAGGACAAGGGCTTCTTCCGTTCCGAAAAGACCACGCACCGTTGCACTAACGACAATATGGCTCTGAATATCAAGGGATTGTCAAACTCTACCTCGACGCTCAACGCAAAGGTTATCTCGCTTCTCGAATATCTGGGCTACTACGCCGACGCGCACTGGACGCAATATCTCGGCTCGACCTTTGTAACCGACGCGCTCTTCGGAATAAAATACGTTTATTCCAACACAGAAAACGAATTTAACAAAGAAAGTCTTACACAAAACGAGCTTATGGATATGTATTACGAGCTCTTCTGTGAGGACGAAAACTATTACGCATATAAAAATCCTTATGCTCTCGGAATGGCTTACGGAGTTTCAAGCGACGTAAAAGACCTCATAACAGACCTCGAATTTGACTATTCCGTAAAGGAAGGCTACAAGAATCCCTTTGAAATTCAGAACCTCTTGCTCAACACTTTTCTCGGCTTTGACGAGGGCGACCGAATTGAATTTTTCTCGGGTATCACTCTTAAAAAGAACACCAACATTCAAGGTGCTGCAAGCACTGTCGGCGGAAATATGGAGTACGCCGCAACCTCGGGCAACATTGAGGAAAATCTCGTAACGTTCACATTTACCGTTCAAAAGAGCGGTCCGCTCTATCTCTGTCTGCCCACGGGCTACGAGAGGAGTTTTACTCTCTTCGTTAACGGCGAGCACTACGTTCAGAACAGCATATACACGAGAATAATCAACCTCGGCTACCGTGAGGCAGGCGAAGAAATGCAGCTTGATTTCCGACGTGACGACGGTCAGCTCTATTTCTACAAGGACACCGATTATCTCTACACGCTTGATATGAGTGCATTTGAGTTTGCTATGAGTGAGCTTGCAAAAACAAATCTCGTTATCGACGAGGACACATGGAGCGATGACCGATTCTACGGTTCTATCGTAACGCACGAGGACAATAAGACCATAATGACGACCATTCCCTACGACAACGGCTGGAAGGTTTACGTTGACGGCAAGCAGGTGGAAACCTATTCCGTCATCGGCGACTCTCTTATGGCGTTTGATATTGAGAGTGCGGGCGAGCACAGAGTGGAATTCAGATATATACCCGACGTTTACGTATACGGTGCTGTCATTTCAGTCGTATCGATAGCGATATTCGCTCTTCTCTGCGCACTTGACGCAAGAAAAAAGAAAAAGGTTGCCGCCCCGGTTGCAGAAGCTGAAAAAACAGCCGAAGTACCTGAAAACGCAACGGAAACAACAACCGAAACCGAAGGAGAAAACTGATGTTTTACTATATTGAGGGCAGACTAACCCATCTCGATTACTCTTTTGCCGTGCTCGACTGCCACGGCGTAGGCTACAAGCTCACTATTACGCAGACGACCTATGAAGCAATGCCCCCTCACCTGTCCGTCAGCGAAGCGCCGACTGTAAGACTGTACACGTATATGGCGGTACGCGAGGACGACGTCGAGCTTTTCGGCTTTTACACGCAGGACGAGCTTGAAGCGTTCAAGCTTCTCATCACGGTATCAGGCGTAGGTCCGAAGGCGGCGCTTGCAATTCTCTCTCTGTTCACTCCCGAAAAGCTATATCTTGCAATTTGCGGCGAGGACACGAAAGCCATTTCAAAGGCAAGCGGAATCGGCGCAAAAACTGCGGCGAGAATTGTACTTGAACTTAAAGATAAGGTGTCAAAGAGCTTTACTCCGAGCTCCGCACCTTCCGATTCAAGCGTTGGTGCAACCGTTGCTCCGTCCTCAAGCTCCAAGCTCTCCGACGCGCAGAGTGCGCTTTTGGTGCTCGGATATACCAAGAGCGAAATACTCGCTGCCTTGCGAAGCGTTGACGTTTCGGACAGGGAAACCGATGATATTATAAGACTTGCACTCAAAAATTTGAGCAGATAAGGAATTGATTTATGAGATACGAAGAAGATTACGATTTTGAAAACAGCATAGAGGACAGAACTGTATCCCCTGCGATGACGGGCGATGACACAAACGAAAACGTGCTCCGTCCTCAAAGCATTGACGAATATATCGGTCAGGAAAAAGCCAAAGAGAATTTGAAGATATATATTGAGGCGGCAAAGCTCCGCGGCGACGCGCTCGACCACGTTCTTCTCTACGGCCCTCCGGGACTCGGTAAGACCACTCTTTCGCACATTATTGCAAACGAGCTCGGTGTGCATATCAAGATAACCTCGGGTCCCGCCATTGAAAAGCAGGGCGACCTTGTGGCGATACTTACGGGGCTTGAAGACGGCGACGTGCTCTTTATCGACGAGATACACCGCCTTTCGCGCTCCATTGAAGAGGTGCTCTATCCCGCTATGGAGGACTTTTCCGTTGATATTATCATCGGCAAGGGTCCCGCAGCGAGAAGCATAAGAATTGACTTACCGAAATTTACTCTTATAGGTGCTACGACACGTGCAGGTCAGCTTACCACTCCCCTGCGCGACCGTTTCGGCGTTCTGTTAAAGCTTGAGCTTTACACTCCCGAGGAGCTTGCTACGATTATAAAGAGAAGTGCAAAAATTCTCGATATTAAGATTAGCGAGGACGGCGCTTACGAAATTGCTTCGCGCTCACGCGGAACCCCGCGTATCGCCAACAGGCTTCTCAAACGTGTCCGCGACTTTGCTCAGGTCATGGGCGACGGCGTGATTACGAGCGATATTGCAAATTACGCTCTCGGCAAGCTTGAAATAGACCAGCTCGGTCTTGACAACACCGACAGACGTCTTTTGAATACCATAATCAAATTCTACAACGGCGGTCCTGTCGGTCTTGAAACGCTCGCGGCGACCATCGGCGAGGAATCCATTACCATTGAGGACGTTTGCGAGCCCTATCTGCTTCAAATTGGCTTCCTATCCCGCACGCCCAAGGGCAGATGCGTAACCCGTGCCGCTTACGAGCATCTCGGTATTCCCTTTTACGACGGCTCCAAGGGCAGGACTGACGCAGACCAGACTACCATAATTTAAGATTAAAAAACCGCAGAGAAAATCTCTGCGGTTTTCATTATCGAAATTTAATTTGCCGAAAACTTCTGTCTTACTTCGTTTACCTGCTGAGTTTCAGCCTGCTTGGGTGCGTACCAGCCCTTTTCCTTCATCTTGGTGTAAATCTGATTCTGAAGCTGAAGGGACTGATGCAAAGCCGATGAAAATGACGAAAACACTCTCTCGTCGCTCGCTTCAATAGCACCGTGCATATAGAGGTCGCACGCGCCCTTTTCAAGAAGCAGCATATTTTCCATGATATCTCTGTCCTGCATATTTTCCTCCTTAAAGCAAATGATAAAATCCGCTGAAAAGCTCAGCGTGTGAACGGTTGAGGTCCGTTACGAAATTTTTGAGCTCGCCGTCCTGGAGCTGTGCGGAGCTCTCCTGGCACTTTGTCTGAAAATACTTCTCGTGGCTCAAAGCGTCCTCGATATAAAGCAATTCCTTGTTTGTCATAATTACCTCCCTTAATTTTTGCTTGGTAATTTGATTATTGCCCTCTTTCAGTCGATTATTCATAGCGGCAGAAAAAAGCTCTCCATAAATTTGGAGAGCTTTCGTTTTCTTTATTTTACGTTTTTAGCAGTTTTCAAAACCTCAACGGCAGCGTCAAGGTAATGTGAATTCATTTCCTCTATTCTGCCCGCGTCAACGAGGCTTGCAAGCTCGGGGTCAATGGGCATTTTGGAAAGAAGCTTATAGCCGAATTTCTCCGCTATCTCTTCAATATGGCTCTCTCCGAATATTTTTATCTCCTTACCGCAATCGGGGCATTTTACGTAGCTCATATTCTCGACAAGCCCTATTACATCAACACCCATCATATTAGCCATATTCGCCGCTTTTTCAACTATCATCGCCACGAGCTCCTGAGGGCTTGAAACGATTATAATTCCGTCAAGCGGAATGGACTGAAAAACGGTGAGCGGAACGTCGCCCGTTCCGGGAGGGCAGTCAACGAAAAGATAGTCCAAATCGCCCCAAACAGTACCGCTCCAGAACTGCTTTACAGTACCCGCGATAACGGGACCGCGCCATACGACCGGCTGTGTCGCATCGGGGAGAAGCAAATTTACACTCATTATTTTAATTCCCGTAGAGCTCTCGGGAGGAATCATTCCGTCATCGTTTCCCTCAACGCCTGCGCTCACTCCGAACGCCTTCGGAATAGAGGGACCCGTGATATCCGCATCGAGTATTCCGACTTTATAGCCCGCTCTCTGCATAAGAGTGGCGAGTGCGGAGGTAACGAGGGATTTGCCAACGCCTCCCTTTCCGCTGACGACACCTATAACGTGCTTTATTTTTGAAGCAGAATTGAGGGGCTCGAGAAAATCGGTCTTGCTCTTGGTTGAACAGTTCGAAGAACAGCTTGAGCAATTATGCGTACATTCTGACATATATATACTTCCTTTCAAATTATTCTTACCGTAAATTACACAACAGACATATTATACAACGCAAAAAAGCGTTTGTCAAGCCGAGTTTTTTTCAAAAAGGGCTTGATTTCGTCGGTGAAAAAAGTTATACTATATGATGGTTAAAATTTATAATATTATTCACGGAGGTTCTGAATGAACAAAACTCTTGAAAAACTTTCAAATTTCGGCGGAGTCAAGGGTCCCGTTCTTACGGTGGTAATGGACGGTGTAGGACTTGCTCCCGATACAGTTTCAAACGCAGTTGCCCAGGCTTACACACCCACGCTTGACTATCTTATGGCAAATTACCCCATGGTAAAGCTCAAAGCTCACGGTACGGCGGTAGGTCTTCCCTCTGACGACGATATGGGCAACAGCGAAGTAGGACACAACGCTCTCGGTTCAGGTCAGGTATTCGCTCAGGGCGCAAAGCTCGTTTCAAACTCCATTGAGAGCAAAAAAATGTTCGTGTCGCCTACTTGGTGCGAGCTTATCTCAAACGTAAAAAACAATAATTCCACTCTCCATTTCATCGGTCTTTTCTCCGACGGTAACGTTCACTCCCACATCGACCACCTCAAAGCTATGCTTAAACAGGCTAAGGAAGAAGGCGTTTCGAGAGTAAGGATTCACATTCTCATCGACGGACGCGACGTTGGCGAAACGTCCGCGCTCGAATATATCACTCCCTTTGAGGCATTCCTCGCTTCTCTTAACGGCGACGGCTTTGATGCAAGAATAGCAAGCGGAGGCGGAAGAATGAAGATTACCATGGACCGTTACGAGGCTAACTGGGCTATGGTTGAGGCAGGCTGGAAAACTCACGTTCTCGGCGAGGGCAGACAGTTTGCAAACGCAACTGACGCCGTTAACACATACCGCGCTGAATACAAGGTTATCGACCAGGATCTTCCTCCTTTCGTTATCGCAGAGGACGGTAAGCCTCTCGGTACTGTCGAGGACGGCGACAGCGTTATTTTCTACAATTTCAGAGGCGACCGCTCAATCGAAATTTCCAAGGCGTTTGAAGGCGGTGCGGACTTCGACAAATTTGACCGCGTAAGAGTGCCTGACGTCGTTTACGCAGGTATGCTTGAATACGACGGCGACCTTCATATTCCCTCAAAATATCTTGTAAATCCCCCCGAAATCACAAACACTCTCGGCGAATACCTCACCGACACGGGTGTAAGCCAGCTTGCTATTTCCGAAACGCAGAAATACGGTCACGTAACGTACTTCTGGAACGGAAACAAGAGCGGTAAGTTCTCCGAAGAGCTTGAAACTTATATAGAAATTCCATCCGACGTCGTTCCTTTCGAGCAAAGACCTTGGATGAAGTGCGCGGAGATTACCGACAAGCTCATCGAATGCCTTGAAAGCGGAAAATACGCCTATCTTCGCGTAAACTTCCCCAACGGCGATATGGTTGGTCATACGGGCAATCTTCTTGCAACACGTTGCTCTATGGAAGCACTCGACCTTCAGCTTAAAAGAATTATCGACGTAGTTGACAAGCTCCACGGCGTTGCTCTTATCACGGCAGACCACGGAAACGCAGACGAAATGTACGAAATGGACAAAAAGACGAAGCTTCCGAAACCCAATAAGGACGGTTCCTTCAAGGCAAAGACAAGCCACACTCTCAACCCCGTTCCCTGCATCATCTACGACAATTTCTACGCTGAAAGCTACACGGTTAAGGCTGACGAAGGTCAGTTCGGTCTTGCAAACGTTGCCGCTACCATGGTAAATCTTCTCGGCTACAAAGCACCCGAGGTTTGGAACGAATCCATTATCGAAGTTAAATAAATTAAATCAGATAAAGAAAAAATCCACTCGTTTGAGTGGATTTTTTCTTTTTATCAAGTGCAGGTCTTTTCAAGAAGGCCGAGCACCTTTTCAAAATCCTTCGGCAAGGGTGAGGTGAACATCATGCGCTCGCCGCTTCTCGGGTGCGTGAGGTGCAATTCCTTTGCGTGCAGACACTGCCCGTGAATGCAGTCCTTATGCAACGTCTGAAAGCGCGTCTTGTCCCCTCCATAGACCTCATCTCCGAGCAGCGGGTGCCCGAGATAAGCCATGTGAACTCTTATCTGGTGCGTTCTGCCCGTTTCGAGCACGCACTGTATATAATCAAAGCCGTGATAGCGCTTGATTACTCTGTAATGCGTTATTGCATCGCGCGAGGTGTACGACTCGTTCCTTATAACCGCCATTTTCTTACGGTCAACGGGGTGGCGTCCTATGGGAGCGTCTACCGTTCCCGACAGCTCTTTCAGATTTCCTACGACTACGGCGTGGTAAACACGGCTGACGGAGTGAGTTTTGAGCTGTTCGGAAAGCGAGAGGTGGGACGCGTCATTTTTGGCAACTACCAAAAGCCCGCTGGTGTCCTTATCGATTCTGTGCACAATGCCCGGACGCGCGACTCCGCCGACGCCCGAAAGCGAATCACCGCAATGATATAGTAGCGCGTTCACGAGAGTACCGTCGGGATTTCCCGCCGCGGGGTGCACGACCATACCCGAGGGTTTATTCACGACGATAATGTCGGTGTCCTCATAAACGATATCGAGCGGAATGTCCTGCGGAATCGCTTTTGCCTCGACAACATCGGGGTGAAATACCTCGATTATATCACTCTCGCGGATTTTATAATTCTTTGCTACCGTCTTTCCGTTGACTAAAACAGCTCCGCCCTCGACGAGCTTTGCGCCTGCGGAGCGCGATATTTTTTCTCTCTCGGCTACGACGGTGTCTATTCTCTGCCCTATGTCGTCCTCAATCAGCTTCAGTGTCGTTTTGAGCATTTTCTTCCACTGCCTTAGCAGTTACCTCTGCAAGTTTTTTCTCTTTTTCAGCCTTCATCACCTCTATCTCGCTTCGGAGCACGGCGATAACGAAAAGCGCTACGCCTACGCACACGAACGAATCCGCTATGTTGAAAATGGCGAATTTAATCAGTCTTACGTCGATAAAATCTATTACGTAGCCGAGCAGACATCGGTCTATCATATTTCCGATTCCGCCGCCGAGTATAAAACTCATTCCCACGCACAGAAGCTTATCGCCGTTTCTCTCCTTCCAAAGATAGAAGAAAAGGGCAATTATCGCAACGACGGATATCGTGAGGAATATCCACCGTTCGTCGGGCTCGTTGAAGATGCTGAATGCCGCGCCCGTGTTTCTTACGTAGGTAAAATGAAACACGTTTTCAATTATCGGAACTGTTTCTTTAAGGTCTAAATTTATTACTGTCAGCCATTTGGTAAGCTGGTCGAGTCCTATCACACCGGCTATTATCAGAAGCCATACAAGCATTATTTTCTCCGTTCTGCCGTGGAGTGCGGCGGACTTGCCGCACCCCACGGTCTAAAATTTTTATTCAAGAATTTTTCTGCATCTCTCGCAGATGAATCCGTCATCCGTAAACTCGCCCTCTGTGGAGTAAGACCAGCAACGGTCGCATTTGTGTCCGTCCGCCTTCTCTACGAGAACCGATATTCCGCTCTCGGTTTCGGTAAATGCGCCCTCTGCGGGAGTACCGCTGACGACGTGTGCCGCAGAAACGATGAATACCGTTGCAAGGTCGTCTCCAAAGCTGTCAAGGAGAGTCTTGTGCTCCTCGCTGTCGGCAAAAACAGTAACCTTAGCGTCAAGGGATTTACCTATGAGCTTGGACGCGCGCGCAAGTTCAAGAGCTTTCATTACGTCGTCACGAAGCTCAAAGAGCTTGTTCCAGTGCTCGCTTACAGAGCCGAACGTAAAGGAGTCGGAATATTCGGGCATATCGTTGAGGAATACGCTCTCCTTAACGTCACTTGACAAGTGAGGCATAGCCTGCCAAATCTCCTCTGCGGTAAATGAAAGCATGGGAGCGATAAGTCTTGTCATACCCGAAAGTATGAGGTACATAGCGGTCTGCGCGCTTCTTCTCGCTGTGCTGTCCTTCTTCTCAACGTAAACTCTGTCCTTCGTAATGTCGATATAGAGCTTTGAGAGGTCGTTGGTACAGAAGTTATTGACGCTATGGTATACCGTGTGGAACTCGTATGTGTCATAGCCCTTGCGGATAGTTGCCGCAAGGTCGTTAAGACGGCTGAGAGCCCATTTGTCGATTTCGTAAAGCCCGTCGATGGGTACCATATCCGTATCGGGATTGAAATCGTTAAGATTTGCCAAGATGATACGGGAAGTATTTCTTATCTTTCTGTAAGTTTCGGAAAGCTGTTTGAAGATATTATCGGAAACTCGGACGTCTACGCGGTAGTCGCTCGACGCAACCCAAAGGCGAACGATATCTGCGCCGTATTTATTAATCATCTCTTCGGGAGCTACGGAATTGCCGAGGGACTTGTGCATCGCCTTACCCTCTCCGTCAACTACCCAACCGTGTGTAAGCACGGTCTTAAAGGGCGCGCCGCCTCCGAGTGCGCCGACTGCCGTGAGAAGCGATGACTGGAACCAGCCTCTGTACTGGTCTGCGCCCTCAAGGTATACGTCGCTCGCCTCTCCGAGTTCGCGGTAGAGGTCCTGCGCGCAGAAGTGGGACGAGCCCGAGTCAAACCAACCGTCAAGCGTGTTGTGCTCCTTGTCGAAGTGAGTGCCGCCGCAGTGAGGACATACGAAGCCCTCGGGAAGAAGCTCCTCTGCGGGAAGGTCGAACCAAGCATTCGAGCCATGCTCACCGAATATTTCGGAAATTCTCTTGATAGTTTCATCGTTGCAGATGGGTTTTCCGCAGTCCTCGCAGTAGAATACGGGAATGGGAAGTCCCCAATGTCTTTGACGGGAGATGCACCAGTCGGCTCTCTCTCTAATCATCTGCTCCATTCTGTCGCCGCCCCACTCGGGAAGCCATGTAACGCCCTTGCAAGCGGAAACTGCCTCGTCCTTGAATGCATCCACCGAGCAGAACCACTGGGGTGTTGCGCGGAAGATGATGGGATTCTTACATCTCCAACAGTGCGGATATTCATGTTCAAATTCCTTTGAAGCAAAAAGCGCTCCGCTCTCCGTCATATCCGCAAGAATAGCTTCGTTGGACTTTTCATAGTAAAGTCCTGCGAACTTGCCCGCGTCTTTGGTCTGGAAACCTCTGTCGTCAACGGGAACAATAATATCAATTCCGTATCTCGTGCAGGTCTGATAGTCGTCCGCACCAAATCCCGGAGCAGTATGAACACAGCCCGTACCGCTGTCCATAGTGACGTAATCGGCATTTACCACGAGGCTCTCACGGTCAAGGAAGGGGTGTTTAGCCTTCATAAATTCAAATTCTTTACCGGGCATCTTTGCAACTACTTCGTAATTTTCAATCTTGCCCTCTTCCATGGTCTTGGCAAGAAGAGCCTCGGCTACGATATAGCACTCGCCGTTCTCTGCCCTTGCTACGACGTAATCCTCGTCGGGATTGAGTGCGATGGCAAGGTTTCCGGGAAGAGTCCATGTAGTCGTCGTCCAGATGATAAAGTAGGTATTGCTGAGGTCGCAAACGCCCGAAAGCTTTCCGAGGTCGTCGTTGACTCTGAATTTTACGTAGATAGAGGTACACTTATCGGTTGCATACTCAATTTCGGCTTCCGCAAGCGCGGTTTCGTCCTTCGGGCACCAGTAAACGGGTTTAAGTCCCTTATAAATATAGCCCTTCTTATACATTTCGCCGAACACGAGGACCTCTTTTGCTTCAAAATCGGGATTCATCGTGAGATAGGGGTGCTCCCAATCGGCAGTAACTCCGAGGCGCTTGAACTGCTCTCTCTGGATATCGACGAAGTTCTGTGCGAAATCGTGGCACTGGCTTCTGAACTCGGAAATGCTCATCTTCTTTCTGTCAAGCTTATTCTTTTTGATAATAGCCGACTCAATGGGCATACCGTGGTTGTCCCAGCCCGGAACGTAAGGTACTCTGTATCCTTCCATAGTCTTGGACTTGTTGATAAAGTCCTTCAAAATCTTATTAAGTGCAGTACCCATGTGGATATTGCCGTTGGAGAAAGGAGGTCCGTCGTGAAGAACGAAAACGGGCTTGCCCGCACTCCTTTCCTGCATTTGTGAGTAAAGGTCAATACTCTTCCAGTAGTCGAGCATAAGGGGCTCTCTTGTGGGTAGGTTTGCTCTCATCTCAAATTTCGTACTGGGAAGATTTAATGTGCTTGTGTAATCCTTTGCCATAATATATCTCCTTTAATTGTTATCGAAATCAGTATAAAAAAAGCCCCATAAACCCGAAGGCTTATGAGACGGAATTACCGCGGTACCACTCAATTTGTGTATAAAACACCACTCTGTATCTTTAACGCAGACGTACGGACCTCTTAAGGTTATTGTCGGAGGTCGGCTCAAAAGTGATTTGTGTATTCTTACTCGCCATGCGCTCGCACCGCCCGCGCACTCTCTGTCAGCTTTCGGAAAACACCGTCTTTTTCAACGCCATATTGAATTTTAACACAAAAAAAATTTTTTGTCAACATTTTTGCATTATTTTATTTAATATTATATATATTTGTCGGCAAAAAGCCTTATCCTGCCCTTTTTCGTGGGTTGGGAAACATCTCTTACGATATATTTACCATATCCGCGCGCGGAAATAATATCGTTCTCTTTAACCGCCGTGTCGGTCTTTTGAGCGATTTCGTAATTGTGCTCAACAGCGCCGCCCGTAATCAAATTTTGCGCCTTTTCCCTTGAAAGATTGAATATCGACGCCACCACGCAGTCAAGGCGCTCTGACGCGACGGTATCGGTAAACGCTTGGTATTTTTGAGTCGAGGGCATATTAATATCGACCTCTGTCCTCTCAACTTTAACCTTGTCGTTGCCTATCGCGTTAAGGGAAAGCAGAATGTGGCTCCCGATATCCTTCGTGCAGAAAACGAGCGCGGAATGTTCATCAATTACGCAGATATCCCCAAGCGTTTCCCTCTCAATTCCAAGGGACAAAATGCTTCCGAGATAATCTCTGTGCGTGAGCGTGCGAAATCCGCTGCCCGTAATTTTGAGCGCAACGAGTGCGTCCGAAAAATCCTCGGCGAGCATATCGAAAAGCGTATTTTCATCACCGCCGTCAGCGGCGATGACAATATATTCGGGCAAAAGAAAGATTTGCTTTCTCTGGGCATTTTTGTACCCGCCGAAAAAGCAAATCCTGTCCTTCTTTCCTTTTGAGGAAAAGTAACTTTGAGCCCTGTACTGCTCGCTCGGTGTAAGAAATGACGAATGACGGACAGCTCCGCCGTCAGCTCTTCTTTCCAAATCGTCGAGCCTCGCCAAAAAGAGCTTCAGCTCTTTATTTCCATAGGCTTCAAAATAACTCATATTTTATTCAGCGTCGTTATAGGAGGATTCGTCCTCTGACTCTTCCTCAACGTTTTCAAAATCCGTAACGCCGACGTTTCTGGGAGCAAATACGAGAGTGGTCTTGGTAACGCTCTTCATATCTCCGCCGAGAACGTGAATAGCGCCCATAAGGAAGTCGATAAGTCTTATAGCTCCCTGTCTGTCGAGAGATTCAATATTGAGAACTACCGTGCTGCCTGATGCGAGATGGTCTGCGATAGCAGGACCGTCGGCATAGCTCTTGGGCTTAACCACTTTAAGAGAAACCGCACTTGAACCGCCTCCGAAAGAAACGCCTTCGCTCTTCTTTTCGCCGTATGTAGTTACGTCCTCATCGGTTTCCTCTGCATCGCCGTAAATATCATCGTCGTCACGGTAATACTTATCGTAATCGTTGCTGTCTTTCTTTCCGAAAATAGATTGTAAGTTTTTCATTTTTTTGTCCAACCTTCTTTAATTTTTTATTTACTGATTTTTATTAAACAATTTCCTGCCCATTTCACAACTTATAATAAACATAAAAACAAGCTCTCTTATATTATGTAATTTTTTTTGCAAAATGTCAAGCACTAATTGATAACTTTCGTAAAAATATTTCAAATATTCGCTGTTTTTTTAGCATTTTGGCATAATTTCGGTCAATCGGGGTAAGATTTTTCCTCCGAGCTTTTCTATTTTTTAAGCACCCTGCCGTCGTACATTCCGCCCGTGTCAAGGATTATGAGGTCGTTAAGGTCGAGACATTCCCGCCAATTCTCGTCATCTCGGTCAAGCTTTTTTACTATGTAATAGCCCTCGCTCTCGGAGATTATCTCCACGCGTCTGAAATACACGACGCTTGCACTGAGAATATACACCCCGCTCTTCTCTTCTCCGCTCTCCTTGTCGGTAAGGGTAACGAGTGCCTGCTTCGGCACGCGATAGCCTTCCGTGAATGATATATCGAGTTTTACACCTTGATATCGCGTGTAATCAAAATCCGCGGGCATCGTAGAGCAGGAAAACACGAGCATCGTGTGCTCCCCGTCGCTCTCGCCTATTCGCTCAAGCGTGAGATTTACCTCTCTTTCCCTGATATCAAAAAGCGTTGCAGAATAGCTTTTCCCCTCTCCGAGAAGCCCTGCCGTGCCGTTATCGCAATAGGTGACTATATGCCAAGTGCTTGAAAGAACGAATTTGCATATATATCCGCTCGTCCTGACGGGCTTTTTCTTGATATCCGAGGTCATTTTCTTCAAATTTTCAAGTGTGAGAGAGGTCAGAAGCTCGGGAGTCAGTATTTCCTCGTATCCGTCGCAGGAATGGTAAAAATATCCCCCGTGTTCTGCCGAAACATACTCGATTTCTCCTTTGAACGAGGTATAAAGCCCGTCAAGTTTTTTCTCCGTTTGCTCTATCTCCGCGTCATAGTTTTTGACCTTACCCTCGTATATTTTCATTTTGTTGAGGGCTATGAGAAGCTGATTTTCAAGGCTTTTTGCCTTGACGCTCTCGCCCTTTGCATTGCAGGTCATAACGGCACCGTAAAGCTTGTCAATTTCGACTTCGAGCTTCTCGATATCAACTGCCGACACAAGCCCCTTGACGTTGCTCTGCTTGTATATTTCAAGCTCGTTTTGGAGCTTTTCTATCTCGGCATTCACATTTTCGTCATTCGGCTTTGAATAGACCGCACCGACAATCATATCCACGGACGCGCGCTCGCCGTTCGAGAGATACGGACGGAACGCACCGCCGTTTTGCGCCTTTACCGTCTGCTCGTCGCGGACAATGAGCCCTTCGAGGACGACGGACGAGTTCTGCTTTACAAGCCCCGCGGGGGTGGTCGCAACACTCTCGGAAAGCCCGAGAGCTATGTGATAAACAGTATATAAAATAAGCAAGGAGATAATTACGGTCAGCGCTTTCCACGCAAAAGAAAATTTCGTTTTTTTCGTCTTTTCCGCCATACTTATCCCCCTTACGTATCAGTTTTCTTTTATTATTTTTTCCGCCTCGTCGGCAAGGTCGGAAAGCGTTTTGCCGTCAGCCAAAAGCCACCTGACGTCCCCGTGAGCGGAGAACCAGGTAAGCTGACGCTTTGCGTATCTTCTCGTGGCAATTTTCAAGTCCTCAACTGCCTCATCGAGCGTTTTTCCACCCTCAAAATATGACAAAAGCTCCTTGTAGCCTATCGCCTGCGCAGCAGTTGCATTTGATTCAAAAACTCCGTCGTCGAGCAGGGCTTTCGTTTCTTCAAGAAGTCCCGCGTCAAGCATTTTGTCAACGCGGAGATTTATTCTTTCGTAAAGGATTTCTCTATCGGCGTATTTTATGCCTATCTGCACCGCCTCGTATTTGCTCTCAAAGCTCTTGCTCACGGCATCGATTTGACTTTTCGTTTTTCCCGAGGTCTTGTATATTTCGAGCGCGCGGATAACGCGCTTTACGTTGTTCGGGTGAATTTCCTCGGCAGATACGGGGTCAATCTCCCGCAGTTTTTCGTGGAGCGCCTCATTTCCGTACAAAAGGGCAAATTCCTTCATTTCTTTTCTGAAAGCAACGTCTGTTTCGGTGCTCTCAAAATCCGCCCCCGACAGAAATCTGTCAAGATACAGTCCCGTACCGCCGCAGAAAATCGGGAGCTTTCCGCGGGAAAGTATGTCCTGCACCGCGCTTTTCGCGAGCGGTATGTAATCCGCGCAAGAAAACGGTGAATGGGGGTCGGCAAAATCGAAAAGGTGATGCTTCGCCGCCGCAAGCTCGTCTGCGTCGGGCTTCGCCGTGCCGATATTCATTTGCTTGTATATCTGCATTGAATCGCAGCAGATTATCTCCCCGTCAAGCCTTTTTGCAAGCTCGACGGCGAGCGCGCTCTTGCCGCTCGCGGTTGGTCCTACGACCGCCAAAATTCTCGGTTTCATTTGCATCTCCTGTTGTGGTACTTAATTTGTAAAGATGCAACTTTTTTCGGAAAAAAGTTGCAAAAAACCTTTTTGCAGAGCTTCACGGTGTAAATCTCGCACAAATTGATTTTATTTTAACCGGTTTATTATACCATACTCATTATGTCAAATCAACTCTGTTTCGCGTTTTTCCCGAGAAAAATGCCACTATATTTTCTCTCACCTCATCGCAGAGGCGAACTCTCGATTCATACGCTCCCCAAGCCATGTGCGGTGTTAGAATGACATTGCCCATATTCTTGATTTCATAGAACGGGTGCCCATTGGAAAACGGCTCGGCAGAATACACGTCGCATCCGAAACCGCTGATTTTTCCGCTCTTTACGGCTTCCGCTACGGCTCTCTCATCGGTCACTGCGCCGCGCGCCACGTTTACTAAAATAACGCCGTCACGCATACATGAAATGCGCTCCTCATTTATAAGTCCTCTTGTACCGTCATTCAGCGGTGTATGTACGGTAATAATGTCGCACTCACGGCAGAGCGTGTCGATATCGACACACTCGAAACCTTCCACCGCTTCCCTTTTGTTCACCAAAATTCTGCAACCGAGTGCGTCGGCAATTTTTGCCACCTTGCGTCCTATATTGCCAAAGCCCACGATGCCCCAAGTCTTGCCCTCTATCTCGTGATACGCAGGCGTAAGAATATTTGCAACACCGCACTCGCTGTATTTTCCGCTCGCAACACTCTCGCGGTAATCAAAAATTTTATTGCAGAGATCGAGCACCATTCCCGCCGTAATCTGAGCGACGCTGCTTGTTGAATAGCCGACGACGTTGCAGACACCTATTTTCCTCTCGCGCGCAAAGGCGAGGTCGATATTGTCAAAGCCCGTCGCGGTTACGCAGATGAGCTTAAGATTTTTCGCGTCCGAAAGATTATGCTCGCCGAGTTTAAGTTTATTCGTAACTGCCACGTCGCAGTCTGCGACTCTGAACGCAATCTCTGCGTCCGTGCTCGTCGGATATATTTCAATCTCGCCAAGATCGGAAAAATAAGAAAGGTCTATATCCTCACCCAAGGTGAGCGCATCAAGAAAAACTATTTTCATAAAATACTCCGTTTCATAGGTAAAATTTAAGCAATACAATGTATTTTAACATAAAAAAGGCACGATTACAATAGAATCGCGCCTTTAATTTCAAAATTTTATTATTTTCTCTTGAGCTTGCCGATAACGCGTCCGACGCAGCTTACGTTTTCAAAATCTTTGAGCAAAATATCTCCGTAAACGCTGTTCATAGAGATAAGTCTGTCGCCGCCGTAAATCTTGAAATAGCCGTTTCCGTCGAGAATGAAAATACCGAGCTCGCCGACCTCAACGCAGTCCGAATTGGAAACGAGAAGCACGTCGCCGTCGCGGTATTTTGGCTCCATACTGTTACCGCTGATGCGGAGAGCAAAATCTGCTTCCCTCGTTCTGTCGTTATCGGGAATCATTATCTCCTCACTTGAAGGCGAGTCAACGAACACGCCGACACCGGCAGATACGGGCATATCGTAAAGAGCAAGGGCTCTTTTGCCGAGTCCTCTGCTCTGTGCGAGCTCGCGTACGCTCGGCTTTGCAACGGATACTGCCGTGGGCAGAATCTTGCCCGCATTTCCTTCCTTATATTCGAGTGAGTGGTCCTGATACGGTGCTCTTGCGACTCTTTCCTTCTCCTTGTCGAGGACGAGTGTAACGAGCTCCTTTCCGTGATGGTCGAGAGCGCGGTAATTTTCAATCAATCTCATCTCTCCTCTGTCGAGAGTGAAATTATTCGTATTCTCGGGAACACCGCTTACGACGTATTCGAGGGACACACCAAGTGCGTCGCAAATCGCAACGATATTCGAAAGCTTGGGCGAATCGCTGATGCCCGCAAGTATCTTGCTGAGCGTTCCGAGCGGAATACCCGTCATCTCGCTGAGTGCGTCGTTGGTTATCTTCTTTTCACTTTTTATCTGTTTTATTCTGTCGATATAATCCATAGTAAAATTCCTTTCTTAAGGTGAATTTTCCTTTTACGGACTTATTATAGCACCATTTTTTCCATTTGTAAAGGGGTTTTTGAAAATTAATAAAATATTTTTCCGATTTTTGAAAAAATATATTGACAAATGCTGTCGAATGTGGTATTATCAAGTTACAATAATTCCATTTTACGAAAAAGGAGATACATTATGAACGCTTCTTACAGATATAAAAATAGCAGAAACAACCTATATTTCACTCCCGCCTCTTCCAAAAAAGGAAGTTGCCGTCCCTTCGTTCGCCGTCAGTCCGCTTGCGTCGAGTTTGCCGACAGATGCCTTGCTTTCATTGATACGGTACTTGATTTCTTCTGCTCTGCAAGGTTCCTTATTCGCGCAAAGGCGACCTTTGCATTCGTCGCTCTCGTAGGACTTCTCGGCATCATCGGCGGAATGGAGTTCGGCACAGTTTCCCTGCTCTCGGGCACCGTATGCCTCGCGCTCGTCATCGCACTTGAATTTCTGGTAATTAAAGACGAAACGAATTATTAAGAATTTATCAAATAATTATTAATAAATTATTAAGAATGAATACAAAAAGGCGGCTAACAACCGCCTTTTTGTTACGCCATTCTGTCGCTCATCTTCGCTCCGCCGAGAATGTGGAAATGGAGATGATGAACGCTCTGGCAAGCATCGTCTCCGCAGTTTGAGATTACGCGATAACCGTTCTCGATTCCTGCTTCCTTGGCAATTTTGGGGATATTTTCAAAAATCTCCGCAACGATTTTGCTGTTTTCGGAATTTATGCCGTCAACGGACTCGATGTGCACCTTCGGTATTACCAAAATATGCACGGGTGCCTGAGGTGCAATATCGTAAAACGCGTAGATATTTTCATTTTCAAAAGCCTTTTTTGAGGGAATTTCTCCCGCGATTATTTTACAAAACAAACAGTTCATAATTTTTCCTCCTGAATTTTATATACTGATTTTAGCACTATTTTTACCAATAGTCAATAAATTCTTGATATTTTTCATTTTTTGTGTTACAATGGCTTTATAAATATTTATGAGGTTTGAGATGAATATAGAAATAAAAACGGATTTGTGGCAATACCTAAAAAGTGCCGACCGCCCCGTAGTAATGTACGGAATGGGCAACGGCGCCGACAAAATAATAAATGTGCTCTCGCGCTACGGCGTCGGAGTTGCGGACTTTTTCGCAAGCGACGGATTCGTACGCGGACACAAGTTTCACGGCAAGACCGTGCTCTCTTACAGCGCAATGAAAGAAAAATACGAGGGACAAAACCCGATAGTTCTGCTCTCATTTGCCTCTTCTCTGCCCGACGTACTCGCGCTTTTCAGACGTGTCGGAGAGGAGTGCGAGCTCTACGCGCCCGACGTGCCCGTTTTCGGTGAAACGCTTTTCACCATTGAATTTTTTGAGGAAAACCGAGAGAGATTTGAGCGTGTTTGGGAGCGTCTTGCCGATGACCAATCGCGCAAAATCTATGAAAACGTGATAAAATACAAGCTCACCGGCGACCTCAAATATCTTTGGGACTCAGAGAGCGACAGGGACGAGGTTTACCGCGGTATTCTGTGGTGTGAAAACATTTCAAGCTATCTCGACCTCGGCGCGTACAACGGCGACACCGTGCGCGAAATGCTTCACTACAACCCGAACCTGAAAAAGGCTGTCGCGCTTGAACCCGACGCACGCAATTTCCGCAAGCTCTTGGAGTATTCGGGAACGCTTGAAAATATCGAGATTGAATGTATCAATGCAGGAGCGTGGAACGAAGAAACGACGCTTCTTTTCGATGCGAGCGGAAACAGAAACGCGGGCATTGTAAGCAAAGGAAATACAGTTTCAAAAATCAAGGAAGTTCCCGTTACGACGGTTGACCGCGTTCTCGGCGGTGAGCGAGTCGATTACATTAAATACGACGTTGAGGGCTCGGAGAAAGAAGCTCTTTTGGGCTCGGCAGACACGGTAAGGGCGTACGCGCCTGCACTTCTCGTGTCCCTCTATCACAGGAGCGAGGACCTTTTTGCGCTCCCCGAGCTCGTCCTCTCACTCTGCCCCGACTATTCACTCTATCTGCGCCGATTTGCCTATATTCCCGCGTGGGACCTCAATCTCTATGCAATTAAAAAATAACGAAACAGCAGAGTTTCTCGCAAAACTCTGCTGTTTTTGTCGAAAAAGTTTGATATATTTTTCACAATATACAAATTCAACAATGTTTTTATAAATTTTTTTGTATATTTATCATAAATATTAATTGACATTTTTCTCTGTCTTTGATATAATGAAAAATGTTGAATATTAAAATAAATATGAAGGAGTGAACGAATTGCCTTTATTCAAATTACCGGGTGTTTCCCTGCCGCACAAAAAAGGGACTGCGGGTCTTGCTCCCGTGGCAATGCCCTCTCCGAAGAGTATCCTCGTGCCCCTTTCAATGCACATAGGTGCTCCTGCGACTCCCGTTGTCAAAGCCGGCGACGAGGTCAAGGTAGGTCAGGTCATAGCAGAAGCCGGCGGATACGTTTCCGCTAAAATTCATTCAAGCGTTTCGGGCAAGGTCAAAAATACCGACACGACTATTCTTTCCAACGGAAGAAAGGTTCCCGCTATTCTCATTGAGAGCGACGGTCTTGACACGCCCTATGAAGAACTCTCGCCAAGAGAGGTCAACACGCTCGAAGAACTCGTCGAAGCCGTTAAGGAAAGCGGCATCGTAGGTCTTGGCGGTGCGGGCTTCCCCACCGCAGTAAAGCTCAACGTAAAGAGCGTTGACGAAATAGTCATCAACGGTGCGGAATGCGAGCCCTACATAACAAGCGACACGAGAACGATGCTTGACCGAAGCGAGGATATCTCTTTCGGCATAAAGCTTCTCAAAAAATGCTTAAAGCCCAAGAAGGTAATCTTCGGAATTGAGAAAAACAAGCCCGATTGTATTGCCAATATCGAAAGAATAGCTTCCAGAATTTCAAACGTTGAGGTGGTTCCTCTCAAAGCCATGTATCCTCAAGGAGGCGAGAAGGTTCTCGTATATCACACGACGGGCAAGACGATTATGGAAGGAAAGCTCCCCATTGACGCGGGAGTTATCGTTATCAACTGCACGACTCTTGCGGAGATTGCAAGCTTTGTAAGAACGGGTATGCCCCTGACGAAAAAGTGCATAACGATTGACGGCGGAGCGGTAGCAGAACCCAAGAACGTAATTGCTCCGATAGGCACGAGAATTGCCGACGTTATCGAATTTGCGGGCGGACTGAAAGAGCCTGCCAAAAAGGTCATTCTCGGCGGTCCTATGATGGGCTGGTCGGTTGAGAGCATGGAAATGCCCGTTATGAAAAATACCAACGCGGTTCTCTTCTTCAATGAAAAAGAAGCGACTGTTCCCGAGCCCACGGCGTGTATCAAGTGCGGTGCGTGCACGAACGCTTGTCCCTTCGGTCTTGACCCCAAGGCGTTCGTTCAGGCTTTGCGCGCAGGCGATGACGAGGCACTCGTAGAGCTTAAAGCTCACGTCTGCATGGAATGCGGCTGCTGTGCATTCGTATGCCCTGCAAAGCGTCAGCTCGTTCACACAAATAAAATTGCAAAGGCTAAAGCCATGAAAATTATCAGAGAGCGTAAGGAGGCACAGAAATAATGAATAATCTTTTGACAGTATCTCCTTCTCCCCACATAAGAGGCAAACGCACGACGAGGTCCGTTATGGGCACGGTGCTCCTTGCACTTTTCCCCGCTGTGATAGCGTCCGTTTTTCTCTACGGTGTTCACGCACTGCTCGTTTTGCTCACAGCAAACGTATGCTGCGGACTGTTTGAATTTATCTGGTGCAAAGCAAGAAAGCTTAAAGATACTACCTGCGACCTCTCCTGTTTTGTAACGGGAACGCTCCTCGCACTCACTCTCCCCGCAAATCTCGGAGAGCTTAAAAACCTTTGGATTGTCGCATTCGGCGCGCTCGTTGCGATAATCGTGGTCAAGGAAATGTTCGGCGGTATCGGTTACAACTTTGTAAATCCCGCCATCACGGCAAGAATAGTTCTTCTCGTGTGCTTCCCCGACCTTATGACCGCAACGGTACATACCAATCTCACAGATGCAGAGCTTGCATCCGGTGCGACTCCCCTCGGCGACATCGCCATGGGAAAGACCGAGCTTCTTCCGTCACTTACCGATATGCTCATCGGCAACCGCGCAGGTGCTCTCGGTGAGGGCTGTGCAATAGCACTCATTATCGGCGGAATCATTCTTATCGCTGCTAAGGTCATCACTTGGCACATTCCCGTGTCCTTTATAGTAACTGTGGGACTTTTCACGCTTGCAACGGGTTCTATGCCCTCTTATCAGCTCCTCGCGGGCGGTCTTCTCATCGGTGCGTTCTTTATGGCTACCGACTACACGACCTCTCCCGACACTGCGTGGGGTAAACTCATCTTCGGTGTCGGTTGCGGTCTTATCACTGCAATTATCCGTGTGTACGGCTCGTATCCCGAGGGTGTTTCATTTGCTATCCTGCTTATGAATATTATCAATCCCTACATCATCAAGCTCACAAGAAAGAAAGCGTTCGGAGGTGTTAAGTCATGAAAAACGATAGCATCAAAGCAGTCCTTGTCCTCTTCGCTTGCTGCCTTGTAGTTGCAGTGCTCCTTGCGGGAATAAATGCAGTAACAGCCCCCATAATCGAGGAAAATAACGGCAACAAAGTGCTTGCATCTCTCGAAGGTCTTATCCCCGGTGCGGATTACGAGCAGAGAGAGGACCTCTCCGACCTGCCATCGTCGATTTCGGCGGTATTCGTCGATAAAAACGGAGGCGGAGTTGCAATAATCTTCTCTGCAACGTCGCAATATTCTTCCTCTCCGATGCAATATTCCGTGGGTATCGGCTCCGACGGCAAAATAATTGCCATAAAGCAGATAACCTATATGGAATCAAAATCTTTCGGAAATTATCCCCAGAATTTCGTAGGTAACGACAAGAACTCCGCCGCTTCGGTTGAAGTGTTCGGCGGCGTTACGTATTCCTCAAATGCATTCAAGAGCGGTCTGAATGACGCGTTTGCGGCATTTGAAATTATAAATCAGTAAGGAGGACGGAAAATGAGTAATAAAATGCAAACCTTGACAAAAGGTATCATAAAGGAAAATCCCGTTCTCGTGCTCCTTCTCGGCACATGTCCCACACTTGCGGTAACGACTAACGTTATCTCCGCTATCAGCATGGGACTCTCCACTCTTGCGGTGCTTATGTGCTCCAACATAGTTATCTCGGCGCTCCGCAAGGTCATTTCCGACAAGGTAAGAATCCCCGCGTACATAGTAGTTATTGCAGGCTTCGTAAGCGTGGTGCAGATGCTCCTTCAAGCTTACGCTCCCGACATTTACGATATGCTCGGCGTTTATCTTGCACTTATCGTCGTTAACTGTATCATTCTCGGCAGAGCCGAAATGTTCGCAAACAAAAACGGCGTAATCGATTCCGCACTCGACGGAATCGGTATGGGACTCGGCTTTACTCTTACGCTTTTCTTAATGAGCGTAATAAGGGAGGTTTTCGGTGCCGCTACATTTGCAGGTATCGCAATTCCCTTCCTTGAGCCCTTCAAGTTGCCCATTCTCACAAGCGCTCCCGGCGGTTTCTTCGTTTTCGGTATGCTCATCGCTCTGGTTTCCGTAATCACGAAGGGCAAATATCCGAAGAAAAAGAGTTTTTCCTGCGAGGGCTGTCCCTCCGCCGCCTCTTGCTCAAAGGCTCAGGCGGGCGGTTGCTCGGGTGCTGACAAAAAGACAGAAAGCGAGGGCGAAACGGTATGAAAACATTGCTTATAATTCTCATGTCCTCGATTCTCGTCAACAACTACACGCTTTCAAAGTTCCTCGGTATCTGCCCATTCCTCGGCGTTTCCAAAAAGACCGATCAGGCAACGGGTATGGGTATCGCCGTTACGGCGGTAATGGTAGTAGCAACTGCGGTAACGTGGCCTATTCAGAAGTACGTTCTTGACACGCTTGGACTCGGATATCTCCAAACTATCGTATTCATTCTCGTTATAGCAACGCTCGTACAGTTCGTTGAAATAGTGCTCAAAAAATACATTCCCGCGCTTCACAAATCGCTCGGCGTGTATCTTCCCCTTATCACGACGAACTGCGCGGTACTCGGTGTTACGATTAACAATATCTCCGACGGCTATAATTTCATCGAATCCGTATTCTCCGCGCTCGGCTGCGGTCTTGGTTTCCTTCTTGCCATGGTACTCTTCGCAGGTGTCAGAGGCGTTCTTGAAGGCAACGACAAGATTCCGAAGGCTATGCAGGGACTTCCCATCACGCTCGTCAGTGCCGCTATCGTTTCCCTTTCCTTTATGGGATTCGGCGGTATCATCGAAAATCTGTTTAAGTAAGGGGGAGAGAGTATGTTAAAACCTATTTTAATTGCTGCGGCGTTCGTCGCGGGACTCGGTATCCTCTGTGCCATAATTCTCGTGCTTGCGGCTAAATATATGCACGTTGCCGAGGACGAAAGATTCCCCGCAATCCGCGCGTGCCTTCCCGGTGCTAACTGCGGTGCCTGCGGTTATACGGGCTGTGATGAATACGCAAAAGCTCTTATTGCAAATCCCGAACTCAAATGCAATCTCTGTGTTCCCGGCGGCGACGACGCTTCGAAAAAGCTCTCCGAGGTTCTCGGCAAAGAGTTTGAGGACGTCGTTGAAATGGTCGCGGTCGTCAAGTGCGACGGCAACTGCGGTGCGGTTAAGGAACGCTTTGAATACAAAGGCGTTAAGACCTGCGAGGCGGCAAATATGTTCTACGGCGGTTCGGGCACGTGCAGCTTCGGCTGTATCGGTCTCGGCGACTGTGCACGCGCTTGCCCACAAAATGCAATCTGCATTCAGGGCGGTGTCGCTTACGTCAACTCCGCACTCTGTATAGGCTGCGGAATTTGTGCAAGAACTTGCCCTCACCACATTATTGAGATTGTGCCCGACGTTTCAAAAACGCTCGTGCTCTGTTCAAGCCACGACAAAGGCGCGATTGTCCGCAAGTTCTGTACCAACGGTTGTATTGCTTGCGGAAAGTGCACGAAAACGTGTCCCAACGGCGCTGTTACGCTCGTTAACAATCTTGCTACCATTGATTACAGCAAGTGCACAAACTGCGGTGCCTGCCGTGAGGTCTGCCCCGTTCACTGTATCGTTGAACAGGACATATCGGGTATCCACCGTCAGCCAAAATAACAAAAAAAGACCGCTATTGCGGTCTTTTTTGTTAGTTGTAATCGCGTCTGTAAGCCGGGTTCTGTCTTAAACGGTCATCTATCTTCGCACGCCGTCGCCGACGTGCTTCAAGCTTACGCCTGTGCCACCCCGCAGATATGTGTCGGGCAAACATCTGCTCACGGTGTTGCTTCGAGTAGGGTTTACAGCGGATCTATGTTACCATAGAAACGGGTGAGCTCTTACCTCGCCTTTCCATCCTTACCTCGCTTGCGCGGGGCGGTCTATTTCTGTTGCACTTTCCCGGTAGTCGCCTACGGCTGACGTTATCAGCTACTCTGCCCTGTGAAGCCCGGACTTTCCTCGCGATAACACCTTTCGGCAACATATCGCGCGACCGTTCGGCGCGGTTACATTTAATGATTATAATATAAATGTGTCAAAAAGTCAAGCGAAAATTTCGTCTTTTACCTTAATTTGAGGAATACGCACCATAAAGCACGCAACTACGGCGGTAATTATGATTTCGGGAATCATATAAAGACCGTTGTAGATAATGGAATATACTATGGAGAGCGAAGCGCCGGAAAGGGCGTCAACTATTGCCTGTCCCCAAGCGGGAAAGCCGTCCTGTGTAAAGAACCATTCAGCCCAAGTTCCGAAGAATATAGCGCCCGAGATGATATGTGCTATGTATCTGAGGGAAATTGCGACGATACTGCCAAGGCAGAGCGCCTTACCCTTGCTGAGTTTTTTGCGGAAGATACCGCCGAAACCGAGCACTGTGTATGCGATAACGTAGTCGATAAGGCAAACTATTATCGCTCTGTACCAAATCATCTGTGAGTCGCCCGGAAGGAAGAATGAGCTTACCGTATTAAAGCCGAGAAGCATCTGCATAATTGAATATACGAATGCTGTGAGCAAGCCCCATTTCGTGCCGTACATATAGGCTACGATGATAATGGGAAGCATACTTGCAACGGTAAATCCGCCGCCGAAGGGCAGATTGAGGAAAGGTAGTGCCGCACAAACAGCGGCTATTGAGATTGCAAATGCGACCATTACTGCACTGACTGTGAGCGCTTCGGTCCTGTTTTTGTTTTCTTTCATAACGAGAAAACCTCCTGTAAAAAAAATTCAACCACACGCAAAGGCCGTGTGGTTAAATTTTTCGAGATTTATCTCTTGTACTTCCTACGCCGGCATTATCCGTATCAGGTTAAGGGTTTGGAGCGAAGCTCCATCTCAGCAAAAAGCACCCCTGACTTTATTATGTGGTTGTGAGATAAATATAGCATATTTTTGTCGATTTGTCAATACGAATGCGACAAAGTTTTGCATTTTTACGCCGAAGGCGTCTTTTTGCTCTTTTGCTCTGCTTCGAGGTAGCTCAGGAGTACCTTGTTCAGTTCCCTTAACTGCTGTGCGGACTTTGAGGGACGCACGCTGATATAGGGCTTTGAGGAAAGAATTATCTTCATCTTTCCGTCGAAGTTTTCTTCGACCTCGGACCATATCTCAATGTCGATATGCGAGGGCGTGATGCGGAACTCATTTCCCTCCTGCGTTATGCTCGTAATCTTACATTTGAGCGCGTTCGCGCGGATAAGTGCTATCATAAGCAGATTTTCTACGGGCTTCGGCATATCGCCGTAACGGTCGGTTATCTCGTCTGCGATATCCATTCGGTCGTACTCGTTTTCAATAAGGGCTATTCTCTTATACAATCCCATTCTCTGCGAGGAGAACGAAACGTATTTTTCGGGGATAAATGCGTTAAACGCGACGTTCACCGTACATTCGGGAACTTCCTCTACTGTCTCGCCCTTTTCTTCGAGCACCGCTTCGTTTAACAGTTTGATATATAGGTCGTAGCCTACGGCATTGAGGTGTCCGTGCTGTTCCGCGCCGAGCATATTACCCGCTCCTCGCAGTTCAAGGTCGCGCATGGCAATCTTAAAGCCTGCGCCGAACTCCGCGTATTCTCTTACCGCTTCAAGTCGCTTCTGGGCTATTTCCGTGAGTGCCATATCCTTGGGATAGGTGAAATAAGCGTACGCACGGCGAGAGGAACGGCCTACGCGTCCTCTTATCTGGTGGAGCTGGGAGAGTCCGAGTCTGTGCGCGTTGTCAACGATTAACGTATTCGCATTGGGAATATCAATTCCCGTTTCGATTATCGTCGTGCTCACGAGAATATCAATTTCACCGCAGAGCATCGCGTTCCAAATATCTTCAAGCTCCTCCTTTTCCATCTTGCCATGTGCGACGGTTATCTTTGCGTCGGGGAAGCTCTTTTGAAGCCTTGCCGCGACGGCGTGGATACTTTCGACAAAATTGTGCATATAAAATACTTGACCGCCCCGGCGAAGCTCGCGCCTTATCGCCTCGTTTATAATGAGGTCGTCGTCCTCAAGCACGTATGTCTGTACGGGTATTCTGTCAATTGGTGCTTCGTCGAGCACGGAAATGTCGCGCAAACCGCCCATTGCCATATTCAGAGTTCTCGGAATAGGAGTTGCGGAAAGGCTTAATACGTCGATGTTTCCGCTGATTTTTTTGAGCTTTTCCTTTTGCGCCACGCCGAATCTCTGCTCCTCATCAACAATGAGGAGCCCGAGATTGTTAAATTCAATATCATTTGAAATTATTCGGTGCGTGCCGATAAGAATATCTATCTCTCCGCGTTTGAGCCTTCGCTTTGTAACTCCCTGCTGTTTAGCGGTTTTGAAACGGGATATCATATCGACGTTTACGCCGAATGCTCTGAAACGGCTTAACGCCGTCTGGTAGTGTTGGAGCGCGAGAATTGTGGTCGGAACTAAAATCGCTACTTGCTTACCGCCCATGACTGCCTTATACGCGGCGCGGAATGCCACCTCGGTTTTTCCGAAGCCGACGTCGCCGCAGAGCAGTCTGTCCATGGGCATCGGTTGCATCATATCGTTTTTTATATCGTTTATCGCTTCAAGCTGAGCATCTGTTTCGTCGTATTCAAACGCCGCCTCGAAATCGCGCTGAAAATCGTCGTCGCGCGGGAAGGCGTATCCGCTCGTTCTCATTCTGCGAGCATAGAGCTCGATAAGCTCCTTTGCCATATCCTTGACCGCCGCCTTGGCACGGGCCTTGGTCTTGCCCCACTCCGCACCGCCGAAGCGCGAGAGCTTTATCAGACCGTCGTCGGAGTGAGCGCCGATATATTTCGACACCTTATCGAGCTTTTCAACGGGCAAAAACAGTTTATCGCTTCCCGCATACTGAATTGTGATATAATCGTGCCCTATGCCGTCCGTTACGAGATTTTCAATACCCGAATAGCGCCCGATACCGTAAGCCTCATGGACTACGTAATCTCCGACTTCGAGGTCGTTATAGGAAAAGATCGTCTGCGTGTCCCTCTTCTTGTTTTTGCGTTTCAGGTTCTTTGAAACGGAGTTTATACCGCCGCCTCTCCCCTCTCTATCCGTGGAGAGCACGGCAATACGTGCGCCCGAGAGTTCATAACCGCGGAACTGATGCTTATGGAAAACGCCTATACCCCTGCCGTCAAAATCATCTTCCGAAGATACGTCAAAGCCGCGCTCGCGGATAAGACCGCAGATATTCTTTGCAAACATCTCGTTTTCGCACAGCACCGCAACGGCAAATCCGCTACTTATATACTGCTCGATATCTTCAAGGAGCAAATCTGTTTTTTCGTCGTAGGAAACGGTCTGCTTGCTTCGGAAGTGGAAAAATCCACTCGTGTTCTTCCCCGAAAGTCCTTGGGTTATGGAGTCGGTGTGGAGCGTTACGTTTCTGTCGCAGAAGAGCTCGTATTGCACGGCGGGCTTTGAATAGTCCGTATATTTCGGCGCTATCGTACCCGCTGTGAGCAATTCCTCAATTAGCTGATTCTGATGCCACTCCGCACCCTTGATTCTTTCCTTAATGGCGTTCGTGCCCTTTAAGAGAACGCAGGTGCGTTCGTCGAAATAGTCAAAAAGTGAGCATCTTTCGGGGTACACTAGGGTGATATATTTGTCAATAAATTTAAGGCTTCCGCCCTCGCCGTTCAGCCCGTCGATAGTGGTTATCTCGCCCGTCATCTCAACGAAGGCATCGGGGTCCTTGCAAGTTTTTAATTGTGTACTGACTGCCTCGCGGACCTTTGCTATGCTCTGCGCATCGGTGAGAATTTCACGCGCAGGGGGGAACTCGATACACTCGACTCTGTCCACCATTCTCTGTGTGTCCACGGAGAAAAGTCCCATTCTGTCTATTTCGTTTCCGAAAAATTCAATTCTCACAGGCAAATCCGCTCTTATACGCTCGCCGTTTTCATCAATATAGAAGCCGCCGGGTGCGAAAATATCCACGATACCGCCGCGAATGGCGTACTGTCCCGAGCCGTCAACCATATCAACGCAGGTATAGCCCGAGAGGGTGAGACGCTTTGCAAGCTCTCGCGGAGTGGTTACGGTATCCATATCGATTTTAATAATTCCGTCCAGCAGACGCTTTGGCGGAATGGTATACGAGAGCGCGGCGTCGGGCGTAGTGATTACCGCGTCAAGCTCGCCGTAAAGTATTTCGAAAAGCACTTTAAGCCTCTCATGCTCATACTCATGGGAGGCGGTAATATTATAAAAATTGAGGTCGCGCGAAAGGTAGAAGCCCGCGGAAAATCCAAACGAGGAAAGGAGCTTTTGAAGTCTTAAACACTCCTTTTCCTCGGGACAAAGAATAAAAACGGGCATTTTACCGCGCTGTATTTTAGTGTCCTCGATAAGCGAGATATAACATGCGTCGCTTGCGCCGTCGGAAAGTCCGCTTATCGCTATCGGATAAGGCTTATGAGTCTTAAACTCCTTTTCGACGGCGGAAATCAGCTGTTTATATTCAGCGTCGAGCCTTATTGCATCGGTAATAAAATTCATATTTTTACTCCGTCAATTTTTCTTGTTGCATATCTGCATAGCGTCGTCAACCGATGACGAAAGGATTTTTTCAAGTCCCTCGCAAACGGTGGGCAGAGTGCTTTCAAGTGTTTTGAGTTCGCTATCCGAAAACTCGGAGAGCACCCAGCTTGCAAGGTCATAATCGGGGTGTGGCTTCTCGCCGACGCCTATCTTTATTCTCGGAAAGGTCTGAGTTCCGAGATGCTCGATTATGCTCTTTATTCCGTTGTGCCCCCCTGCACTTCCGTCACGGCGCACGCGGAGTCTGCCGACAGGAAGGCTTATGTCGTCATAGATAACTATGAGGTTGTCTGGGCTTATCTTATAAAAATCAAGAACCGCGCGCACACATTCGCCCGAAAGGTTCATAAAGGTTTGCGGCTTTACGAGAATTACCCGCTTGCCCGCTATATTTGCCTCGCCGAGGAGTCCTTTATGAGAGGAACGGTTTACCGTTGCCCCGTATTTTCGGCATATACAGTCTATCGCAAGAAAGCCTGCATTATGCCTCGTATGCAAATACTCTGCACCGGGATTGCCGAGTCCCACGACGACGTGGGAAATCGGCTCTCTCGATGCGTTTTCAGTTGATATTTTCTTAAAAAGTTCAAATATATCAGCCATTTTTACTCCTTAATAGAATAATTAAAAGAATGACATCTGGTCGGTGTCGTTCATGCCGTCAAGCACGCCGTTTTTGCGCAAAATGTCGATAACAGAGCCCGAGAGCTTTGCTCTTATCTGCAAATCCTCGATAGAGAAAAATTCCTCTTCGTTGCGCGCTTCGATGATATTCTGCGCGGCATTTTCACCGAGTCCCGAAAGGGACGAGAACGGAAGCCTTATTCCGTTATTTTCGGGCAGGAACGCCTTGTGGTCGGATTTTTTTAGGTTGATGGGCAAAAATTTTATTCCTCTTGCGTAGCACTCGTTTACGAGCTGAAGGCCCGCGATACTTGCCTGCTCCTTTTGAGAGGCGTCCTTGCCGAGCTTTTCAATTCTCTCTATCTCCGCACGGACTCCGCCCTTGCCGCGCATTACTATCTCCGCGTCAAGTCCGACGGAGGAAACCGTGAACATGGCGGCGTAGAACACTATGGGCATATGTACCTTGTACCAGCCTACGCGTATTGCGGACATAACGTACGCCGACGCGTGCGCCTTCGGGAACATATATTTGATTTTCTTACACGAGCCTATGTACCAATCGGGAACGCCAGCCTCGACCATCGCCGCTTCCCATTCGGGTTTAAGTCCTTTACCCTTTCTTACCGACTCCATTATCTTGAACGAAAGCGCACTTTCAACGCCGTAAGCAATAAGGTCGTTCATAATATTATCTCGACATCCGATAACCTTGGAAATGTCACATATACCCTCGTTGATAAGGTCCTGTGCGTTGCCCGTCCATACGTCCGTGCCGTGCGAAAGTCCCGAAATCTGAAGCAAATCCGCAAAGGAGCGCGGCTTTGCTTCCTCAACCATCTTCATAACGAAGCGCGTTCCAAACTCCGGCAAACCGTAAGTTCCTATCTTCGCGCCTCCGATGTCCTCGGGAGTAATTCCAAGGGGCTCGGTTGACAAAAATAGCTTGTAAACCTCGGGGTCGTTCATTGGAACGTCCATAACGCTCGTATTTGAAAATCTTTCAAGCCATTTATATTTTGTCGGAATATCGTGTCCGAGCTCATCAAGCTTTAAGAGTGTGTCATGCAGATACTCGAATGTGAAATGCGTGGTAACTATATTTGAATTTGCATCTTCCGCAGGGTGCTGAACGGGGCAGAAATCGTATATTTCCATTTCCTTGGGCACGACGACGATACCGCCGGGGTGCTGACCCGTCGTACGCTTAACGCCGACGCACTTTGATACGAGTCTGTTCATCTCGGCACGCGGAAGGCTTATTCCCTTTTCTTCAAGATATTTGAGAACGAAGCCGTAAGCGGTCTTTTCGGCAACACCGCCGATAGTACCGGCACGGAAAACGTTTTCCGCACCGAAGAGCTCCTCGGTATATTTATGTACTTTTCCCTGCACCTCGCCAGAGAAGTTGAGGTCGATATCGGGAGATTTTTCACCGTAGAAGCCAAGGAAGGTTTCAAACGGTATGTCGTGTCCGTCCGCCTTGTACTTAGCACCGCAGACGGGGCAGTTTTTGTCGGGCAAGTCAAAGCCCGAGCCGACCTCGCCGTTCATAAAGAACTCGCTGTGCTTACACGACGGACAGTAGTAGTGAGGTTTAAGTGGGTTAACCTCGGAAATTCCCGCGCATGAAGCAACGAAGGACGAGCCTACCGAGCCGCGCGAGCCTACGAGATAACCGTTATCCTCACTGTATTTAACGAGCTTTTGAGCGATGATATAAAGCACCGCAAAGCCGTTTTTGATAATGGACGAAAGCTCCTTGTCAAGTCTTTCCTTGACGTATGGGGGCAAAGGTGAACCGTACTTCGACTCCGCGTTTTCGTAGCAAATTCGCTGAAGGTCCTCTTCCGCCCCCTCGATTTTGGGCGTAAACGTGCCCCTGGGGAACGGTCTTATATCGTCATCTATCATATCGGCGATAAGGTTGGTATTCTTAACTACAACCTCATAAGCCTTCTCCTTACCGAGATATGAAAATTCTTCGAGCATTTCTTCGGTTGTACGAAGATACAGAGGGCAATCCTTGTCCGCGTCCTTAAAGCGCATTCCCGCAAGAAGCACCTTTCTTCCTATTTCATCGTCAGCGTTGAGATAGTGAACGTCGCAGGTAGCCACAACGGGCTTTTTATATCTCTCTCCCAGCTCAACTATCTGTCTGTTAAGGTCGCGCAAGTCTTCCTCGGAGCCAACTGTTCCGTCATCAATCAAGAACTTATTATTTGAAATGGGCTGAATTTCAAGATAGTCGTAAAAGTTGACTATATCTCTTATCTCGTCCTCGGTTTTCTTTTCAAGAATGGCGCGGAAAAGCTCTCCCGCCTCGCACGCAGAGCCTATTATAAGTCCCTCTCTGTGCTTTTCAAGCTCACTTTTGGGGATTCGGGGCACTCTTCTGTAATATTTGAGATAGCTGTACGAAACGAGCTTATACAGATTTTTAAGTCCCTCCTTGTTCTTGACGAGAATGACCTGATGATAGGGCTTTACCGTCAAGGGATTTGCGTTCTCGCTCATATCTCTTTGAAGGTCGGCAAAGGTCTTTATGTCGAATTTCTCCATTTTATCGACCATGGCAAAGAAGATATTTGCAAGCATCTCCGCGTCGTCGCAAGCTCTGTGATGATTAAAGTTACCGAGGTCGTAATACTTTGCAACGGCGTCGAGCTTGTGGGATTTGAGGTCGGCGTTGAGAAATCTTGAAAGCGTTACGGTATCAAGATAGGGGTTCGCAAAGCGGTAACCGCACTCTCTTGACGCTTTTCTTATAAAGGAAATATCGAAATTCGCATTGTGGGCGATGAGCAGACGGTCGCCTATAAAATCAAGAAATTCGCGGAGCACGGTATCTATTTTGTCCGCGCCCTTTACCATACTGTCGTCAATACCCGTAAGCTCGACGATATTTTCGGGAATGGGCACCTCGGGGTCAACAAATTTGTTGAAACGTTCAAGCACCTCGCCGTTTTTTATCTTGACCGCACCTATTTCTATAATCTGCGAAGTAAGCACGGAAAGTCCCGTCGTTTCAATATCAAATACTACAAATTCTTCGGTAAATGCACCGTTATATTCACCGACTACGGCACTCGTTTTGTCGTTTACGAAATATGCTTCCATACCGTAAAGTACCTTCATTCCGAGCTTTTCGGCGGCGAGCATCGCCATCTGATATCCCTGAACGTTTCCGTGGTCGGTAATGGCAACTGCACGGTGTCCCCAAGCGTGAGCGGTCTTTACCGCAACGTCGGGGGGCAAGAGGGCGTCCATGGTGGACATCTGTGTATGAAGATGAAGCTCAACTCTCTTTTCGGGAGCGTTGTCTACTCTCTTTATCTCTTTGATTTTTGCTATATGATTAAAGGTAAAAGTAAGGTCGCGGTCAAGCGTTCCGTCCTTCTTTCTCTCGTGCTTTGCATTCCCGTAGAGCGCGTAGGACGAGCCGTCTTTGACAGCGTCCGCTATCCTTGCGCTCTCCTCGGTGCTCTTATATGCGCGCACCTCAACGGACGTATTTCCGTCGTAGACGCAGAATGTTGTAGAAACATTGTTTCCCCGTCTTGTCGGCTCCTGTGTAAAACCGAAAACCTCGCCTATAATGCAAACTCCGCCCGAATGCTTTTCGAGCTCGGCAAGCGCAACGGGATTTATATCAAACTCCTCTCCGAGCAGGTATTCGCACTCGGAAACGTCGTATTTTTTAACGCCTATGGAGATAATATTCTCATTTCTCGTGATTATTCCGTCACCCTCAAAAAGCGTGCTCACGCGCGGCAAATCAACTACCGACGCTTCTTTATTGTCGGCGCTCGAAGCACCGTCGGAGCTCCTGCTCGATACTGCATCGTATCTCTTTGACTGCTCTGCGATATCTCTGTCGTGCTTCTTCATCTCATCTCGGAGTTTTTCACGCGCGGCTGTGGTGAGCTTTTCGTCATGGTTAATCTTTACGTTATACCTTACGCCGAACTCGGAGAAAATAATATTCTCGATTATTTTGGGCGTATTGGCATTTTGAAGCAGAGTTACACCGCCCGCCTCAAAGGGTATCGTAACCGTAATATTATTGCCCGAAATATTGTAATCACAGCCCGAGAAAAATCCTCTTGCAACTGCACCCACTCTCTCCGCTTCAAGCAAAATCTGAGAAAAATAGTGCTTATCGAAAAGGGACGCGTCGTATTTGGGCATTATCTTCATGTGATTGAGCGCGTAAGCCGCCTTTATCTCGTCCTCAATGCGATATAGCAGGCTCTTATCAACGAGCCCGTCAAAATGCACCTCAGCCTGCAAAATGCGGTTTGCCTTGTCCGCGAACACCGAAATCTTGTCTGCACGGGAAAGAACGGCAATTATTTCAGTGCCGTTCGGGTGGTATTTATTGAAAATTTCAAGAAACGACTTCTCAGCCATATCTACCTCTATACTTTCATATCCTTGATTCTGTCAATTAAAACGTCAATTATCCTGTCCTCGGGTATCTTTTCGATTATCTCGCCGCGGGAAAAAAGCAAGCCCTCGCCGATACCGCCCGCGATACCTATATCAGCCTCGCGCGCCTCGCCCGGACCGTTTACCGCACAGCCCATAATTGCAACTTTTATAGGTTTGTCCGCAAGTCCCTCGCGCTTTACCGCATCTTCAAATCTGTGCACGAGCGATATGAGGTCGATTTTAGTGCGTCCGCAGGTGGGACAGCTTACTATTTTCATTCCGCTTTGTCCTTCGATTTCAACGGCGTCAAGTATTCTCTTCGCCGATTCTATCTCAAGCACGGGGTCAGCAGTAAGAGAAACGCGGAGAGTATCTCCTATTCCGTCGCAAAGGAGCGAGCCTATGCCTATGGCGCTTTTCAGCGTTCCCGCAGCTTCGCTTCCCGCCTCGGTTACACCGAGGTGAATATTATACGGACACGCCTCGGACAGCAGTCTGTTTGCCTCTATCATTGATGCCACGTTTGACGCCTTGATTGATACGACTATATCGTTGAAATCGTATTTTTCAAGCAATTTTATATGCGTCAGCGCGCTCTCGCAGAGCGCCGCGGGTGTGGGCGAGCCGTACTTTGCGAGAATATCCTTTTGAAGCGAGCCCGAATTTATTCCTATTCTTATCGGAATATTTCGAGCTTTGCAAGCCCTTGCAACCGCGCGCACTCTTTCTCCGTCGCCGATATTGCCGGGATTAATTCTTATCTTATCGACACCGACCTCGGCACAGCGAATTGCTATACGATAGTCAAAATGAATATCCGCAACCACGGGTATGTATATTCCGTTTTCTTTGAGATAGGGTATCGTTTCGGCTGCTTCCGTATCGGGAACGGTAATTCTCACGATATCGCAGCCCGCGTCCTGAAGTGCCCTTATCTGATTAAGAGTCGCCGCCTTATCATGCGTGTCGGTGTTCGTCATGGACTGAATGGCTATGGGAGCGTCTCCGCCGATACAGGTATTTCCTATCTTGATTTTTTCGGTTTTTCTTCTGATGTCGTTGTATCTCATTTTATAATTTTATACCTCAAAAGAGATTTATTACGTCCTTAATGGAGATGAGGAGCATAAAACCGAGAAGTATCATCATGGTAATTCCCGTTATCGTGTCCTCAACCTCTTTTTTGATTACCTTTCTGCCTGCTATGCCGTCGATGAGGTGGAACAGAATTCTTCCACCGTCAAGTGCGGGAATGGGCAAAAGATTGAATATACCGAGGTTCATACTTATCATTACTACAAGATTTACAAGGGACGCAAAGCTTACTTGGCTCACCTGACCTACGACCTCTACTATGCCGACAGGGCCCGAAACGGCTTCCATTCCGAATCTGCCCGAAATAATGCCCCAAAGGGAGTCAAAAACCATCTTTATCATCGACACCGAGCGATAGAAGGCTTGGTATAAGTAATCGAAAATCGTTACATCCTCAAGCGAATTGAGCGAATAGAGCCTGAAATCGAGGTCGCCGAACACCGTACCCGATTCTTCGACGGTATTGAAAACCACTCCCTCAAGTAAAATAATCTCGCCGTCGCGCTTTACCTTGATATCAAGCGCCTTGTTGCCCTGATACATAATCTCATAGACGACTTCCTCACCCGTGTGAACTTTAACGTTGCCCACTTGGATTATCTCGTCGCCCACCTGCAACTTTGAGTTGCTCACGGCGTCATCGTCAAATTTGCCTATCGTCGTAGAGCCGAGAGTCGTTGACGAAATGACGAGGATAAACATAAGAACTATCGCAAAAACGATATTCACAAGAGGTCCTGCGCTCGTTACGAGTATCTTTTTCCAAGGGCTCAGGTGGTCGTATCCCTTGGGATTATCGCTCGTGCCCTCTTCGCCTTCCATCTGCACGAAGCCGCCGATGGGAAAAGCGCGGAGTGCGTATTTCGTGCCCTTCTTGCCTTCCCAAGAGTATATTTTCGGGCCCATACCGATAGCAAATTCAAGCACGGGAACGTCAAAAAGACGCGCAAAGAAAAAGTGTCCGAATTCGTGAATGAAGGTCAGAAAACCTATCACGAGAATGGTAATAAGCAAATATAAAATAAAGTTCAATTCATTTTCTCCTTAAAGTAAAATCAAATTTTCAAATACGATTTTGCAACTTCTCTTGCCTCTCTGTCGGCGCAGAGTATGCCGTCGAGCGAGTGAACATTTTTTGCATCGCTCATTTTTTCAACCGTATAAATAACCGCGTCGGATATCTCTCCGAAGCTTATTTTTTCCGACAAATATGCGGAAACCGCGACCTCGTTTGACGCATTCAGCACAGCGCAGACAGCTCCGCCCGCTTCAAGTGAATGGAGCGCAAGGTCAAGAAGCGGAAAGGCTTCTCTGTCCACCCTCGCAAAGGTCAGCTTTGATATTTCGGCAAGGTCAAGGGGCTCTATAATGCCCTCGCTCCTGCTTGCTCTGTCCAGTGCATACTGCACGCAGTGCCGCATATCGGGCACTGAAAGCTGTGCTATAACGCTATTATCTATATATTCCACCATAGAGTGAATTATACTCTCCCTGTGCACCAGAACGTCGATTTTGTCGGGCGTCATACCGAAAAGGTGGGACGCTTCTATTATCTCAAAGCCTTTATTCATCAAGGTCGCGCTGTCAATGGTTATCTTCGCGCCCATACTCCATGTTGGGTGTGCGAGCGCACGGGAAAGAGGTACGTTCCGTATCTCCTCTCTCTTCATACCGAAGAACGGTCCGCCCGAAGCCGTGAGAATGAGTTTTTTGACCTCATCTCGCTTACCCGCTCTCAAACACTGATGAATCGCACAGTGCTCGCTGTCAACGGGCAGTATCTCTATCCCCTTTTTCTTTGCGAGATTCATTACAATCTCGCCCGCGACGACGAGGCTCTCCTTGTTTGCAAGGGCAAGTCTTATTCCGTTTTCAAGCACCGCAAGCGTCGGGCGCAAGCCCGCACCGCCGATAATCGAGTTTACGGCAAAGCTCGCTCCGCTCCCGCCTATCATCTCGCAGATGCCTTCGACTCCCGAAAATACCTTTATATCGGTGTCCGCAAGAGCGCTTTTCAAAGCCGCCGACGCGTCCGCGTCGCACATAGCGGCAAAGCGTACGCCGTGCTCCCTTGCCTGCTCTGCGACTCGGCGCCAATTTTTATTGGCACATATACCGACTACCTGCGTACCCGTCTTTTTTGCAACGTCAAGTGCCTGCTCGCCTATCGAGCCCGTCGAGCCCAGAACGAGCATTTTTTCAATTCCGCTCATAAATCTCACGCAAAGAACAGTGCCATCACGATGGCAACTGCCAAAATGGAGTCAAAACGGTCAAGCACTCCGCCGTGTCCGGGGAAAATCTTGCCGAAGTCCTTTACACCGTAAGTTCTTTTGATAACCGACATCGAGAGGTCGCCGATTTGCGAGACGAGTGCGGAAAGAAGTCCCGCAAGCGCACAAAGCACGAGATTCATCTGCTGTTCGAGTATATTGTTCACGATAAATCCGAAGATTACGAAGAAAATAACGCAGAAAACGGTTCCGCCGATGCTTCCCTCAACGGTCTTTTTGGGGCTTACCGCCTCTATAAGCTTGTGCTTTCCGAATAGCATTCCCGTAAAGTATGCAAAAATATCCGTAACCCAAGCACCGATGAAGATAAAATACCAATAGTATTCACCGCCCCGCGCGTCGCGCACGAGCACGATTGAAGCAACCGCGCCTATTATGTAAATCGATACGAACACGCTCGCAAGGATTGAGTTCATATCGATATTCTGATTTTTCTGATACGAGAAAACCCACAGCGCAAGCATATAGAGTGCAAGCACGAGAAAAGTAAGCATAAGCTTATCGGTATTTGCAAAGATGACGTTTCCGTAATAACGCACCGCAAAAGGAGCGATACCCGCGATTACGTAAAGAGGAATTGAAATAGCCCTATTTTCTCTCGTATTCATACATCCGAGAAGCTCGTATATTCCGACAATTCCGATAAACGCCATAGCTATCGGAAAAATGACCGTATTTGAAAAAATACACACGGGAATGGCAACTATTCCGAGAACGATTGCCGTAATAATTCTTTGTTTCATTTTTTCGCCTTTCTTAAAGTCCGCCGTATCTTCGGCGTCTTGAATAAAAATCGTTTATGGCTTCTTTTAAGTCGCCGTCCGAAAAATCGGGCCAGAGCTTATCGCAAAAATAGAGCTCGGAGTAAGACGACTGCCAGAGCAGGAAATTCGAGAGTCTTCTCTCTCCCGCGGTACGGATTATCATATCGGGCTCGGGGGAGCCTGCGGTGTAGAGCGTACGGGAGATGTTCTCTTTCGTTATCTCCTCGCCGTTTTGGAGGAGCACGTTGCAGGCGTATACGATTTCGTCCCTGCCGCCGTAATTTATTGCCACGTTGAGAGTTCTGTCGAAATGAGCGGTTTCGGCTTCGAGCCTGTTTATCTTGTTTTGTAAGGATTTATCAAGTGCTCTCTTGTCGCCTATCATTCGAAAGCGCACTCCGCGCTTTTTGAGGTCGTCGCCGCACTTGTCAAGATAGAGCCCGAGGAGTCCCATTATGGTCTTTATCTCAACGGGCGGGCGTCTCCAGTTCTCCGTTGAAAAAGCGTAGAACGTGACGGTGTTAAGTCCGTAGTCAAAGCAGGTATTCGCAATTCTTTCGAACACCCTGACTCCAACCTTGTGTCCCTCTTGCCTATCAAGTCCCCTCGCCTTTGCCCAACGTCCGTTTCCGTCCATAATAAAAGCGATGTGTCTTAAATTCTCATCAACCTTAAACTCTGTTTTATCAGCCAAAATTTTTACCTCTTATATTCCAAAAAGGCGGGAATTTCGCCCGCCTGAGTAGTCTTATTTTTTAGATTGCCATTACTTCTTTTTCTTTTCTTGCGGAGCAAGCATCAACTTCCTTGATGTATTTATCCGTAAGGTCCTGAACATTCTTTTCGGAGTGCTTTGCTTCGTCCTCTGTAAGAAGTCCGTCCTTCTTCTGCTTCTTGATAGCGTCGTTTGCGTCGCGGCGAATGTTTCTGATGATTACTTTTGTTTCCTCGCCCATTCTCTGAATCTGCTTTGTGAGCTCTTTACGGCGCTCCTCTGTAACCTGAGGGAACACGAGTCTTATCATCTTACCATCGTTTGAGGGATTGATTCCGAGATCGCTCATAAGAATTGCCTTTTCGATAGCTTTGAGCGTTGATGCGTCGTATGGCGTTATCGTAAGCGTTCTTGAATCTGCCATTCTGATATCAGCCATCGTGTTTACGGGTGTGGGTGAGCCGTAGTACTCAAACGAAATTCTGTTGAGCACGCCTGCATTTGCCTGACCTGCACGGATAGTTGCAAGGTTGTATTCGTAGGAAGCGATTGTTTTCTTCATCTTTTCTTCATAATCTTTTGTATTGAATGTCATAATCTGTACCTCTATTCTTTCCTTTTTTTATCTGTGTAATTCAGTTCCGATTTTTTCGCCCATAATGACCTTGTAAATATTCATGGGGTCTTTGAGTTCAAATGCGTAGCATTTTATATCGTTTTCCATGCAGAACGCACTCGCGGTAATATCAAGGGCTTTGAGCTCCTTTTGGAGTATTTCGGAGTACGTTATCTCGTCGTATCTTACCGCCTTTGGGTCTTTTGCGGGGTCTGCGGAATAAATACCGTCTACGTTCTTTGCCATAAGTATTACGTCAGCGCCGATTTCCGCTGCGTGAATGGCGGCGGCTGTGTCGGTTGAGAAGAACGGCATACCCGTGCCTCCTCCGATAATTACTACCTCTCCCTCTTCAAGATGGCGTCTTGCATCTCTTATGCGGTAAGGGTCGGCAAAGGAATTTATCTCCATAACCATCATCGCACGCGACGGAAGACCGCAGGATTTGAAGGTTTCTTCAAGAGCGAGAGAATTGATGGCGGTTGCAAGCATTCCCATCTGGTCTGCGCGCGCTCTGTCCATGCTTCCGCTCTGCCTGCCTCTCCAAATATTACCCGCGCCGACGACGACGGCTACCTGTACCCCTTCGGCAACGCACCTTTTTAACACCTCGGCTATCTTCTCAATATATTCAAAATTGAGAATGCCCGAGCAGTCCTTGGCAAGCGCTTCGCCCGAAAGTTTGAGCAAAACTCTTTTGTACTTTGGTTGTCTTATTTCCATAGGCTTCTCCTCCACACAAATGCTCATCAAATGAACACATAGCATTCTACTCTATATAATACTATTTTTTTCTCGTTTTGTAAAGTCCTTTTTTATTAATTTTTGTTGAATTATTAATATTTATTATAAAACACAGAAGATAATCGGGGCGTTGCCTTGGCAACGCCCCGAGATATGAAATTTTACTTATGGTATTTCCCACCGTGAGTGATGGACAGACAGCGGTAAATGATTTCAACGAGCCAAACGCGGAGCATCTGGTGTGTGAGCGTCATTTTCGACACGGAAAGGCGCATATCGCACGCACGTTTAAGCTCCTCGGAAAGCCCGAACGAGCTTCCGATGATAAATGCGACCTCGCCGTGGGTTGCCGAAATTGTATCGAGTTTTTCGGCAAACTCCTCGCTTGAAAACTGCTTTCCCTCGACGCACAGAGCAATTTTATAAGCCTTCGGAGATATGTCCGAAAGTATCTTTTCTCCCTCTGCCGCGAGCGCCTGCTCTATCTGCCTCTGTGAAGGATTTTCGGGGAGCTTGTACTCCTTATATTCGATAATATCGAGCTTGCAGTACGCTCCGAGCCTCTTTTTATATTCCGCTATTGCATCCTTGTAATACTGCTCCTTGAGCGTTCCCGTAACGTATATTTTTACACTTAACATAGATACCTCAAACGAATTTCACGGTACGGTTTTGCTCCGCTACCTTCAAATTTACGCTCATATCGCCGATTGCCGAAAAGACTTCGTCATAGGCAATATCGGGGTCGTTGTTTTCCTCGCTCAGGTGGGCGAGCAAAATATTTTTCGTTCCCGAAAGGCAGAGCTCGCTTGCAAAAAATGCACAATCGCGGTTCGACAGATGACCTCTGTTCGACCTGATTCTGAGTTTCAGGTCGTAAGGGTACGGACCGTTCATCAGCATATCAACGTCGTGATTGCTTTCAAGAACAACGCTCTCGCAAGCACAAAGCGCGCTCCTTATTTCGTCGGTTATGTATCCGATATCCGTCGCGTAACCTATTTTTGTTACTTCCCCGCCGTTCCCGATTTCGATAGTGTATCCCACCGAATAGGCGCTGTCGTGTGGCGTCGGAAAGCTCTTCAAGGTCATATTCCCGACGCTTACGGAAAAGACGGGCGGGTGAACGCACAGAATGTCATCGTAAAGCTCGGGCGTGGCAAAGCGGAGTCTGCTTGCCGATATCCCGACGATATGCACGGGAATACGGTGCTTTTTGAGCAAAACCTCAAGTGCAGAAACGTGGTCGGCGTGCTCGTGCGTGATAAAAATCGCGTCGATTTCGTCAATGCTTACGCCGATATCCGAGAGCGCCGCCGTCAGCGCACGGGCACTCTTGCCCGCATCTATCAAAATCTTGGCATTCTCGCTCTCTATAATCACGCAGTTGCCCTTTGAGCCCGAATATAGAGAGGTGATTGAATATTTATTCATCAGGCGATTACCTGTATAGCGCCTTCTCTTCTGACGCGGAGAATAAGGCACGCGCCCTCACCGAAAACGCCGTCCATGAGCGCGCGGTAAGCCTCGACGTCTTCACTCTTTACATACGCTTGAACAGTACCTGCAAATCCGCCGCCGTGAACGCGGAATGCGCCCTCTCTGCCCTTCATAAAGCCTTCGGTAAGACAAAGAGCAAGGCTCAGTCCCTGTTCAGCGACGTTTTTAGTCGTATAGACGTTCTGCAAGTAGCAGAAGGACGAGCGTCCCGAGGAGATAACTCCCTCAAAATACGAGTGAAGGTCGCCCGCTTCAAGCGCACTCTTCATTTCGGCTACGCGCTTATTTTCAGAGAAGAAATGGAACGCACGAAGGAGCGCTCTGTCGCCGAGTTTTTCGCGGATTGTCTTGGCGTTTTTGAGCACCTCGCCCTCGTCGCAAAGGCGCAGACAGTCCTTGCCGAAAACCGACGCAACTGCCTTCATCTCGGCGGGAACGGAAGCGTAATCTGCGGTGAGGTCCGCGTGATTTCCGCCCGTGTCAACTATGCAGAGATTATATCCCATAGCGGAGAGGTCAAAATCGATTTTATCGATTTTTGGTGTTTCAGTATTCTCAAAATCGATGGCAACTATACCTCCGACTGCACACGCGACCTGGTCCATAAGTCCGCAGGGCTTACCGAAGAAAACGTTTTCCGCATACTGCGAAAGAATAGCTATCTCCACGTTATCGACCTTGCCGCCGTTAAATTCGTGGCTTAAAATATTTCCTATCATATCCTCAAACGCCGCGGACGAGGAAAGTCCCGAGCCGCGAAGCACGCTTGAGGTGCAGTAGGCGTCAAAACCGCCGACGCAGTGATTATTATTTCTGAATCCCCTGCTCATGCCTGCAATAAGGGACGCAGAGGTTCCGAAATCGTCCTCGCGGGGCTCGGTATATCTTGAAATATCAACATTAATTGCGTCAAAGCCCTCGCTTTTGAGATTTATTGTGTCGGTGCCGTTTTTCGACGCTACGGCTATGATATCGAGGTTTATCGAAGAAGCGACGACACAGCCTCTGTTGTGGTCGGTGTGGTTGCCCGCAAGCTCGCTTCTGCCGGGAGTTGAATATATCGCAACTTCTCTGTCCGCACCGTAAATCGATGCGAACGAATCGAGCGCTGCGAGGTATCTCTGCCTTTGAGCAGTTACTGCGTTTTCGTCGTAAAGAGAAGCAAAGCGCGAGTCGAGTGCACCTTCGTTTATAAGACCTTTGAGTTCATTGATTTTCATAAAAATTCTCCTTAATAATAAGAGTATTTTGCATATTACATCACGATAATTATATCATTTTTTTCCGATTTGGCAAGCCCTTTTTTCCTATTTACGAAAGAATTATTTTAGCTATTCTCTCGCACGCGTGCCCGTCGCCGAAAACTAGGCTCCTTGAGCGCATTTTTGCGAGTTTTTCGCCGTCGTCAAAAACGGATAAAAATTCATTTTTTATTCTCTCCCTCTCACAGCCCACGAGCCTTATATTTCCGAGCTTTGCACCCTCCTCACGCTCCGTCGTGTCACGCAAGAGAAAGAGCGGTATTCCGAGAAACGCCGCCTCCTCCTGAACTCCGCCGCTGTCCGTCAGCACCGCCGCCGAGCGCGAGAGAATATTGTGAAAATCGTACAGTGAAAGCGGTTCGCAAAGCTCAATATTCGGAACGTCGGAGAGTGCATTTTTGCACACTTCCCGCACGCGCGGATTAGGGTGCATCGGAAAAACGCCGAAAAGGTCCTCTCTTGCGAGCAAAATATCCTTAATTCCGAGCATTGACGAGTGCATTTTCTCGCCTAAATTTTCACGGCGGTGCATGGTTACAAGCAAAATCTTTCGCCCGTTTGCCCTCCCCAAAATCGTCGGGGAATACTCCTCTCCGACGGTGTACGAAAGTGCGTCAATCACCGTATTTCCGACGGTGTAAATACCTTTTCTGCCCTCGTTTTCAAGCCTTTCTTGCGCAAGAGCAGTCGGAGCAAAAAGCAAATCGGACATAGCGTCAACGGCGACTCTGTTAAACTCTTCGGGATAGGGCGAGTGGCTATTGTAGGTGCGGAGTCCCGCCTCGATATGTCCTATTTTGATTCCTTTGTAAAAGGCGGAAAGCGACGCGCAAAACGCCGTCGTAGTGTCGCCGTGAACGAGTACGAGGTCGAATTTTTCCCTCTCAAAAAGCACCTCAAATTCTCGGAGCAGACGAACTGTCAAATTGCCGAGAGTCTGCCCCTGCCTCATTATATTCATCGAAAAATCGGGCTCAACTCCGAAAAATTCAAACACGTTTTTCGACAGCTCCCTGTGCTGACCGCTGTCGCAGACGAGCACCTCTGCGCTCCCGTGCTTTCTGAGTTCAAGCACTAACGGTAGCATTTTTATCGCCTCGGGGCGAGTACCTAAAACACACAAAATACGCATAACACAAACCTCTCTTTTTAGTCTATGTTATGCGTAAAACTGCATATTATTCACTTTATTCGGGAGTATTCGAGTCCTCGAAAATCTCAATCGTGAAATGAGTTCTCTCCGCTTGCGCGCCTCTTATCTCCACGATATAATCAAGCTCGATTTTTCCGTCTTCGAGCAAAGTATTTTTTATATCTTTGGTGTTGACGCAAATCTCGAATGGCATATATTCCGTCTGATATGAGCAGATATGTCGCTTGCCCTTTTCAAAAACCAGAATGGTGTTAACAGCACCGTTTCGCATCATCGTTACAAGCCCGGGATTTGAACGCTCAAAGCGCACCTGCGTGCTCGAGCCCTCCATTCCCGTCAGCTCGCTCTCCTCGTATGCTATTATCACACGCTCATCGGTTATATACAGTTCGCCCTCGGAAAACATTTCAATGGGGCCGTCGTCCTCCTCGACTGTGCTCTCTACTTCGTCCGGCTCGTCGTCAAATAAATCCCCGTCCTCACCGCCGAACAAGCTCTCAAAAAACTTTTCCTCGCTCGCCTCGCGCACAGAAACCAGCTTAATTCTGATATTCTTCTTAATCATATACGATAAAACCTCGCTTTCGGTCTGTATAGATGAAAAAGCACCCTATCGGGTGCTTTTTCATCTATACACGATAGTATTCTAATAAAAAATGACACCGCATTTATTCAAAAGAATTAAAGTCTATAATCGATACGTCAGGAATTCTTTTTTTTATCACTTTCATAGCAATGTTTGAATTATCAATTCCAATATACTTTCTACCGTTATTTTTGGCAGCCAATAGAGTAGTTCCGCTTCCTGCAAAACAATCCAATACAATACTATCACTTTTTGAAGATTGCTTTACTATTAAATCAAGCATATCAAGATTTTTTTGAGTCGGATACAATGGATATTGCGGGTCTTTGAAATTCCAAATATCTTGGATTTTTTTACCCTTATGTTCATCGGCATATTTGATTATTCTAGGATTTCCTTTTGATGACCATTCAATAAGTCCGATTGAATCTAATTTGTCAAATTCCGTCGGATTTGTTCTCCAGTGCCTGCCCTCAGGTGGATTCATATTTCTCCACGGCATCCCTGTAGGGCTTGTAGAACTTGATTCTCCGGGAGCATGCAAAGGAATAGTAGTGTATCTTCTGCCGTTTTTATCTATTTTTGTGAATCTTTTGGCCAATTCTTCATCATCGCACTTAATTTTTATGTTATTCCATATGTTTTTTGATGATTTAGTATACAACAAAATCATATCTTTATGATTGCCATAAGCGCGCCTGTCAAAATTTTTAGGATTTGATTTTATTCTTGTAATATCGTTCTTAAAAGATGATTCGCCAAAAATTTCATCTAAAATAACCTTAAAATAATGTCCCATTTTCAAATCAATATGAACATATAGACTTCCTTCCTCAGAAAGCAATTCATATATCAGGACAAAACATCTGTACATAAAATTAATAAATTCATCTTTTGTCATTTCGTCCGAATATGCAATTTCACCATTCTTGGGACGACTGATTGTGCTTGCTCTTGTATCAGTAACAGAAAACTCTTGATTGGTATTGAATGGTGGGTCAATATATACCAAATCTATTTTTCCTCTATATTCATTCAACATTGAGGACATTACTTCCAAGTTATCACCCTCAACTACAAAAGAGTGATCAATGAAAGGAAGACTTTTTTCGGCATTCTTAAACCTCAGAACTATATCTTCTTTGGATTCTTTTCCATCAAATATTATTTTCATCTTCTTTGCCTTAAATTGAGTACAAAAATTCTCTTAAAACTAAGCTGGATAGGATAATTTGTTCATCATTTTCAATAAGATGCTTATGCATTTTGTTACCTGAATTAATGTACAACACACCATCACAAATAGCTATTTTTATTACTTCAACATTCAATCTGTTTGGAAGCAACGGTAATGTTATAGTTGAAATTGCGTCTTCAAACTGCCTGTCTTGATGGCCTCCGAAATCAGTTATAAACTTTGCTTCCCCAATAACATATTTATTGTTACATCTTGCTATAAAATCCAGTCCTTTGCTATGATTATATCCCAAGTATTCCTCAGCAAATTTCTTCATTTCCAAATCGGAGATATTCAATACAGCATTTTCTTCAGTAGATAAAAAATCGATTGCATTATGATAGATAGGAAGTCCCAAAACTCCACTTTCAATCCATCTTTTAAATAACGGACCTATTTGTCTGTTGGTTTCTTTAGGCTCTGTACATTTTTCAAAAATTGAATCTAATCCCATTTCATAAAGATTGCCTGCCAGTCTGTTAATCGTTTCAGGATTTCTTTCGATTGATGACGGATCTCTCTTTAAGTATGCTACATACGAATCCTTTATAGGAAATAAATCCAAATACAATAAATTCCGTACCAAATCATCATTGTTCCGACGTTCAAATGAAGTTTTTATCCTACTCCATTTATCCCAACTTATTTCTCTTCTCAGATTTGGAGACATTGGATATACTCTAAACAAAGAATCAAGATAGTTTCTCTGGTTTGCAAATTCTACACTGATTTGTGTCCAATAATTCATAATTTATCCCCCATTTATATTTTGATCAAAAAATCAGTCTGCTTTCGTTTCAATCTAAAAATCATTATAACATGTTTTGAGAAGTTTGTCCAGCTATTTATGTAATTTTTACAAACCTATCTAAAAATTAAACAATACTCATAATAAGCTTGAACGCAAAAAAGTAAAAATAAAAGTCTTGACACTTTTAATCATTTGTATCAAGACTTTTATATGGGGTGAGTGATGGGATTCGAACCCACGGCCTCCAGGGCCACAACCTGGCGCTATAACCAACTTAGCTACACCCACCGTATGGCGTGCCTTGAGGGATTCGAACCCCCGACCTACTGCTTAGAAGGCAGTTGCTCTATCCGACTGAGCTAAAGGCACACAATAAGCCGACGAATGTCGGCTTGGAGCGAGTGATGGGAATCGAACCCACGCGACCAGCTTGGAAGGCTGGAATTCTACCATTGAACTACACTCGCATAGCGCTTTTCAAATAACGCTTAATTATAATATCACAAATCTTTTTCCTTGTCAATACTTTTTTGTTGTTTTTTTGGATTTTTTTCGGAATTTTCAAAAAGGTATTGAAACTTTAACTAAAATTTGATATTATATAAATATCCTGTGACGGAAAGGAAAAATAATATGTTCGATTATTTGTCCCCTGACTTTTATTTCAGCAAATTCAGCGACATAAAGCCTGAATTTCTGAGAGAAAATAATATAAGAACGCTTCTTGTTGATATAGACAACACTCTGGCTCCCTACGAGCAGTCCGAGCCCGACGATAAAATTTTAGCGTGGCTTGATTCGCTTAATAAAAACGGAATCAAGTTTGCTTTTATCTCCAACAATTCGAGCGACAAAAGAGTAATTCGCTTCAACAAAAAGATTGGCGCTCCCGCCTACTGCAAGGCAGGAAAGCCGTTTGCCAAAAAGAGCATCAGGAAGGCGCTTATAGAACTTGACGGCGATATTTCAAGCTCTGCTTTTTTGGGCGACCAGATTTTTACCGATATCTGCGCGGGCAAATTCTGCGGTATGAGAGCCATTCTCGTGCCTCCCATCAAGGACAAGACAAGCTTATTTTTCCGATTCAAGAGAACTCTTGAAAAACCCGTTATGAATCACTATTTTAAGAAACACGGCATAAAAAAATCCGCCGTATAATTAAGGAGAAAATATGACACAGCTTAAAAGATTACAACAGATAATGAGAGAAAACGGTACAGAGGGCATTCTTCTCTCCTCCACTCTCAATCAGCGCTATATTTCAAATTTCGCGTATGACGACGGCTATATTTTGGTGCTCTGCGAAAAAGCCTTCCTTCTTACGGACTTCCGGTACACAGAGGCGGCAGAAAAGCAGGTGAACGCGGATGATTTCGAGATAGTAGTTCCCAAAATCTCACACCTGAAAATGATAGCAAATCTCGCCGAGGAAAACGGAATTTCAAATATCCTCGTCGAAGAGGACTCTCTTTCCCTTTCCGAACTTTCGAGATTCGTAAAGGTTGCAGAGGGTAAAATCAACTACGTCGAGGGCGCATCAAAAATCCTGACGACTATGAGAATGGTAAAGACCGAGTCCGAACTTGCATCGATGGCAAAGGCTCAACAGATTACCGATATGGCGTTTTCGCACATTCTCGATTTCATCACTCCCAACATGACCGAAATTGACGTAGCTCTTGAAATAGAATTTTTCATGCGCAAAAACGGCGCAGAGCGCACCTCTTTTGACACTATCGCCGTTTCCGGAACGGCTTCGTCAATGCCCCACGGCGTTCCGAGAAACTGCAAGCTCGAACGCGGATTTCTTACGATGGACTTCGGCTGCGTAGTTGACGGATACTGCTCCGATATGACGAGAACCGTATCTCTCGGAAAAGCCGACCTCGATATGAAGAAGGTTTATTACACCGTACTCAAAGCGCAGACCGAGGCGTTGAGTGCCGCTGCAGACGGCGAGCGCGGCTGCTACCGCCTTGACGAGATAGCAAGAGATATCATCAACGGTGCGGGCTTTGAGGGCAGATTCGGACACTCACTCGGACACGGCGTAGGTATGTTCATTCATGAGTCCCCCCGTCTTGCTCCCGGTATGGACAAGGGCGCGCTTCTCGTTCCCGGTAACGTCGTAACGTTCGAGCCCGGAATCTACATTCCCGAAAAGTACGGTTGCAGAATTGAGGATATGGCGGCAATCACCGAGGACGGTATTATCGACTTTACGAAGAGCGACAAGGAGCTTATAGAGCTTTTCTGATTACCGCTGACAAAGAAATAAATCATGCCTTCCGATATGGAAGGCATTTTTTATCAATTTTATGCTGAAATTTTAATAAATATATTGATTTATGAGTAAAAATAATGTAAAATGAAAAAGATGTGTATTTATTTTATGGTTTTCAGAGGTAAAAATGACAAACGAAAAAGAAATAAAAAGAAGACGAACATTTGCTATAATCTCACACCCGGACGCAGGTAAAACGACGCTTACCGAGAAATTTCTTCTCTACGGCGGTGCAATTCAGTCCGCAGGCACGGTCAAGGGCAAGGCAAGCGACCGCCACGCGACGAGCGACTGGATGGACCTTGAAAAACAGCGCGGTATCTCTATTACCTCGTCCGTTATGCAGTTTGAGTACGACGGTTATTGCATAAATATACTTGACACCCCGGGGCATCAGGACTTCTCCGAGGACACTTACAGAACTCTTATGGCGGCTGACAGCGCGGTAATGGTTATCGATGCGGCAAAGGGCATCGAGCCGCAGACGCGCAAGCTCTTCAAGGTCTGCGCTATGCGCGACATTCCGATATTTACGTTTATAAACAAGCTCGACCGCGAGGCGAGGGACCCATTTGACTTGCTCGACGAGCTTGAACGCGAGTTCGGCATAGGCACGTATCCTATGAACTGGCCCATCGGTTGCGGAGTAGGATTTAAGGGAGTTTTCGACCGTGAAAAGCGCTCGATTTTAGCTTTTGACGAGTTTCACAGCGGACGAAACAAAATTGAAGGCATTGAGTGCGACATTACCGAAATAGAAAAAATGGACTCACTCATCGGCGAATACGACCGTAAAGCGCTCGTTGACCAGATAGAGCTTCTCGACGTCGCAAGCTATGAATTTGACCTTGAAAAGGTGCGCCACGGCAAGCTCTCGCCCGTATTCTTCGGCTCGGCTCTCAACAATTTCGGCGTTGAGCCATTCTTAAAGAGCTTCTTGCAGATGACGACTTCTCCACTGCCCCGTCAGGCGGGAGATACATTAGTTGACCCCTTTGACGACACGTTCTCCGCTTTCGTATTCAAAATTCAGGCGAATATGAACAAAGCGCACCGCGACAGAATCGCGTTTATGCGAATCTGCTCGGGCAAATTTGAGAGAAATAAGGAATATCTTCACGTTCAGAACAACAAGGTTGCAAAGCTCTCCCAGCCCCAACAGATGATGGCAGAACAGCGCGAGATTGTCGATTGCGCTTATGCAGGCGACATTATCGGCGTGTTTGACCCGGGTATTTTCTCCATCGGCGACACAGTATGCGACCCGAGCGTCAGATTTACATTTGAGAAAATTCCCACCTTTGCACCCGAGCATTTTGCGTTAGTTGAGCAAAAGGATTCGATGAAGAGAAAGCAATTTGCAAAAGGTATGAACCAGATAGCGCAAGAGGGTGCAATTCAGATATTCTTCGAGCCAAATTCGGGTATGGAACGAGTAATCGTCGGCGTTGTCGGCGTGCTTCAGTTTGAGGTGCTTGAATACCGCTTAAAGCACGAGTACGGCGTTGATATCATTCGCCGTCCCATGCCCCAGCAGTTCATTCGTTGGATTGAAAATGAGAATATTGACGTAAATTCTCTGACTCTTGACACGGACACCAAGTGGGTACAGGATTTCAGAGGAAACAATCTTCTTATTTTCCCGCGCGAGTGGAGTATCCGTTGGGCGCTCGAAAAGAACAAAGACCTCGTTCTCAAAGAATTTCACGAGGGATAATACAAATAAAAAGGGATAGCCAAGCTATCCCTTTTGATTTTTTATTTAACCATTCCTGCAACGATTTCGCTTGCCTTTGCAAGTGCTTCGGCTATCTTCTGAGCGTCCGCACCGCCTGCCATAGCGGAATCGGGGCGTCCGCCGCCCTTACCGCCCGTAACTGCGGCAACTGCGCCTACGAGCTTACCTGCGTGAATGCCGTGAGCCACTGCGTCCTTGCCTGCTACTGCGATGAAGTTAAGCTTGCCGTGCGCGTTGACTGCAACTACTGCAACAGTGTCGGGATTTTCGGCTTTTATCTTATCCGTAAGAGTTCTCGCACTGTCTATATCCATTTCCTCCGCAAAGGTAGTGATTAACTTAACCGCACCTATCTGCTCCGCTCCCGAAAGAACATCGGTGAGCTTAGAGGAAGCTATCTTATTATTGAGGGACTCAATTTCCTTTTTGAGAGAGGAAATCTCGCCTTGAAGAGCGTTTGCACGCTTAGCGATATCGTTTGAGTTCTGAACTTTAAGCTCGCTTGCGGTCTGTGCCACGAGTTCCTCCTGCTTAGCGAGGAATCCAAGCACGCCGTAGCCCGTTACAGCCTCGATTCTGCGCACGCCCGAAGCCACGCTCGACTCGGATACAATCTTAAAAAGACCGATTTTTGCGGTATTGTCGCAGTGAGTACCGCCGCAAAGCTCGGTAGAAAAGCTGCCCATTTTTACCATGCGGACCGTCTTGCCGTATTTCTCGCCGAAGAGCGCCATAGCACCGCTCTTGCGCGCGGTTTCAATATCGGTTTCAACCGTAACTATATCGTTACCTGCAAGAATGTGGCTGTTTACGAGCATTTCAACCGCACGAAGTTCTTTTTCCGTGAGAGCCGCAAAATGCGTAAAGTCAAATCTGCAAATTTCTTCGCTTACGTAAGAGCCCGCCTGCTCAACGTGATTTCCGAGCACGCTTCTGAGCGCCGCCTGAAGAAGATGAGCGGCAGAGTGGTTTCTCTTTATCGCCTCACGTCTTAGGTCAACGATGTCCGCCGTAACCGTATCGCCGACGGAAAGCACTCCGTTTACAACCCGGCAGATATGAATGTATACGCCGTCGGTTTTCTTTGTATCGTAAACTGTCAAAACCGCGTTGTCCTTATAGATGGTACCCGTATCGCCTATCTGACCGCCGCCCTCTCCGTAGAAAGGCGTTCTGTTAAGAATCACGGTACAGTCGCCCTCGTTTACGCTCTCTACGCTATCGTCGCCGACGAGGATTGCAATTACCTTAGCCTCGCTTCTGTAATCGGTGTAGCCCGTAAATTCGGTCTTGGGAAGGTCGGCAAGCACACTCTTTGAGCTGTCGCTCCAACCGCTGATATTGGCTCTTGCCTCTCTTGCGCGGTTTCTCTGGTCGAGCATCAAAGTCTTGAACTGCTCCTCGTTTATTTTAAGGTGATTTTCCTCTGCTATTTCACGCGTAAGGTCAATCGGGAAGCCGAAAGTATCGTAAAGCTTGAATACTTCCTCGCCCGAAATAACGTCCGCATTTTCCTTAACGGCGCTTCTTATCAGGTCGGAAAGAATGGAAAGACCTGCATCGATGGTCGCGTCAAATCTCTCCTCTTCCATTGAGAGCACCTTGCGGATATAATCACCCTTTTCGGAAAGCTCGGGATATGCACCGCAGCTCTCGCCGATAGCGACGTTAACCATATCAACAAGGAAGGGACGGTTGATGCCGAGAAGCTTTCCGTGTCTGCACGCACGGCGTATTATTCTGCGGAGAACGTATCCCCTTCCCTCGTTTGAGGGAATAACGCCGTCGGCTATCATAAACATAGCGCTTCTGGTGTGGTCGGTAATAACGCGAATGGAAATATCGTTGTCCGCGTCGTCGCCGTAGTTCTTACCGCAGATTTCGCACACCTTGTCGATTATCCTGCGGATTGAATCGACCTCGAACATATTGTCAACACCCTGCATTACGCAAGCAAGACGTTCAAGACCCATGCCCGTGTCGATATTCTTCTGCGCGAGCTCCTCGTATGTGCCGTCGCCCATATTGTTATACTGGGAGAATACGTTGTTCCAGATTTCCATATATCTGTCGCACTCACAGCCGGGTTTGCAGTCGGGACTTCCGCAGCCGTACTTTTCGCCTCTGTCAAAGTAAATCTCGGAGCAGGGTCCGCAGGGGCCCGTGCCGTGCTCCCAGAAGTTGTCCGCTTTTCCAAGGCGTACGACGTGAGCGGGATTTACGCCAATCTTGTTAACCCAGATGTCGTAAGCCTCTTCGTCGTTTTCGTATATTGAGGGCCAGAGAAGCTCCTCGGGGATTTCAAGCGTAACGGTGAGAAACTCCCACGCCCACGCTATTGCCTCTTCCTTGAAATAATCTCCGAATGAGAAGTTTCCGAGCATTTCAAAGAACGTGCCGTGGCGAGCCGTATGACCTACGCGCTCGAGGTCGGGCGTACGAATGCACTTCTGGCAGGTGCAAACTCTCGTTCTCGGGGGCTCTTCCTCACCCGTGAAGTATTTTTTCATAGGTGCCATACCCGAGTTGATAAGAAGAAGTGATTTGTCGTTAATGGGAACGAGCGGGAAAGAAGGGAGTCTCAGGTGTCCCTTTGATTCAAAGAACGCGAGATATTTTTCTCGAAGCTCGTTAAGAGATGTCCATTTCATAATAGTGTTCCTTTCTGTAAGTCAAATAGATAATTTAATGAGCGGTTTTAATATAGTCAGAGCAATAAAAAAATACGCCGACGCCCTATGCAAAACATAAGGACGAGGCGCGCTCGTGATACCACCTTAATTCGCTCCTCTCTTGCGAGAGAAGCCTCATCGGCTATGAAACCATAGTCCGCGCTGTAACGGGCGCCCCGGCGGGTCTTTCGGCCGCAACTCAAAGATAGCTTCATATCTCCGACGCATATTGCCTCCCACCAACCGACAACTCTCTTGAATGTTCAAAGATATTACTTATTCTTTTCACAGTTTTTTCATACTTAAACATTTTAGCATTAAAACTTTCTTTTGTCAATAGATATTTTCAAATTTACAGTCCAAAAAAGAGAGCGGTCCTGCGACCGCTCTCCGAAAATTTATTCAGCAATAAATTTTCCTTTTTGTCCGCACTCCCGCGGACTACGTCCAAGATAAATTATTTTGCGTTAAGAGAATTTTCGTAAGACTCTACCATCTTCTTAACCATCTGTCCGCCGATGGAGCCTGCCTGACGGCTTGTGAGGTCGCCGTTGTAACCGCCGTTGTTGAGTGTTACGCCAACTTCGTTAGCAGCCTGCATCTTGAACTGCTCAAGAGCCTTTTTAGATGACTTGTTTGCCATATTAATAAATCTCCCTCTGTCGCATTTGCGACTTTTTTGCCCTATTATTTCGGGCTTTATCTATATTATCGAGATGCACCGCAAAACAGCGTCTTTGCGGTGCAATTCTTCGCATCGCTTCCCCGCCGTCTGCTTTGAATCTCTGATATTATTTTGCTCCGTCAATTCAGTTTAATTAGTGGTAAATTTTGTTTTTTGAACTGAAAATAAAAACGAGCGCCGCCGGAAAATTTTTATTCCAAGCAGCGCTTTTTGTTATTTTATTATATTGAGTATCTCTTCAAAATGACTGATGCTGTAATCCGCACTTTCGTAACCGTACGCATCGCCAAGAGCGATAGTCGCAAAGCCTCCTGCCTTGCCTGCGTCAACGCCCGCTTTGGCATCCTCAACGACGTAACATTCAGAGGGTTGAAGTCCCAAGAACAGAGCGCCCTTGATAAACACCTCGGGGTCGGGCTTACTTCGGGTAATGTTATTTCCGTCGGAAACCGCATCGAAAAATTTTTCAAGTCCGATATATTTAAGTATTGCAGGGGTATTTTTGCTCGAAGAGCCTATCGCGAGCTTATATCCGCGGGCGCGGAGCTCATTAAGCGTTTCCGTAACTCCCGGCAGTCTGTCATCGGGAGTAAGACTTTTAAGGAGTTCCTTGTAAATCTCGTTCTTCTTTGTGGCGAGAATCTGTTTTTCTTCATCGGAATACTGTCTCTCGGCTCGCTCAAGTATGATTTCAAGGCTATCCATACGGCTGACACCGCGCAGACGGTTATTTATCTTCTCGTCAAAGTATATTCCCTCTTCGTCCGCCATCTGCTTCCATGCAAGATAGTGGAGTCCGTCGGTGGATACGATAACGCCGTCAAGGTCAAATATAAATCCCTTCATACAGCACCTCAGATTTTATATACGAGCGTATTTTTGAGTATTCTCTCTTCGCCGTCGGGGGTGTGGATATTAACATTGCCCGCACCCGACTTTTTAAGCGTCAATTCTCCGTTTTTCATACTCAGTGTAATCTTTATACCCTTATAAATGAAATGCGCCGTAACGCCATCAAAAAGCGTTCTGACGGGATTTACGCAAAGCGTGCCGTCATCTCTTACGGAAAGTCCGAAAATTCCGTAGATGACCGCAAGATATCCGCCTGCAAGACAACCGCTGTGAACGCCCTGCCATGCTACTCCGTGAATATCGTCAACGTCCATTTTGACGGTGTTGAGAAGATTTTTGCGGAATGAAAGAATCTGTTTATTCTGTGCACAGGCTATCGCGTGAACGGGGAACGTCAAAGAGGAGCTGACCTCGCACATATTCTCGTAATAGTCCCAGTTCTCTGCAAAGCGGCTTCTGTCAACGCCGACGTCAACCATTGTATAAAGCAGAATAACGTCGGGCTGTTTGATTATCTGGCTCTTGTGATAAAGTCCGCTCTTCTTCATCTGGAACTGCTTTAAGGTTCCCTTGCCCTGCTCTTCAAGTGAACGCGAGAGTCCGAAATATCCGTCAAACTGAGGAATAAGTCCGTTTTCGCATACAGGAAGATAGAGCTTTGAGGATATCTCCCTCATCTTTTCGATGAGCGAAGGCTCAACCTCATACGAAAGCTCGCCGCAAAGAGAGATAAAGCGGTCAAATGCGAATTTTACACAATAATTCGTATACGCGTCATTATCAACGTATGGGTGATGCTCGTCGGTGCCCGTAACTCTGCAAATCTCATATCGGTCGCCGTTAAGGCTGACGCGGGAAATCCAGAATTTCAGACATTCGAGTATCATCTCCATACCGTAATCAAGCATAAATTCTCTGTCGCCCGTATAGCGATAGTAATTTATGATACCGTAGGGAATGTCGGAATTAATATGTACCTGCATAAACGGGTGGCGCGCATACTGCCACACTCTCTCATCGCCGTTTACGGACGAGCAGAAAGCGAACATAGCTCCGTCATATCCGTTTGCCTCGGCGTTTTTCTTCGCCTGCGGCAACATTCTGTATCGGTACATTAACGCATTTTTAGCTGTTTTCGGCGCGGTAAGCAAGAAAAACGGCATCTGATGAATCTCACAGTCCCACCAAACGAACTGATTGTATCTTTCGCCCGTGAGTCCCTTTGCGGAAATTCCGTGAACGCTGTCATTCATCGAGGCGGAAATGGCGGTGTGATAGCTTGCAAATCTGAGATATGCGTCCACCTCATCGTCGCCCTCAATACTCACGTCCATCATTGCAAAATACGATTTGTATGCGGCAATATGTGCCTTTTTGAGAATAGCGTAATCAAGACCGCCCGATGCAAGCTTTTCCCTTGCACAATCGGTAATATCTCTTTCGGTATCGCGGTCGGTAATGATATAAGATATCTTCTCAAACGTATATGCCTTGGCGTTATCACAGAGATATTCAATACCCACCGTGCCGTTGACGTCGTATTTTCCGAGCACTTTTCCGTGTGGGAATACGTGCTTTATTCCGTAGCAGGCTGAAAAACCGTATTTGTTCGTCGCGTGATATCTGTGAAGAATATCAGTACCTTCTATGTGCAAAAGGTCCGTCTTTGTGATGAACTGACCTCCTGTCTTGACCGAGGTATCAATACCGGACATTATCATAACGGGCAGGTTATGATTCATCGGTCTTACCTTGATTTTCTGACAATAGAGGTGCTCATCGGCAAATGATGCAAAGCGTTCAAATACGAACTCGGTCCTGTTTCCCTCTCCGTCGTCCCATACAAGCTCTCTCGTATAGACGGCAGTACCCGGATTAAGCGAGCGATGCCATTTTACTATCTTACCCTCCCAAGGAAAGAAGGTCTTTTCGCCCACGGTTATTTTTACCGTGAGAAAATCGTGCATATTGATACAGCTGTCCTGCTTTTCAAAGGTTTTGAGCTTTTCTTCGTCAAGGTAGTATTTCTTCATATACTCATTGTCCGCAAAAGGCTCCGTTACCTCTATTATCTCATCGATAAATCCGCGAACGAACGCACCCTGAACGCGTTGAGAGCCAAACTCCTCAAAGCTGCCTCTGACACCCATATAACCGTTACCCGTAGTAAAAAGAGTGGCGAGAACGGGCTCGTCTGCTATATCGTAAATACTTTCACTGAAATTTTTGTTTTTATCCAATCCGTACATAATCTTATCTTCTATAACAAAATTTTTGCAAGCAGGCGGCAGAGCAAACTGCCGCCTGCTTTATTATTGTATTAACCGCCGAAAAGTTCCGAAAAGAATTTTCCGATAGAATTGAAAATCGCTTTGAAGAATTCTCCGATAAGCTCCCAAAGACTCATTTCCTCAAGGGGCTTTTCAGGAGCAGGCTCATCGGGATTTTCCGGATTATCGGGATTTGAAGGCACATCGGGCTCGGTTGTCTTTTCTGTATGAACTGCCGTTATTTCAACGCTCATCGTCGATTTCGTAGCCCACGGAGAGAAAGAAACGTAGCAAGCGGAAGAATCCGTAAAATGACTCATTCCTTCAAGTGCGCTCGCGGGTATTGTAAGTACGTCAGTTCCGAGAGGAGATATAACGCTCATATTAATACCGCCGTTTTCAGCCGACTCGAATTTAATATCGAACGGAATAGACCCCGTATTGCCGTACACGAGATAATCGCTTCTGCCGATAGAAATTCCCGAACCTGTGCTTACACTTCCGCTGGCGAAATCGATATTGATAAGCAATCCCTCGTTTGAAAGCCACTTATCTTTATACGTGTTGGAAAGCAAAATTCCGAGCACCTTGTTTTCGGACTGTATATTGAGATTCGTAAATCCGAGATGCAAGCCGTCAAGGTCAAACGTGGAATTGAAACCGAGGAAGTAGTTTTTCGTAGCCTCGTTCCAGTTCAGTTTGACGCCGATATTCGTGCTGTCCTCTATCCAGCCTTTTGAGGTCATGGGAGAGATACTGAACGTATCGCTCTTTGAGGGAGCAAATTCGTCCGAGCACTTTGTAATGAAATATTTGTTGTAATATTCCCTTTCGAGATTTTCAAATTCGTCGAGCTTATCCATAAGATTCTTAATCTTATAGTTGAGCTTGTTAATCTCTTTACGCATCGTCGTAATCAGCTCAAGGTCGGACTCCGTAAGCTCTTTTTCCATAAGCTCGTCTATTCTTGCGTCAAATCTCGTTGCGATGATTGCGTTTTCCTCTGTCATATCAACAAACTTCTGCGAAAGCTCGGTGCATACGTAGAAGCAGTCATACGCCCTTACCTTGACCGTATAAGGATACTTAAAATCGCCCGTAAACGTCGTTGAGTAGCTCTTCGGCATATTCGTAAGCCCCGGGTCGTTGTAGAAAGGCGTTACTATGGTCTTTGATGCAATTACCGTACCGTTCTCATTCTCTACCAAAACCTCATAGTAAAAGACCATATCGTCGTCCACAGCGGACTTGAAGTCGATTCTGAGCTCAGTGCTTGAAACTTCGATTACCTCTATTCCCGCGGGGAATTGAGGAGCACGGTTGTTTGCAAGTCTTGTTTCCTTTGAGTAGCGTGTAAGAGATGAACCGTCGGACTTGTATGCGTCGATATACCAAGGGTCCTTTATAACCGTATCTTTTGCAATATCTATTCTGGTGATGCGGATATTGTTTTCCTTATCCACCTCAACTATCATTCCCTGCGAGAAAGAACGGCGGTTTTCGGGCTTAATAACGTCAAATTCAATGTCGGAAGCACTGCCCGAATTAATCTGCGTATACGTGCTCTGATTGATATTCGTTTCAAGATTAAGACCGTAATGGGTGTGTCCGCTGAAAAGAATTACCTGCGGATATTCTTTGAGCACGCTGTCAAGCTGAACCGATGCTCCCCAATCTCCCGTTCCGCTGATATCGTTGGACATACTGCCGTATACGGTGTCCTTTGCGGGACTGTGGCTGGATACGAATACGTAAGCGTTGGGATTTTCGCCTACTATTCTGTCGAGCGTATTTCTGAGCCACGTCTCAGTCTCTGCGGAAAGAGTGTTGTAGTTGGGCATATACGTTTCGATATCAACGCTTATAAAGTGATAGCCGTTTATCTCAACGTGGCGGTTGCCCTTGTAGATGCTCTTCATATCCTTATCGAAAAGATACATATCGGAGCCGTAAGCGTCAACGAATTCCGCTCTCGTCATACAACCAGACCAGTATACGTCGTGGTTGCCGTTTGTAATAATTACGGGTACTTTCGTTACGTCGAAAGCCTCTTTCACTATCGAAGCAAACAACTCTGCCTGCTCCTTTTTACCGTCCTGAGTCTGGTCGCCGCAAAAAAGCACTGCGTCAATGCCGTTCTTGGCATACTTTTTGATAGTTGCAAGAGTATTTCGGAGAATATTTGCATTGTCGCCAAATCCTACGTGCGTATCGGAAAGGTTGGCAAACGTAAATACTATCTCGTTTTCGTTAAATGCGTAATCGGGAGTTGACACGGCAGCCACCTCACTCTCTGCACCTGCAAACATGGGAATAACTCCGAAGCACATAACAACAGCCAAAGTCAAACTGAGTATTTTGTTAAATTTAGTCATAGGGACCTCCTTTAATTATATTTATAGTATACTCCCGCAGAGTCTATCTGAGCGGCAACGTTATACGTTCCCGTAACCTCAAATCCGAAATTCATTCCTCCGATGTAGATATCTTCCCATGAGGTGTCGCCGAGATAGCCTCTTTCCTTTGCGGTATTGAAGGCGGCCTTAGCGGCATCGAGAAGGTGGAAATCCACCGTTCTGTATTCGTTTACTACGGGACATTTGCCATTCGGATGAACGAGGGCGGAAGAGGGCTGATATATAAATGCGTGAGTGGCATCTTCCTTTCCTGCATCCTCTGCGGCATATCCGCCGAAAGGAGCACCGGAAATGCGGTTGTCCCAGAGAGTAATTCCAAACCAGACGTAGCTTCCGTAATCCTTGTGTCCTACCGTTCTGTTTTGAAGTGTGATATACCAAACGAGCTGTGCACAGTGCTTATTGGAATCCGCCGAGCTGCCCATACAGTCCTCAAATTTGGTTATCTCATAGCTCATATTCATTACGAGGTCTTGGAGCTCACTTACGTGAACGAGATTCCCGCCGAAATCCTGCGATATAAGAGTATGAGGCCAGCTCTCGCCGTCCAGGCGGGGATGGTCGTATTCCACCTGTGCATTAAGCTCCATGTATATAGAGCCCTTCGTGCTGTCAATGGTCAGAATTTTGCCGGGCACATCGACTCCGTTTATCTTCTGACCTGCGGATACATAAGTATAAGCATTTCCGCCGTTGAAATAAGTTCTTTCAGCATAATCGTAAATGTCATATTTTGAACCCCACTGAGGGAATACCCAAGATGGCTCATCGGTGGCGTTGACTCCCGCTATGTTGCCGGCAACGCTGCCGTCGGGCTTCAAAACGGTAAATCCATTTTTGAAAAATGGGTCATTAAAAAGCGCCGTATAGCCGTTTTCGGTGTATTTCTCGTATGCGGTTTCAGAGTCTGTCACGGGTGTATCCGGCACGGAAGACTCGCAGTTAAAATTTATGAGAGTTGCAAGAAGATTCATAGCGTAAACACGCGCAAAGAAATCGTTGGGGTGGTTTACGTTATTGCTCGACATTTCGGTAAAGTATTTGCCCGAATCAAGAAGATCCTGATGTATAGCACCGATATCGACGACGGACACGTTCTCATAATTCTTTGATATCTTTTTGAGATATTCTGTATATTCCGTCTGATTTTTGGACTGATTCTTTGCCATCGGGTTTGCAAGCATTGTTCCGAGAAGAATAATCTCGCAGTCCGGATTCTGCTTGCGAACGGTACTTATCATACTCATAATATTATTGCAGAAAGTATCTATGGAAAGACCGAGTGTAGCGTCGTTCATACCGAATCCGATAATGGCAACATCGGGAACGTATCCCTTGAGCTCGCCCGAAACGAACTGCGTTGCAAGACCGGGCTTCTGTACCTGCTGTCCTGCTATCCAGCCCGTACCGCCGCCGACTCCGTTGGCAGAAGTCCAACCGCCGACACTGGTATTTTTGAGATTAACCGTTGTACCGTAGTAGGAAGAAAGGCTCTGGGCGAACATCTGGGGCCACGTGGGAAGTCCCGGATTTATACCGAGCACGGAAGATGAGTTCGCGCCCGTGGATATACTGTCTCCGAATACGAGCACGTTTACTTCTTCTTTATTCTGCAACTTTGTCAAAGTATTTTTAAGCGTCGTATCGCCGAGATACTCGGGCACCGTTCCCGCCCATACGTTCTCAGCGTGAGTATACGTAACGCAGAGCTGCATCTGTACTATCTGGTAGCCCTCTGTAAAAGGCAGGCAAAGACCGTCGGTCTTCGAGGGAATATCGGACTGCAAAGTAAGTCCGGGAAATTTCTGCTCGCCTGTAAGCATCTTATCGGTAACATAGGGCATATTCGTCATAAATTCGTCCATCTCAAGTATGTCGTTATGAACGATACTTCCCTTCGCTACGATATATCCGTTTTCATAAATGAAGTCCACGCCTTCAGTAAAGGTTTTTATTTCAGAGCCGTTATTTTCGTGGAAATACCAAGTAACAGACTCGATTTTTTCTGCTTCAAAAAGGAGTTTGGCACGGGGTGCCTCAATAATATTGCCTTCGTCGTCGGTCTTGGCGACGAGCATTACGCTCTCGTCGTACATTTTGTCGCCAACCCAGAAGGGCTTCGCATATTCTTTAACTTTCATATCGTCTTCCGGAGGATTTTCATTACCGCCGGGATTTGTAGTAGTTGTTGTGGTTGATGTGGTTTTATCTGTGCCGCCGTTAAACTCTTCCCAAAACTCGTCCCAGGCTGTGCAGGAAACAAGTGGGAGCATAACGGCAAATGTAAGCAACAATGCGAGAATTTTTTTGATATTTTTCAATTTGTTTCACCTCGTTTGCTGTGAAATGAAGGTTTTATAAGAGCTTCCGGGTATTATAATATAACACCCGGAAGCCATATATCCGGATTTACTTGTGATAAATCCAAAGCCTATTTGCAGTCAATCCGATTAAGAGATTTGTTCCCTTTCCCGAATATTTGCATATAAATTTTTGTATGCTTATCAGCCGGAAATTTTACCGATAAGACCTACGAAGAAGTTTCTGATAGCGTCAACGATGTTTCTGAAGAAACGAGCCAACTGCTGAATGAAAGTAAGCTCTTCTTCACCGGGCTCGTCACCGGGCTCGTCGCCGGGTTCGTCGCCGGGTTCGTCGCCGGGCTGGTCAGGGTCATCTACCTTAACGTCTTCACCGCATACGTCGCACTTGCCGTCTTTATCTGCGTCAACGTGCTCGGTGCACTCAGGTTTGTCTTCGGGCATACCGAATTCAACACCGTTAGCACTTACGAGTGTAAGAATGTTGGGATATGACTTGTCGTCTGCAAATGAACCCATTGAGAAGTATACTTCATCGGGAACTGCATGACCGTTATTAGTAAGAGCCTCAGTCGTGAGCACTATCTCAGCCTCGTTTACTCTGATAACGTAAGCCCAGTATGTAGCGTCCTCTACGAAGCTGTAATACTCTTCGTACTTAACGGAAATAGTAATTGTACCGCCGTCAAGAGGTGTAGCGATAGCGCTGTTGGCAAGAGGTACGTCCGTGTAGTTCATAATCTGAACGTTGGATTCTGTGGGATAGAGCCAGATTATGATGGAAATACCGTCGCTCATCGACTTATAGGAGTCGGGAGATGCCAAGAAGTTGAAGCAAAGGTTATTTGCGCTGGAGCCGTTATTGTAGTATGCTGCGCTCGTAAGCTCGATAACTATCTCTGCTCCGGATTTAAGGTTAAGAGGCTTGTTATAGTTGAGACGTGCGGGGAATTCAACCTTGGACTCAACTGCAAGACCTCTGTTGTTCCATTCAACAAGCGGAATGTTCGTTGAATTCATGTAGTAGAATACATTTGCGGAAATGTCAAGTTCAAGGTCGGCAAGCTCTGCAGCTATCTCTGCATTCTCTTCCATGAGGTAATCAAGCTTAATGCCCTTGAACTTATTGCGTACTGTCTTGAACTCGTCAAGAACTGTGTACTGCTTTGTAAGGAGGTCGGAAACCTCTTTAATCTGTGCGCGAACGTATGCCTCGCAAGCGTCTTTAAGTGTATTGTAACCTGCTACGTAACGGCTGTAAAGCTCGCCGTCTTCCTCTGTAATTGTAACGTAAGTTGCGATTTCTGCATAAGCTGCCTTAGCGTCGTCAAGATTGGGCTTGATTGTAAGGTCAGCTTTAAGCTTTTCTTCCATAGCCGCGATATAGCTTTCTTTAAGCTGAGGAAGAACTACTGTTTCGATATTTACTACTGCTTCATCACATACTGCGATAGCGCTTTCAAGAGCTGCTTTGTCTTCTTCATTGAGAACGGTTGTAATCTTTACATAAGCCGTTGTTGATGTGTATGCTTCTCTGTAAGCCTTAACCTCAACAAGACCGTCAACGATAGAGGGGTCATTCGCATCGAGAGCCGCAATCTTTGATTCGTATGTTGTTACCCAGAGAAGAGCGATGCAGTAATCGTGTGCATAATCAAGACCTGCAATAGCTGTGTCAATCTCTGCCTTAGCGTCGTCGCTGAGCATGGAAGCTCTGCTTGCATACTCTGCCTTTGCATCATTTGTAAGAGCAAGAGCAGCTGCAAGGGATTCATTATTAAGCGTTGTTGCGTCTGCAACAAGTGCATCGTAAGCAGCCTTAGCTGCATCAAGTTTGTCTGTTACTGCCTTCTTAACGATGAGAACGATATCTTCGTTAGCTGCAAGTTCAGCGTCAACTGCTGCCATTAAAAGATTAAGTTCAGCAAGCTCTCTTGAACGAAGTCCGTTAAGAGAAGCAAGTGCTTCGGATTTAGCTGCCATAGCTGCATCGTAGGAAGCTGCGTCCGTAATGGAATCTGCTGCTGTTTTATAAGCCTCAACCTTAGCCTGCGCGCCTGTTACGGCATCGCTTGCAAGGTAAGCTCTGTAATTATCGTCAACGATTTTGTACTCTGCTACGCAAGCGGGGTTTGCTCCGGAGGGGAAACCTGCTGCGATAACGTAGCACTCACCGTTTTCGTTGAGCATATCTGCTACCGTTGCTTTGGGAAGATATACCGTGCAGCTCTTTTCATCTGCATTGTAGTTGGCGTTGTTGCCCCACATTGAGCTATCCGTCATCGTAATCTTTACAGAGTAGAAATCATCATTGTAGGACTCAAACTTAATAGTCCAACCCATTGTTGCGGCCTGACTGCAAACCATGGAGCCTGCTACGCCGAAGCCGTTATTCGCAGAAGAAACTTCGGGAGCTGTGTAAACAACGGATGAGGAATTGTAATTGTGATTTGTACCGAAGTGAAGTCTTGCCTGTCCGGAATAGAGTTCATTCCAATATGTGATGGAGAAAGGAGAATCGTCTCCAAAATATGCGCCGTTTATACCTGAGAAAATAATGCCGGCGCAGTCGCCTTTGTTGGAAGTCGAGCGGAAGCTGATTTCCAGTCCGTCGAATTTTACGAGATGCTTATAGTAAGAACGAACGCCCCAACCGGAAAGATTGGAAACTTCTGTGTATCCGTTCTCTGCAAAATTCATCACGGGAGAACCTGCATAAGCTGCCCAGTCACTGTCTGATGCGCCTACGATACCGGGAACTTCGGGAGTCTCGGGCTCGGGGTCAACGGGAGTTTCGGGCTCTTCAGCACCTGCAGCTTCTGTAACTCTGATGCTGTAATTGGGGCTCGTGAGACCCGAAGCGGAAACATAGAGCTTGCCCTCAGAGTCAAGAGCACTTGCAAATGTGGATTTAAGCATATAAACGGTGCAGGAGTGTCCGCCGCCCTCTTCGTCAGCGTAGTTTGCGTTGTTGCCCCAAAGGAGATTATCCTGTGCTACCGTAAATTTAACTGCGTATGTGTTTTCGTCATAAGAATTTATCTCAATCTTGATGTCGGCATCTGTTACGGTATTAAGTACCATAGAGCCTGCTACTCCGAATCCGGGGGTTGTGCAAGCGGGATCGGAATGAGCGTAAGACGTGGTGTTGTAATCGTGGTCAGCACCAACGTGAAGTCTGGACTGAGAGTTTCCGTAAGGAGAATACCAAAGTGTCATTGCCGCTACACCACCGCTACTGTAAGTTGCCTTGGGAGCAGCGGAGAAGATAACACCGGCTGCCTGACTTGTCGTAAAGCCGGAAATCTTCATTTCAATTGTAAGACCTTCAAGCTTTACCTTTTCGGTCGTATACGCCGTCGTAGCGTATTCAATGCCGGAAATTGAATAATAACCGTCATTGGCTTCTGTTACGGTAGTTCCGTTTCCTGTAAAGGCAGGAACTTCCGTACTTCCGTTTTCTGCAAATACTAATGCCTGTCCGAATACTGAGAACATCATCGGAATCAAAAGTAAGAGCGCCAAAATTCTTCTTTTCATATTTTCCTCCAAAAATATAAATTTTTATTAATTAATATGGCTGTGCCATAATTAATTCGATTTGTACATATTGAGGTAAGATATCTCAACCTCAACGTCGTAGTTGCCGGGAAGCTCCCAGCCGATATTTGTGCTGCCGATTTTAAGCTGGTCAGCATTTGCTCCTGTCATCGCACCGTTCTGACGCGCTATTTTGAGAGCTTGTTTGATATAGGGAAGAATATCCACCTTAACGCTAACGTCTTTACCTACAACTGCGGTGGGAATATTTACCGAGTCGGGCTGCTGTCCCGCAACGGACTGAAGAGAGAGCATATAGATGAATAATCCTGTGTTGTCCTCCTTGCCTCCGTCGTAAGAAGCAAAACCTGCGGGTGTACCGTTAAGCGCGCGGGTATCAAACATTGAGAAACCGAACCACATGGATTTGCCGTAGCTTTCACTGTCGGGGTTCATATCGGTAAGTGTGATGAACCACTGGAACTGTGCGGCATTAAGCTCGGTATTTACGGGGTAAAGCTCTCTGTCAACAAGACTGTCGCACTGCGTTACCTTATAATCAACCTCCATGTAGAGATGCTCACAGCCGCTCGTGTCTGCGTTTACGGACTGTTCGATAAGAATATGAGGCCAGTTTTCAGTGCTGTCGGTACGCTCGCGGATATTTCCGTCCTCGTCCCTCGTGTACTCTTCACTTCCCTTTATTCCCAACGTGATAACTCCCGTTTTTGAAGAGTCTACCCGAAGGAATTTTCCTCCGTCGTTATAGCTGATAACAGAGCCGTTTCTCTCAAAAACTCCGTCTGCTACCATATCCTTTGTACAACCCCACTGAGCCATGCACCAAACGTTACTGCCCTCTGCCTTGTTGCCCTCATAATCGAGATAGCCTGCAAGGTTTCCGTTAGAGGAATTTGCGTGGAAGAGAGTTACCGAAAATCCTCTTGAGAAGTTGAGGTCGCCGAGAAGCTCGACAACGCCATTCTCATTTACCTTAGGTCTTTCAAGCAGCTGTCCCTCCGTTACCGTATCCCATGAGGGAAGCGTGATGTCCGGTTTTTTTGTAGTCGTTGTTGTAATCGGTATTGTTGTTGTCGTTGTTGTTCCCAAAATACTGTCAATAATATCGCAACCGCTGAACATAATTACTCCTGTAGCCATTGCCAGTGTTAAAGCAACGGCTTTGATTAAATTATTTTTCATACTCTACAACCCTCAATGACATATTTTCGATTTTAACTCCGACCTTGGCGAGATTTGAAACCTCCCAGCCGATGTTGAATCCGTTTACTGCCATGTTCTTCCATTCTGACTCGGGAAGTGCGCCCTTGCTCTTGGCAAGCTCAAACGCCGCCCTCATATACTCTTTAAGGTCGAGTTTTACGTGGTATGTCTTTCCTATCTCTACCTTACCGCCGTCCTCGGGGAAAAGCTCTTCACCTGTGGGCGCGTATATGAACTTGCCCGTTGAGTCACCCTTTCCTCCGTCATAAATCTGCGTGCCGGGGAAAACTTCATATCGATTGTCAAAGAGTGTTACGTTGAACCACATATAATCGTCAATAACACTTGCCTTATCGTGAATCGAGAATATCCACTGAAACTGTGAAGCACCGATGGAGTTATCGTATTCGATATTCTCCGTTATGGTGAAATCAAGTTCCATGATAAAGGACTCCACCCGGTCGAGATAAACAACTCCCGGCGTCTGTTGGATTATCATGTGTACCCAGTCCTCTCCGTTTCTGCGGACGGCAGGCTCACCCGTTTGCTGATTCACGTATTCTTTTGTCGTATCAATGTTGAGATTGTACTCGCCCGTTTTGGTATTTACGGATATGTACTTACTTCCCGACTCATTGGTAAGAGTAAAGTAATCACCGTCAGTACCCGAAATTCCGTATGCGGGAATATCAAAAAGCTCGTTGCCTAAGGACAAGTCGTTTTTCGTTGAATCGTAATTCGTTCTTGTCGAAGCAAGATCGCAATATTGACCGAGGGACCAAAAGGGCTCATCGCTTCCGGATTCACCGTATTTCCACCAAGTATAGCCCACCTGATGAGAGTTGAGGTTGGATATTTTGATTCCCTCTTCAAAATGTCTGTCAAAGAGAATTTCCCTCTCGATGAGCTTTGGCGAATTATTGGGCTTTGTCGTGGTTGTGGGAGAAAAGAGTTCACAGCCCGGCAATATTGCGAGAAGCATCATAACAGTCAAAAATAAAGCTAATTTTTTCATATTGTTACCTCGCTGTATTTTATGTGTAGTTTCGGATTACATTTTAATCGCACCGTCCGTAAGTCCCTTGATAAACTGCTTTGACGTAAAGAAGAAAGCAATAAGAAGAGGCAGGGATGCCAGACAGTATCCGGCGTAGATTACCGTATCGGGTATCTTTGCCGCGCTTGAACCGAATACCGTAAATACTCCGACGCCTATCGTGTAGAGGTCCTCTGCTCCGTAAAGGATAAGTCTTGCCCAGACAACATCGTTCCAAGCACCGAGAAGAGTTGAAAGTCCTACCGTAAACAGAATTGGAGTGCTTAGCGGAATTGCTACTCTGAAATAGCAACCGAGCTTGCTCGCACCGTCCATCTCGGCGGCTTCGTAAATATCCGTGGGAATACCGTCAAAAAAGGTCTTCATCAGGAAGATATTGATGGGCATACCGCCCGCTATCGCAGGAAGCACTACACCAGCATAGGTCTGCTTTAAGTTCAGAGTAGAATATACGAGCGAATACTGCGTGGCAAGCGTCAGGATACCCGGAATCATCATAAATGCCAAAAACAGCATGAAGAGTGTATCCTTACCCTTGAACTTAAATCTCGAAAAGCCGTATGCCGCAAGGCTCGCAAAGAGCAATACGCCGAAAACTTCGAGAAATGCTACCAAAAAGGTATTGAGAATGTATTTTGAAATATATGGCCAAGCCGCTTTGAATGCGCCTGTAACCACCTGTGCGCCTCCGGCACCCGGGAATGAAAGAGGGTCTTTCAAAATATCCGCGGGCGATTTGAAGCTGTTAATTACTAATATGTAGAAAGGAAACAGCACCATTATCAGCAGACAGACGATGATAATATGGGACATAATCTGTCCTGCGGTCAGTTTCTTTCTGTTTCTTTTTGTTTTTACACTGTTCATGGCTTACTCCTTCGACTTGACAAGCTTGTTATTGATAAGGGTTACTGCCATTATGATAACGAACATAATGACGCCCATCGCGCAAGCGTAGCCGTATGCACCGCCCTTAGAGGAACCGGTGATAAGTCTGTAAATGTAGTAACCGGGAACCATCGTTCCGGACTGCATACTGTCTATGACCTCGCCCGGTCCGCCGTTTGTGATGGCATACTGCATTGAATAGTTTTGAAGTCCGCCTATAAAGCCCATTACAAGGAAGTATTTGAGCTGTCCGCTGATAAGAGGAAGGTCTATCTTGAACACCCTGCCCCAAAATGACAAGCCGTCAATTTGCGATGCTTCAATAACGCTCTGGTCAATTCCGTTAAGTCCCGCAAGATAGATAAGGAACGATGTTCCGCCAACCCAAGGGAAACCGTAAAGAAAGATACTGAGAAATACTACCCACGTATCCTTACTTGCAAACCATTCGAGCGGCTGTGCTCCGAACCATGAGATTATCGTGTTGGCAAGTCCCGAGGAAGAACCCGAGAAAATAAGCTTCTGCCAAAGAAGAAGTACGATAATTCCGGGAATCATTGCAGGCAAAACGAACAAAAATCTGTAAGCGGGCATCATCTTGGACCTGAGATTATACATAAGCTCAGCCAAGAAGATAGACGCCGCGTTACCGAGTATCATACCCACAACCGTGAGGATAACCGCATTGAGAAGAGATTTCCAGAACAGTCTGTCGGTAAATACGTTCTTGTAATTTTCAAAACCGATGAACTCGGCTCTTGAGCCTCCGTCCCAGTTGGTAAGGGAGTTTACGAATGCCATGATTGTCGGATACAGACAGAAGATACACAGAAGAATTAACGCAGGCATTATGAAAAGCAAACCCTGATATCCTCTATGCTTACGAAGGAAGCCTTTCAGCTTTGCTGTCTTTGACGTATCTCTATTTGACATTGTTTATTTTCCTTCCTGATTAGAGGTTCCGTATGCGGGCCAAGATTTATTGTCCCACTTGTTTGTGTTATAGAGTGTATTTACTGCGTTGATAAAGGAATTTTTAAGTATCGGAAGCTTGGCTTCGATAGCGGACATATCGAGTCCGATGGCATCCTGTCTGAAAAGATAGAACGCATCGTAGTAGTCCTTGTTCATCGTACCGCCGGCTGTTGCACATGACCATGCAACGGTGTTTCCGCTTTCAACGTCATTTTTGTATGTTTCGGCAAGTGATTTGAAGTATTCGTTTGTCGTGTTTCCGGAAAGAGGAACTGCAAATCCGAGGTCGTTTACCATCTTGTCGTTGTTCTCGAAGCAGCTGAGATACATAAGAATATCGATACAAGCGTCAACACATTTTGTATTGCCGGATTTACTGTCTTTATTCATAGCGGAGTTGGTAATAGCCCAGCCTGTTGAGTAGCCGGAGAAGCCTCTGCGAACGTATTTGTCAACGTTGAATGTTGTGTAATAGGGATTAGCTTCTTCGCCTTCGGGCTGCTGTGTAAGCACGGGATAAGGCATAACGCCTATCTCAAATGCGCCGTCAACCGTGTCAACAATCTCACGAATGCTTCCGCCTACGACTTCAAGCATAGCAAGATTTCCTACGAGGAACTGCTGTTCAGCGTAGTAGGAGCTGTAATTCGTGGGGTAATACTTAGTCATCTGTTTTATAAGACGGAAAAGCTCAACGTACTTTTCATCTTCGGGAGAGAAGCGTCTGTCGCCTGTTTCAGGGTCCTTCTGCATATATGCTCTTGCATATTCTTCGGCGTCCACACGTCCGTCAACAGTGATGACGTCCATATATTCAAGCTCGCTCGCCCAAAGAGTGGATTCAAGATAGCTGTCGTACCAGGGATACATATGGAAATAGGGGCAGATATAATTTGAGTCGTTGCTCGGGTCGCCTCTGTTTACAGTCTGTGCGTAAGCATTGAGCTTATCCTGCGCTTCCATAAAGTCTTTGTAGGTTACGGGTGTCTCAGTGATACCTGCTGCCTCAAAAAGTGTCTTATTGTAAATGATACCGATGGGGTTCTGCTCCATCTCAACCGTGTATTTCTCACCGTTGGGAGCGAAGGTGCTTGCGTAAGAAGCGCTGTCGTAAATGTCCTTCCACATTACGCTTCCCGCCTCGCCTGCCTTGGAATACTTGTTGGGAGTTTCCATAGCGGAGGAGATATCATAGAACCAGCCTTTGCTCTGGTCCTCGGCAATGGTCGTTCCGAGATAATAAAGAATTTCCGGAGCGGAGCCGTTGGAGAGCATGGGAGCCATGGTTTCTCTGTCCATATTAATAGAGTTATCAGCCACTACAAAGTAATAACCGTACTTCTCTGCGTTTGCTTCGTTCCAAGCCTTAACCAGAGTTTCAAGTGTGTTGTAGGGATAAGGATTAAGGAATTTGTCATATTCCAAAGAGGACGTCGTGTTGTACTGTGCATTCTGACCGCCCGCGTCAATAGTTAGTTTTATGAGGTCCTTGTACTTATCTTCTTCGCTCGGTCCGTCAGGTCCGTCGGGAACGCAAGAGAACAAGCAGGAAGCAATCATTGAAATGCAGACCGCAAGCATAGCAATTCTTGCAATTTTTTTGATAGATTTTTTCATCGTTAATTCTCCTCCTGAGTATTTTTGTTATACTTTCATAACATTATGCGTTTAAGTATAACATTTATCAAATAAATACTACCACAGTTTCGAATGAAAGTCAACATATTTTTGTGTACTATATATAAAATTATGAAAATTTCGTGTAAAATTAACAACAAAACCTCACAACTTTTAGCCATTGTGCAAAGAATAATGTTTTATAACAATAACATAAATTCATCACAATAATTAACAAAGCGTTAACAAACCGTTTTTGACCCTTTATTTACTCAAAATAAAGCCTATTTACCCCGAACAGATAACGGTACTACTTCAATAATATGTAAGTTAATCCAAAATTTTCCGATTATCACTTGACAAAATTCGAATAATGGTATATAATTCAAACAAAACAATACATTAAGGCAGTCTGAAATGCAAAGAGAAACATTTTTATACAAAAAAGTAACTGAATATTTGTCAAAGCTCATCATTGAACACTACGGCGAGGAGGACTATAAGCTTCCCACGGAAGCGCAGGCAGAGCGCGACGTCGGTGTGAGCCGAATCACCGTGCGTAAGGCATACGCGATACTTGAATCTCACAGGCTCATCATACGCGCAAAACGCGGAGGTACCAGAATAAACAACGCACTCCCCCGCGAGACAGTTATCTCCATACTCCAATCCAACAACTATATGCCGAAGCCCACCCCGCAGAACAACAAAACAGTTGCGGTCATTATCCCCAAAATGATTGGCGGAGACCACGTAACGAGCATTCTCTCGGCGATAATCGACAACCACAAAAACGAGACGATAATAATTGACAGTTCCTCAATGTCGCTCGAAAAGGAGCAGGAGCTTATCGACAAATATATCGCCATGAACGTTGACGGAATAATTCTCTATCCCGTCGATAACGAGATATACAATTCCACTATTCTTCAACTTTCGACCGCAAAGTTTCCGCTTATACTCGTTGACCGTCTTCTGCCGGGACTTTCCCTGCCCTACGTATCCGCAGACCACGAAAACATGGTCAGGCTCGCGGCAAATCATCTGCTCGAAGCAGGTCATAAATACATTCTGTATTTTAATGCGAATATAAAAACCAACTCCTCTCTTACAGCGCGAAAAGAGAGTTTTATAAATACGCTTTACAGCGCACACAATTACAGACCGTATTTTTATTCATTTGAAGGTGATGCTGACCCGACTTCGCTCTCATTCTGCAATGAATTCCGCGAATTTCTCGACTTGAATACGAAAATAAGCGCCATTATTGCCGCAGACTATTCAAGCGGACGCCATTTATCAAAAATGCTGAGCACTCTCGGCGCTCCTTATGAACACCGTTTTGAAGTAGTATACCTTGACTTCAGCCCGATGCAGTTTGAAACCGTAACCCCGGATAAATATCCTACCTACGTAATGCAGGACAGTTACAGAATAGGCGCCGATGCCATAAAGCTTATGCAGAGCGCGCTTAGCGGAAAAGATATATCAAATACGAAGATAATCGTACCCGTAAGTATCGTGTCCGCCAACAATAACACACAGGGTTCACGCATCGCGCCTACGCTTTAACCGTCAAAAAAACAATACAAAAATGCACGCTTCGGCGTGCATTCAAACCGCTGATAAAGCCGTGCTACCGCAAGCAAATTTTTATCGAATTAGTATGGCATTATCTTTTTAATATACCCAAGAAAACGGCACAAGGGCATCATCGAGAGCCCTTGTGCCGACTTGCTTTTTCCGTTCTCGTTCTCTGCCTTACTGTTGTAAGGCGACGAAAACGAGAACGAAAAATATCACTGCCTTTCTCGGCGGTCCCTCAGTTTGCCGACAAAGTCAGCAAACTGCAAAAATGCACGCTTCGGCGTGCATTTTTTGTATTTCCGCATTTTTTGGAGCAAATAATAATCACGATAACTTTTTGACAAAAGGCGGTGCGGGATAATGATAAAGATATTCCATTTTATAACGGATACAAATATCGGCGGTGCGGGGCGCCTGCTCTGCAATCAGATAAAAAATATGGGTGGAAGCGATTTTGATATCACGGTGGTTTTACCGCGCGGAAGCAGGCTTATTGAACCTCTTTCCTCACTCCCCTGCAAGCTGATTGAAGTAAATAACGGGGCTGACCGCTCGTTTTCCGCAAAGAGTTTTTTCGAGGACATCGAGATACTCAAAGAACACCGTCCCGATATTGTTCACTCCCACGCATCGCTCTCGTCGCGTCTTGCATCGGCAGCACTCGGAATACCGACGAGGATTCATACGCGCCACTGCGTTTTCCCGCTTTCAAAAATTATGAAAAATCCCGTCAGCCGTGCCGTCGTCGGCACAGCTAACAATCTATGCTCCACCGCCATGCTTGCAGTCGCGGACAGTGCAAAACAAAACTTGGTGGATATGGGATGCAGTGAGAAAAAGATAACTACGATAATAAATGGGGTTGAGCCCTTGCGCGCGGTCAGCAAAGCCGAAAAGTCGGATTTGAAAGCAAAGCTCGGTCTGTCCGACGGCGATTTCGTCATAAGCATTTTCGCACGGCTTGAAGCTTGTAAGGGACACAAAACTTTTCTTGAAGGTGCCAAAGTTTGCCGCAGATATTATCCGAATTTCCGCTTTTTGATAGTGGGCGACGGCTCGGAAGCAGACGTTCTCAAAATCTACGCAAAAGAGCTTGGAATTGACAGCGCCGTGCACTTTACGGGATTTGCCGAGGACGTAGCGCCTCTTTATTCAATCACGGATATCAACGTCAACTGCTCGTGCGGTACGGAAACCTCCTCGCTTGCGCTCAGCGAAGGAATGAGTCTCGGTATTCCCGCAGTCGCAAGCGATTACGGGGGCAATCCGCACATGGTTAAAAATTGCGAAAACGGTCTGCTTTTCCCCGTCAAAAACGCGGAAGCACTTGCAATGGCACTAATTCGCCTATACCGCGACAAAGAGCTCTATTCTGCCTGCTCGCGGGGTGCGCTCGAGCGGTACGAAAACGAATTTACAGCCCGCAAAATGAGTGAAAAAATGATGGATTTTTACAGACGTGAGTACGAGAAAAGTCAAAGACGAAAAAAATAATCAAGGTGTTGCATATTACTTTGCAACACCTTTTAATTATTTCAGAACTACATTATCCCTGCCGAGTATGGAAACAAGCTCCGCTACGGTATATTCCGTCGCGTCTAAGCCGAGTCCCGAGGGCTTGTACTCCTTCCTTGAGCTGTCGTAGAAGATGACGGGCACCTCTCCCTCGAATATCTCAACGATATTCTTCGCCTTGGCAAATCCCTCGCTCTCAAACGATTCCACTCTCAAATAGAGCTTTGACGCGCCCTTTATCACTCCGCCAAAGCTCTTGGCGGTATTTTGTGCTGTGCCAGACGCACGCGCAGAACTCTCTTTCGGATTAAATTCGCCGTTCTTTTCAAGAGCGGTAAGCGAGGAAACGATGAATTTCATATTTTCGTCGTCGCGCACCTGAATCGAACCGCAGACCGCGAGCGCCGCGTCCTCTCTTATAAGATAGGACACCTTGGCATAAGTCTTTGCAAATGCTATGCACTCTATTTCTCCGTATCTGTCACCAAGCGTGAAAAACGCCATTTTGTCGCCGTTTCGGGTGGTCTTTACGGTAAGCGCAGATACCGTTCCGACGATATTTATGAGCTTGCGCTCGTCGCTCTGCTCCTCGGGATTAAGGCTGACAATTTCCTCGTGCTTTATACTCTCGATATGCTCCGAGAAGGAGTCGAGCGGGTGTCCCGAAAAATAGAGTCCCGTCGCTTCCTTTTCCTGCGCGAGTTTTTGGGTAAGGGTAAGCTCTTCAATATCGGGATATTCAAAACCGAGCCCTGCACCGAGCCCCTCTGACATCGAGAAGAAGTCGAGCTGACCTGCTATGTTACTTCCCTTCTTGCTCGTCGCTCCGTCTATAAGCTTTTCGTAGCTTGCGAGAAGCTGGCTCCTCTTTTTGCCGAGTCTGTCAAGCGCCCCCGCTTTTATAAGCGATTCAACCTGACGCTTGTTCATCTCGTAATCGCTCATTCTGTCAACGAAGTCGTCAAACGACGAAAACGGACGCCTTTTTCTCTCCCTTATTGCATTTGCGACGAAATTCTGACCGACGTTCTTTATCGCCAAAAGTCCGAAGCGGATATTGTTCTCACTGACGTGGAAATACATTTCGCTCTTGTTTATATCGGGCGGAAGAACACCGATACCGAGCTTTGCACAATCGGAGATATACTCCGCAATTTTGGGCATATTTCCGAGAACGGAAGTCAACAGTGCGGAAAAATATTCCTTTGGATAATGAGCTTTAAGATACGCCGTTCTGTAAGATATCACGCTGTAAGCGCACGCGTGGCTCTTGTTGAATGCATAGCTTGCAAAGCTCGACATATCGTCAAAGAGCTTCTCCGCCTTGTCCGCATCAACGCCTCGCTCGACCGCACCCGAGATAAAACCGACTCGCTCCGCTTGGAGCACGGAGTGTTTTTTCTTTGACATGGCACGTCGCACGATATCCGCGTGTCCGTAGGTGTAGCCCGCAACGTTGCGGAAAATACTCATTACCTGCTCCTGATACACCACGACTCCCGAGGTGGATTCGAGTATATCTCTTAGCATTGGCAGTGGATATTCTATTTTTTGCGGGTCCTCACGGCATTCAAGATAGTGAGGAATGGAGTCCATAGGGCCCGGTCGGTATAGCGATATCGCTATAATGATATCCTCTAAATTCTTGGGCTTTAATTGCGTTAAAAACTGTCTCATTCCGCCCGATTCGAGCTGAAATACTCCCTCGGTCATGCCCGAGCCTATAAGGTCGTAGGTCGGCATATCGTCAAGGGGTATCTTCTCGATATCAAAATCGGGCAGACTCTCCTTTATCTGAATAACGGCGTCGTTTATTATCGTAAGGTAACGAAGTGCCAAAAAGTCGAATTTGAGAAGCCCCAGCCCCGCGACTGCGTCCATATCGTACTGCGTGATGGTCATTCCGTTGCTGACGGCAAGCGGAAGATATTCGCAGAGCGGCTTGTCCGTAATTACGATGCCCGCGGCGTGAATTGACACGTTTCTCGGCATACCCTCAAGCGCCATGGCGGTGTCAATGAGCGTCCTATTCTGCTCGCTTGCATTATAAACCGCTTCAAAATCCGCATCCTGCAAAGCTTCTTCGAGCGTTATTCCGAGCACACGCGGAATTTTAGTTGCCACCGCGTCAACGTCGGAATAACTCATTCCCGTAGCGCGCCCCGTGTCCCTTATTGCCGCCTTGGCGGCAAGAGTTCCGAAGGTCGCTATCTGCGAAACGTGGTCGCTTCCGTATTTCTCTTTTACGTACTCGATTATCTCGTCCCTGCGGTTGTAGCAGAAGTCCATATCGATATCGGGCATACTGACTCGCTCGGGATTGAGGAATCTCTCGAAAAGAAGGTCGAAAACTATTGGGTCAACGTCGGTTATTCTGAGCAGATATGCCACAAGGCTTCCCGCTCCCGAGCCTCTTCCCGGCCCTACGGGGATATCCTTTGAGCGCGCGAAGGCGACGTAATCCCAAACTATCAGAAAGTAGTCGGCGTATCCCATGCTCTCGATAACCGAAAGCTCGTAATCTATTCTGTTTAAGTATTCTTCTCTCGTGTGCTTGCCGTAGGAAACAGTGCCGTTCCCCTCCCTTTTTTCAAGTCCCGAAAGCACGAGCGAGCGCAGATAGGTCGCGCTGTCTTTTCCGTCGGGGCAAGGATATTTCGGCAGGATGACCTCTGTGTCGCCCATTTCAAAATTGCACCTGTCGGCAATCTTCACGGTGTTCTCTATTGCCCCCTCGTACTTTGAAAAGAGCAATTTCATCTCGTTTGAATCCTTGTAATAAAATTCGTCGGTTTCAAAGCCCATGGGTCTGCCGTCGTTTATGCACTTGTTCATCTGTATGCACATAAGTATCGCCTGCGTATTGGCGTCGCGACGGCGCAGATAGTGGCAGTCATTAGTGGCGACAAGGGGCAGTCCGCACTCCTCTGCGAGCCTTACAAGCTCCGGCAGTATCTGCTTTTGTTCCTCGATACCGTGATTTTGTATCTCAATGTAAAAATTGTCCTTGCCGAATATCTCGGCGTATTCAAGCGCGCTCGCCTTTGCCGCGTCGTAATCGCCCGCGGTGAGCATTCTCGACACCCTGCCCGCAAGGCATGCGGAGAGGGCTATCAGCCCCTCGCTGTACTGCTTTAAGAGCTCGGTATCAACTCTGGGCTTTGAATAAAATCCCTCGGTGTACGAGCGCGATACCATTTGAAGAAGGTTTTTATAACCCTTCTCGTTTTTGCAGAGCAGTACGAGATGATAGGGCTGACCTGCTCCCGCGCTCTTGTCAAAACGCGAGCGGGGCGCTACGTAGACCTCACAGCCCACTATCGCTTTAATCCCCTCTTTTTTACACGCGTCAAGAAAGGCGGGCACTCCAAAGAGAACGCCGTGGTCGGTGAGCGCAACAGCGGTGTGTCCGCACTCTTTTGCGCGCTTCGGTATATCCTTTATTCTGCACGCACCGTCAAGCAGGCTGTATTCGCTGTGAAGATGCAGATGAACAAAATCCGACATAACGTCCTCCTTACTTTTTTCTTTTGGCAACACTTTCTGCCATATTAATAATCTTTGTAAATCTGTTGTTAAGCACCGATTTGCTTATAGGCGGTTCGTGCATCGACGCAAGCTCCGAAAGGGACGCGGAGTGGTTTTCGAGCCTCAGCGTAACGCTCTCCGTCAGCTCCTTGTCGAGCTTATCGAGAAAGCCCGCCTGGCGCAGTATTTCTATTGCGCGAAGGTGCTTTTGGGCGGTTTCAACCTGCTTTTTTATGTTGACAGCCTCGCAGTTCGTCGCTCGGTTTTCCTGACGCCTTATATCGCGCTCAATTCTTCTGTTCATCACCTCAAAGAAGGCGCTGTTCGCCTGCAAAAGGTTGAGAATATCCTCAATTCTGTCCGCTTTTTTGTAATAGAGTCCTAATGCGTTCTTGCGCGCGATAATCTTCGGCTCGATTTGGCAGGCGGTGAGAAACTCGGCGAGCAGTTTTGCCCTGTTTTTGTGCTGAATCCTGAATTCAAGGTGATTATTCCCCGCCGCAAACGTAAGAGTGGCGCGGGCAAAGAATATTCCGCGCAAAAAATTCATTCGGCAGCCCTCGCACTTGAATGACATATAGTCCGAAAGTTTTGCACTCTCGACGTCAAGCGCGCATATTTTATGCGCCACCGCTTCGGAATGAAACGACACTCTGTAATGTTTTCTGCCCGATTTTGAAGCGGGAGCAACCTCTGTATCCTTTGAAAACTGGCGTGAAAGCACGTCGGAGTAATACTGCGCGAAATCTGCATTGGGAACGTCTATGTAGACCTTATCACCGTCGGTAAACGCGTCGAAAAGCAGTCCGTACGCAAGCGCACGGCGACAGCAGGTTCTGTGCGGTATCTCATCAAAAAATTCTCTTTTTATCAGCTCCGAAAAAGCGGTGCTTTTGTCGCTCAGAAACTCTATCTCACATTCGAGCTCAACGCCGAACTTCTCGCTGACCGTATTCTTTACGTGCTCGACGAGCTTCTTTATATCCTTATTCGTCGCACCGCCGATATTTACGACAAATCCCGCGTGCTTCGGGCTCACCTGTGCTCCGCCGACGGTGTAGCCCTTGAGTCCCGCGTCCTCAATAAGCTTGCCCGCAAAATTGTCCTTCGGGCGCTTGAACGTACTTCCCGCGCTCGGAAATTCAAGCGGTTGCTTTGAGGCGCGCGACGCCTTATATATTTCCATGGTTTCTGCTATTTTTTCGGCGTCGCCTTCCGTCAGTTCAAAGGTTGCCGAAAGTATCACGAAATTTTTATTTTTTGAAAAAACGCTGTGTCTGTACGAAAAATCGCAGTCGGCGTTTCCAAGGCACAAAAATTCGTCGTTTGCGATGTCGTAGCATTCGCAAGAGCGAAGAACGCCCGAAATCTCACCGCCGTACGCGCCCGCATTCATATAAACTCCGCCACCGACGCTGCCCGGGATACCGTGAGCAAATTCGAGTCCCGAAAGCGAATTTTGCAGAGCAAAATTCGCAACCTGTCTCATCGTAGCACCCGCTCCCGCAGTTACTGCCTTACCGTCAAACGATATTTTATTGAAATTCGAGAGCAGAACGAGCACTCCGCAATATCCTGCGTCGTCGATTACGATATTGCTTCCCCGTCCGAGCACGGCGTATTTGATACCGTTTTCGCGCAAATACCAAAAAAGCTCTCTTAACTGCTCACGCTCCGATGGCTTTGCAACGACTCTCACTTCACCGCCTACGCAAAACGAGGTCAGCTTTTTTCCGCTCACGTTCTCCTCGTAATCAATACCCGAGGACATTAAAAAATTGATAATTTGTTCCAAAGCGTATCTCCTAAAATCAAATGCCGAGTATTCTGTAAATCTCGCCGTAATTGCTTACATTATATGTGATATTCCAACCGTCGGGCACGCTCTTTTTCTTCGGATTGTACCAGATGCAGTCAAGGCCAGAATTTATTGCTCCTTTTATATCGCTTGTCAGCGAATCCCCGATTACCAAGGTTTTCTCGGCGCTATATGCGTCTATCGAGTGCGCTACGAAATTGAAAAATTCCACACTCGGCTTTTCCCAGCCGATAACCTCGGAGATGAATATTTTTTCAAAATATTTTGTTATGGGAGAGATGGCAAACCTGCCGTCCTGCGTCGTTTTAAGGCCGTTCGTAATGATGAAGAGTCTATATTTTTTTGATGCGCTCGCAACAAGCTCAAGCGCTCCGTCAAGAAGGTCGGCTTGCGAGGAAAGCTTTTCAATATAGAGGTCAGAAAGCGCCTCGGCGTAATCTGCAAAACCGTACTCTCGGCAGAACACCTCAAAGCGTTCAAGAAGGAGTCTCTTCTTGTCTATCTCGCCCCTCTCAAGCTTTTTCCAATACTCGCAGTTTATGTCGCTGTACCTCTTTATATGCTCGTCGCTCGCGGGAAGTCCGAGAGAGAGAAGCGCGCCCCTAAGTGCAATATATTCACTTTTTTCAAAGTCAAACAGCGTATGGTCCGCATCAAAAAGCAGTATCTCGTATTTCATTACAGTCCCCCGTTTTTACGTTTCCCTCTTATTATACTATAATTTGAGCTCTTTTGCAATCAGATTATCTAAAATTATCGTATATTTACATAAAATTTATACGCGAAATAACTTGCATATTTCATTTTTTTGAGTTATAATATATAATAGATAATTTTTGTTATCAAAAATTAATCGGGAGGTACAAATGAAAGTAATCGGACTCACAGGGCAGAGCGGAGCCGGAAAAACCACATTGTGCAAAAGATTTGAGGAATTGGGTATTCCCTGCATAGATACCGATGCGATATATCACGGGCTCGTATCCCACGAATCTCCGTGCCTTGCTGAATTAAAAGAAAAATTCGGCGACGCCGTCATAAACGGCGACGGTTCTCTTAACAGAAAAGCACTTGCGCTTCTCGTTTTCAGCGGAGAAAACGCAAAGGAGAATTTAGAAAGCCTTAACAATACTACTCACAAATATATTTGGGAAGAGGTCAACAAACGCCTTACCGAGTATATCGACAAAGGAAAGCGCGCGGCGGTAATCGATGCGCCCGCTCTCTTTTCCTCAAAGATATTCGTCGGTGCGTGTGATATCATAATTTCCGTTATCGGCGACAAGCAGACAAGACTTGACAGAATAATGAAGCGCGACGGCATTGACCGCGAAAGAGCTCTGGCTCGCATTGAGGCTCAGCCCGACGACAGCTTCTTTACTGAGAACTCGGACTATTACATAACAAATTCGGGAAGCGTGGCAGACATGAACGAAAAGCTTGAATCCATTCTTATACAAGAGGAGTTAATTTAAGATGAGAAATAAGATTAAGATTTTCAAAACGAGCACCGTTTTGATAATTATTCTCATTTCCATTATGGCAGGATTTATCTTTGACCTCATATTCGTCGGCATAGACAGGCTTCTCTACCCCGACGGCTACGACGAGCTTGTTGAAAAATATTCAAGCGAATACTCTGTGCCAAAGGAGCTCGTTTTCGCAGTTATCAAAGCGGAGAGCGATTTTGAGAGCGACGCTAAGAGCTCAAAGGGTGCTATCGGGCTTATGCAGATGATGCCGTCCACTTACGAATGGCTCGCAGGCAAGCTCGGCGACCCGCCGTATTCGCAGATGCTATACAACCCCGAAACAAATATCAAGTACGGAACGTACTATCTCCAATATCTGTACTCCAAATTCGGCTCGTGGGAAAAGGCGCTCATGGCTTATAACTGGGGTGAGGGCAATCTCGCAGAATTTTTAGAAGAAAACGACTATACCGAGGGTGATTTCGATTCAATTCCCGTAAAGGAAACTCGGAATTACGTTCAAAAAGTGCTTCGCTATATGGAAAAATACAGGGAACTTTATAATTGATTATCAATCGAAAGGAACATAAAACAATGGAAACAAAAGAACTCAAAGAACAGCTTTTTTACAAGAAATCAAGCGTATACGAAAAGGCGGACGCAAAGACTATTGACGAAGCGTACGGTTTTGCTCTTGACTATATGAAATTCCTCGACGACGCAAAAACCGAGCGCGAGGCAGTCAACGCTTCAATTGCAATCGCAGAGAAAGCAGGCTTTAAGCCCTATACTCTCGGTCAGAAGCTCTCCGTCGGCGACAAGTGCTACTACAACAACAGAGGTAAAAATCTTTTCCTTTTCACAATAGGAAGCGAGAGCCTTGAAAACGGTATCAGAATTTCCGCGGCTCACATCGACTCACCCAGAATTGACTTAAAGCAGGTTCCTCTCTACGAGGACGAGGGTATGAGCTTCTTCAAAACTCATTACTACGGCGGTATCCGCAAATATCAGTGGCTCGCTATGCCTCTCGCAATTCACGGCGTAGTTATCAAGGCTGACGGAACGAGCGTTGACGTAGTTATCGGCGAGGACGAGGGCGACCCCGTACTCTATATCAACGACCTTCTTCCCCACCTCGCTCACGGCTACGACACGAAGCCCCTCGGCTCCGCTATTGAGGGCGAAAAGCTCAATGTGCTCGTGGGAAGCCGTCCTCTCGGCGACGAGGATAACGCAATTAAGCTCAACACGATGAACATTCTCCACGAGAAATACGGCATCGTTGAAGAAGATTTCCTCACGGCAGAGCTCTCGGTAGTCCCCGCGCAGAAGGCAAGAGACGTAGGTCTTGACCGCTCCATGATAGGCGCTTACGGACACGACGACAGAGTATGCGCATATCCTGCGCTTAAAGCAATCATTGATTCCTCTGACTCCGATCACACTCTTATGTGCATTCTTGCAGACAAGGAGGAAACGGGCAGCGACGGAAACACGGGTATGCAGGGCGACTTTATGATGGACCTCATCGACGAAATTTCCCTCTCCCTCGGCGCTAATCCCAGAGTAGTCCGCGCGAATTCCAAGTGTCTCTCAGCGGACGTTTCCGCAGCTTACGACCCCAATTTCGCAGAGGTATTTGAAAAGAGAAATTCCGCTCTTCTCTCCTGCGGAGTAGTTCTTACGAAATACACCGGCTCACGCGGCAAGGGCGGCACAAACGACGCTCACGCAGAGTTCGTCGGATTCGTAAGACGCGCTATGGCTGAATACGGCGTAATCTGGCAGAGTGGCGAGCTCGGCAGAGTTGACGTCGGCGGCGGCGGAACAGTTGCAAAATACATTTCCCAGCACAATATCGACGTCGTTGACCTCGGCGTTCCCGTAATCTCAATGCACTCTCCTTTTGAGGTGATTTCAAAGGTTGACCTTTACGAGTCCTACCGCGCATTCTGTGCTTTCTGCAAATTTTAGTTAGTCCGTAAATAATATTTACAGAATAACTGAAATTTACGAAAGGACACAAAATAATAGATGCTTAATAAACTTACATTTGCCGAACAGAGATACGTTCAGCTTGAGGGCGAGCTCTCGGACCCAGAGATAGCCTCAAGCCCCGCGGAGTTTACGAAGAGAATCAAGGAATACAATTCCTTGACTCCCGTAATCTCCAAGTTCAGAGAATACAAGAAAAACGAGCAAGAGCTCGCAGATGCTTTTGAGATGCTCGACGGTGCAGACGCCGAGATAAAAGAAATGATTCAGGAAGAGATCGCCCTCTGTAAGGAAAAAAGCGTTACTCTTTTTGACGAGCTCAAAATTCTGCTCCTGCCCAAGGACCCGAATGACTCCAAAAACGTCATTATAGAAATTCGTGCAGGCGCGGGCGGTGAGGAGGCGGCGCTCTTTGCGGGTGTGCTCTACCGTATGTATACCATGTACGCGGACAGGACCTCGTTTAAGACGAGCGTCATTTCCTGCAACGAAACCGAGCTCGGAGGATATAAAGAAATATGCTTTATGGTTGAGGGCGAGGGTGCGTACTCCCGATTCAAATTCGAGAGCGGTGTTCACAGGGTTCAGCGCGTGCCCGAAACCGAATCTCAGGGCAGAATACAGACCTCAACCGTTACGGTCGCAGTGCTTCCCGAGGCGGAGGAGGTTGACGTCGAGATAAACCCCGCAGACCTCGTGATTGAAACCTGCAAATCGAGCGGTGCGGGCGGTCAGCACATAAACAAGACCGAATCCGCAATAAGAATTTATCACAAGCCCACGGGAATCGTGGTATGGTGTCAGGAAGAGCGAAGCCAGCTCAAAAATAAGGACAAGGCTATGAAAATGCTCCGCACAAAGCTCCTCGATATCAAGCAGACCGAGCAGGAGGAAAAAATATCCTCGGACAGAAAAAGTCAGGTCGGCACGGGTTCGAGAAGCGAAAAGATACGCACCTACAACTATCCCCAGAGCCGTATAACCGACCACAGAATAGGATATACCACTCATTCGCTTGAAAATTTCGTCAACGGTGATATCGACGATATGATTGACGCTCTCATTACGGCGGACACTGCCGAAAAGCTCAGAAATTCAACTCAAAGTTAATATGAATACTAAAATACTGAAAATCAACGACCCCAAAGACAGCCCCGAGGGCATAAAAGAGGCTTCGGACATCATTCTCTCGGGCGGTCTTGTGGTATTCCCAACCGAAACCGTTTACGGACTCGGCGGAAACGCTCTTTTGTCGGACGCCGCGCAAAAAATATATGCGGCTAAGGGCAGACCGAGCGACAATCCGCTTATAATTCACATAGCCGAGCCGTCTGACGCGGAGAAATACGCTTTTGTCAGCGACGCGTATTACAAGCTCGCAAAGGCGTTTATGCCCGGTCCTCTGACCGTAATAATGCCGAAGCGCGAGTGCATTCCCACCTCGGTTACGGGCGGACTTGACACGGTAGCCGTGCGCTGCCCGTCCCACGCGACAGCGCACGCCTTGATTGAGGCGTGCGGAGTACCCATCGCCGCGCCGAGCGCCAACATATCCGGACGCCCCTCGCCCACGAGTGCGAAATACGTCGAAGAAGATATGTCGGGCAGAGTTGATATGATTATCGACGGCGGTGAGTGCGACATAGGACTCGAATCTACCATCGTTTCAATCAACGGCAATTCGCTTACGCTTTTGCGTCCCGGCGCAATTACTTACGACGCGCTCTGCTGTGTTTGCGAGGACGTGAAAATCGCCCCTGCGGTAACGGGAAAGCTCGCCGAGAACGAAAGACCGCTCTCACCCGGTATGAAATACCGTCACTACGCACCGAGCTCGGATTTTATCTTGCTTGACGGAAAAGAGGACGACGTGCTTGCCTTTATGATAAAAGAGCAGAGCGAGCACGGCTGTGCCGTACTCTGCTATGATGAGGAATTTTCCTCACTCTCCCCTGCCCTTACAATTAAAACAGGCGGTCGCAACGACCTTTCCGCTCAGGCAAAACACCTTTTCACCGCTCTGCGCGAGGCTGACAAGCTCGGCGGAAAAACCATATACGCGCATCTGCCCCGCCTTGAAGGGCTGGGACTTGCGCTCTATAACAGAATGATACGCGCCGCGGCGCATACAATAAAGAAGGTTTAATACACCGATTTTACGAAAAGGACATTGAAAAATGGCTAAGAAAAGCAAAAAAGCACTTGAAGTAAAAGAAATAGTACACAAGCCCCCGATACCCCAGCCTATAACGGAAACCATCGAGAAAAACTATATGCCGTACGTTATGAGCGTTATAGTTTCCCGTGCCATTCCCGAAATAGACGGTCTTAAACCCTCGCACAGAAAGCTACTTTATACAATGTACAAAATGGGACTTCTCACGGGCAACAGGACGAAGAGCGCAAATATAGTCGGACAGACGATGAAGTTAAATCCCCACGGCGACGCCGCCATTTATGAAACGATGGTGCGACTCACGCGAGGAAATGAAACACTCCTTCACCCATTTATAGACTCCAAGGGAAGCTTCGGCAAGCAGTATTCGTCCGATATGAAATACGCCGCGTCCCGTTACACCGAGGCAAAACTCGACCCGTTCTGCGCCGAGCTCTTCCGCGGAATTGACAAGGACGCAGTTGATTTCGTTGACAACTATGACGGCACGATGCAGGAGCCCGTTCTGCTCCCCACCTCCTTCCCCAACGTCCTGGTAACTCCCAATAAGGGTATCGCGGTTGGTATGGCGAGCGAGATATGCCCCTTTAACCTCGCGGAAATTTGCGACGCAACGATAGCTATTCTGAAAAATCCCAAGACGGATATCGAAAAAATTCTTGACATAGTCAAAGCTCCCGATTTCCCCGGCGGCGGTACTATAATCTATAACAGAGATGCCATGCGTCAGGTCTATGAAACGGGCTCGGGCTCGGTAAAAATCCGCGCGCGCTACGTCTACGATAAAAATGCAAACTGCATTGATATAATTCAGATTCCCTACTCCACCTCAATCGAGCTGATAATGAAAAAGCTCACCGAGCTTATTAAGGACGGCAAGGTCAAGGAAATAGTCGATTTCCGTGACGAGATAGATTTGTCGGGCTTCAAGCTCACGCTTGATTTGCGGAGAGGCACGGACCCAGACAAGCTTATGGCAAGGCTCTATAAGCTCACGCCACTTGAGGACAGCTTCAAATGCAATTTCAATATTCTCATTGACGGCTCGCCAAGGCAGATGGGCGTTATCGAAATTCTTTCCGAGTGGATTCGATTCCGAATGAACTGCTGCCGCAGAGAGCTCAGCTTTGACCTCAAAAAGAAGAAGGACAAGCTCCACCTGCTTCTCGGTCTCGGCAAGATATTGCTGGATATCGACAAGGCAATCGCAATAATCCGCGGCACGGAAAAGGACAGCGACGTCGTTCCGAATCTTATGAAAGGTTTCTCAATTGACGAAGTTCAGGCAGAATATATTGCCGACATCAAGCTCCGCAATCTCAACCGCGAGTTTATCATCAACAAGATAAGCGAAATAGAGGGACTTCAGGCGGAGATAGCACAGATAGAGGAAATTCTCGCAGACGAATTAAAGTTGCGTGGGTATATCTCCAAGCAGCTTAACGAGGTCAAGAAAAAATACGGCAAGCCGAGGGTGTCAATGATTGCCGATGACTCCGAGATTGAGGAGTACGTTCACGAGCATCATATCGAAAAGAGCGACGTTCATATCTATATGACGCGCGAGGGCTATTTCAAGCGCATCACTCCGCAGTCCTTGCGGGGAAATGACGAGCAGAAGGTCAAGGAAGGCGACAAAATAGTATTCTACGAATTAACCGATACTTTGGCAGAGCTCATCATCTTCACTAATCAGTGCAAGGTCTACAAAGTCAAGGTTTCCGAATTTGACAACGTCAAGGCGTCGGATATGGGTGAATACATTCCCGCAAAGTTCGGTATGGACGCAGGCGAAAAGCCGATATTTATTAAGGTTATACGGGACTATCCCGAAAAGCACAATATGGTCTTTCTGTTTGAAAACGGCAAGGGCGTAAGAATCCCGATAAGTGCCTATCAGACCAAGGCGACAAGGCGCAAGCTCATAGGAGCGTATTCCGACGCGTCGCCCATCGTCGCCGCGTTCTATGAGGACGAAAAGCACCCCTATGACCTTCTTCTCGTAAATAATCAAAAAAAGGCGATAATCGTAAAAACCTCTCTCATTCCGCAGAAATCGAGCAGAACGAGCGCGGGTACTACCGTCTTTACCTGCAAAAAGGGTCAAAAGCTCGAGCGTGCGACAAGCAAGTTCGACGAGCACCTTGACGACAAGGGCTATAAGAAAATAAAGCTACCCGCAACGGGAACAGCTATCAGCGAAAAAGATATCAAAAAAATCTTTGATTAAATAATTATTTTATATAGGAGTATTAATTATGAGTAATAATCATCAGAACAAACAGAGTCAGGCAGTAAGAATTTTGGCACTTGTGCTCGCAGGTCTTATGGTTCTCAGCGCAGCGGTTATCGTCATTTCCTTAATTGCGGCTGCACTTTAATTTATCAGAATAAGGGACTGCCTTTTGGCAGCCCCTTTTTATTTATTCACAAGCTCGCTGACCGTAACAAATTCAAGCCCTCTGCTTTTAAGCCGGGGGATTATGGCTTTGAGTGCGGGTATCGTATATCCGTGTCGGCTTACGTAGTCGTGCATAAGGATTATATCACCGCCCGAGGCGTGAATGCTTACATTTTTGACTATCGTGTCCTTTTTGGCGCAGTTCCAATCCTTTGTGTCAACACTCCATAGCACTATGCTGTATCCGAGCTCCTCGGCTATTTTTTTAACTTTGGCGTCAATATAGCCCTCGGGCGGACGGAACAGCTTCATCTCATAGCCGTATTTTTCAAGCATCAGCGCGTGGGTGCGCCTTACCTCTTCGTAAAAGCTCTCATCGTCCGTGCCCTTCGTGTGCGGGTGCGTAAAGGTGTGATTTCCTATCTCGTGCCCCTCGTCGATAATTCTTTTTATTATTCCGTCGCCGTAGAGCTCCACGTTCTCTCCTATAATGAAGAAGGTAGCTTTTATATTGTTTTCTTTCAGAATATCGAGAATCTGCTCGGTGTATCTCGGGTGAGGTCCGTCGTCAAAGGTAATGGCTATCTGTTCCTTGTTTTCATGGCAGGATTTATATATCCTTACCCCGCCCTGCAAGGGTGCATTTACCCCGAGAGGAATCATCGCGAGCGCGAGCACAAGGCAAGCTAAACTCTTCATTTTATTTCGTCCACCGTAGCAAAACGGTAGCCCTCGGCTTTCAGTGTCCTTATGAGCTCCTGCATAATATTTGCATTAGTGGCGCTCGTCGGGTGGAGCAGCATTATCTCACCGTTGTGCGTGTTGTCAAGTATCTTTTTGAGCGCTACGTCCTCTCTCATCTGCGCTTTGTTGTCCCAGTCGGCGTAAGCAAAGCTCCAGAATACCGTTCTGTATCCGAGCTCCTTTGCGCGCAGAAGCAGCTCCTTGTCAAATGTTCCCTCGGGCGGGCGGAAGAATTTAGCCATTTCCTTACCCGTAAGCTCACGGTACATTACCTCAAGTCCCTCTATCTCCGATTTTACTTTTTCAAGGTCTGCTCCGACGAGATTTTTGTGGTTGACGGTGTGATTTGCCACGAGATGGCCGCCGTCAGTCATTCTCTTTATAAGCTCGCTCTCCGCCTCAATAACGTGCCCGAGCACGAAAAACGTCGCCTTGACTCCCTCGCTTTCAAGCACGTCCATTATTTTTCCGACATTTCCGTTTTCGTAACCGACGTCAAAGGTCAGATATATCACCTTATCGTCTTTTGCGTTTTTATCGACGTAAATGCCCCCGCACTCCTCAACGAAGCTGAAATTTGAATCAATTTGAGGCTGCAGGTGCTCGCTGTTTCGCTTGCAATACCAATAGCATTCGTTCACTTTGGCAGCCACGGGCAATACAAAGCACGATAAAATCAAAATCAAAATAAATAGCAGAAATAAAAGTTTTTTCATTTTTTCATCCCTCCCATAATTATTTTTGATAAAATTGCAGAAAATACACCTTGAAAAAACTGTATCCGTATTGACAATCGGTATTTTTTGGGCTAAAATTAAACTATAAAAAATATGTAAAAGGGTATAAAAATGGCAGAATTTTTGAAAATTGACGATTTTGAGGAGCTCTTTGCGATAATGGAAAAGAGCTTTCCACTCGACGAATACAGAACAAAATCGGGGCAAAAGGCCCTTTTTGAAAACGAATATTACAGAGTGCTCGGAGAAAAAAGAGACGGCAAGCTCGTCGGATTTCTCGCGTACTGGGAATTTCCCGATATTACCTATCTCGAACATCTGGCAACCTGTCCCGAATACCGAAACGGCGGTATCGGCAAGGAGCTTCTGTCATTCGTGCTATCGCGTGCCGACAAGCCCGTTTGCCTTGAAGTTGAGCACCCGACGGACGAAATAACGACTCGCCGAGTCAACTACTACAAGCGTATAGGGTTTTCACTAAATCTTTACCCCTATATACAGCCCCCGCTATCCGAGGGGCGCGCGCCCGTTGAGCTATACGTCATGACACTTGGCAGAGAAATCAGCGAAGAGCAGTATCTTAAAATAAAAAATACACTTTACAAAGAAGTATACAAAAAAGCAACTGACTGAGTCAGTTGCTTCTTTTGTTAAGTTCGATGACGGTGTCTATCACCTCGTCCGCGCGAAGTTTATCGCGCGCGTAGGCAATTCGCAAAAGGCTTGCGGGAATATAATCGTCGTATTTTTCATACACGGGATTTTCATTGATGCCGACGAGCGTTTGCGTGTCGATGCCTTCCCTCTCGACGATTGCCGCAAGAGTCGAGGCAAACGTGCGCTCGTCGCCGCGCTCCATTTTTATCATCATATAATTGCAGGAATCGCTCTCAACGCTTGAAATGCCGAGCCTTGAAGCGTTCTTTTGAATAAAACGGCGAAGAGTTCTGAACGAGCGAGTGCCGAGCCAAGAAAAAAGGCAGTAAGTATATCCGCCGAGGCGGAGCATATCGTGCCGGTCAAGACCGACGTTTCTTACAAGAACGCGCGCGTCGTTAAGGCGCTTTCTCGCATTGGGCTGAAGGTAGGGGTATTCCGTGTCTTCAAGCAATACCTGCTTCATTCTCTTGAGAATTTTCGTGTGAATCTCGCCGTAATCGCCCGGCCACGAAACCTCCATTTTTCCAAGCACCTGCTTTACGTATATGAGTTTTCTCGGTATGTCGAGCTCCTCAACCTCCCATACTTTTCCCGCGAGCGCAAAGCGGTCGCCGACAGGGGGCGGAGTGGTTATCGTGCCTATCTCGTCCGAGCCCGAGCGCACCGTATAATCCTCGCTGTCCTTAAACACCGCGTAGAATTTGAACGAGCGGAGCAATCTCTCGCCCGCCAGTCCTACGATGAGCCCTTTTTCCTCGGTCATCTCGATAAAATCGTTATTTATCATTGAAACGAGAAGCTCGCGGTATATCTCCTTATCAACCTCCGCGAAAGGCGGGAGCGATAAAATCTTCTCTGCAAGACGGCGGGGGGTAAGCTCTCCGCTTGACGCGAGAATACTCAATGTCTGGTGAAAAAGCAAGCTCAAAGGTAGCTTTTTGTGCGTGGGAGTTTCTATGAATTTTTCTTCGATATAGAGCTGAATTATCGCTATTCCCTTAATTAAATTCCAAGGAATAAGCTGTGGGAGCGGTGTGTTCGGAATGGGGTCTTCCTCGCGGAATACCATTACCATTTCGGGCGGTGCTCCGCGCCTGCCCGAGCGCCCGAGCCTTTGCAAAAACGACGAAACGGAGTTTGGAGCTTCGTTCTGTAAAACTCGCTCAAGCCTGCCGATATCGACGCCGAGCTCAAGCGTAACCGTCGCACAGGTAACTGCCTGTATCCCGTCGTCCTTCATCTTCGCTTCTGCCTCTTCCCTTATGGGAGCGGAGAGGTTTCCGTGGTGAATGAGAAAAATATCTCTGTCCCCTCTGCTTTTCGCTATCTGGCGGAAGGTTGCGGTCAGATACTCGGTTTCCTCGCGCGAATTTGAAAAAACGAGGCTCTTTTTGTCCTTGACGGTGTCGTACATATATTCATAACCGCTGTCGAGCTTTGCCCTCTCGCCCTTTCTCGTCATATTCGTCCTCGACTGCTCGACCTCGTCATTCTGAATGAAGAAATGCTCGAGTCCAAGACGCCAGCGTATTTTTTCGGGGGGAACAGTGGGAATTTCAACCTCTACGTCAGTGCCCGAGGCGAGCCAATCCGCAACGGTACGCGCATCGCCTACGGTGGCGGAGAGCCCTATTCTTCTCGGTACTCTGCCGATAAGATGCTCAATCCGCGAGAGCTGGCAGAGAACCTGATTTCCCCTGTCAGCGCCGATAAGCGTGTGAATTTCGTCGATTACGACGTATTCAAGCCCGGAAAAGAGCCTTGCTATGTCGTTTGAGCGGTTGATGAGCATCGCTTCAAGCGATTCGGGCGTTATCTGTAAAATGCCGTTCGGGTTTTCGAGCAGTTTTCTTTTCTTTGATGAGGAAACATCGCCGTGCCAGCGCGTAACGCCTATTCCGCTCTCTCGCAAAAGGTCCTCCATTCGCTCAAACTGGTCATTTATAAGGCTTTTGAGCGGCGCAATATAGAGCACGCGGATTCCCGGGGCGTAATTCTCGTAAAGCTCGCTTAGAATGGGGAAAAAGACCGCTTCCGTCTTGCCCGAAGCGGTGGACGAGGTGAGCAAAAGGTGGCTCTTCGTGTCAAAAATAACCCTCGCCGCCTCAATTTGAATGTGCCTTAGTTCTTCCCAAGAGTGCGAGTATATAAATTCCCTTATAAAATCCGGGAACCGTTCAAAAATTCTTTCTTCTTCGGACATATAATCTCCTTAAAAATCAATGTCATTTAGCGTTACGGCTTTCTTTTGGGGAGCAGTCGGTTCTTCCTTCTTTTCATCAATATCGGAGTGGTCGAGCGTGACGGCACTTTTTACGATATCGTCAAAGCGCGCGTCCTCATTCTGCATGAGGATATTCAGTACCGTCATATAATCGCGGAGCATCTCGCGTGGCGTTATCATAATATCCGCGCCCGTTCTCTCAAGGCAGATATTGAGAAATTTAATCTGCTCCTCTTCGGTAATGCGGGGCGTCCAATCGTAATACTGCGAATAAAGGTTCGTTATTCTCACTATGAGTGCGAAAAGCTCCTCGTCCGTAAGCCTTTTAAGACGGATTACGGGACCTATTAAATTCTTAAAGCCCGTCAGTGCAAAACGGCTGTCGCAAAGACGGCTCCGCAGGGCTTCGTAGCTGAAAAGTCCTCTGCGCGTATCCTCTAAAAACTGCGGTGTACCGCCGAGTATAATTTCAAGTCCCTCAGCACCGCCCTGAAGCGTGTCATTGAACATTGAAAGTATTTTTTCATAGTTGTTTTCACGGCTTATTCTGTTGCTTATCTTGTAAAGATTTACACATTCGTCAATGAAAATAACGAGTCCGCGGTAGCCCATCTTACGCACGAGGCAAGCCCAAAGCTTTATATAATCGTACCAGTTTTCGTCATCAATAATGGTTGATACGTTAAAGCCGAGAGCACCTCTTGCCTCGGTCTTGTTTGAGTATTCACCGCGCAAAAAGCGCAGGCAGGCACTCATTTTTTCCTTGTCATCTCTGACGTATGCCTTGTAGTATTCGCTTATAACCTTGGCAAAATCAAATCCGCCGACGAGGTACTCGATGTCCCTTATCTCGTTGTATACGAGTTCATTTAATTTAGTATAAAACGCTTCGTCATTTTCGCTGTACCCCTCTTCTGTGAGTTTGGAGCGAAATCCGCCTATCCAGCGTGCTATCATCTTCGTAATGGCAGAGCCGTCGGGCGAGGATTTTGACGCCATATTCTTCGTAAGTCCGCGGTACACTGCCACGCCCGTGCCGTGAGTTCCGTACAGACGGCGCTCGGGGGTTAAGTCGATGTCGGCAGTAATAAAATCTCTTTCAAGCGCGTAACCGCGTATGAGCTGCATCAAAAAGCTCTTTCCGCTGCCGTATCTGCCTATGAGAAATCTCATTGACGCACCGCCCTCGCTGACAAGCTCAAGGTCGGAAAGTATGGCGTTTATCTCGTCCTTTCGTCCTATGGCAATATAGGGCGCACCCGCTCTCGGCACAACGCCCGCAGATACCGATGCGAGCAGGGACGAAAGTATTCTTTTAGGTACTGTATTCGTAGTTTGTTTATTTTCCATTACCGTTTACCTCTTTTTCAATCAAAGAAATATAATCCTCAATGGGAGCGTATCCGCCGTCGCATTCTTCAAGCAAAACGTCGCCGAAGAGCTCCGCGGAGATACCGTTTATCTCGTCAGCCAAGGCTTCGAGCATTATCCCTCTCTCACGTGCGTACGCGCGCTGTGCGAGGCAGTTGCCGTCGAGCACCAAACGCAAAAAATCTTTGTATTCGGCAAATACACTCTCGCTTTTCTTCGTTTTCGAAGGCTCTGTTTTCAGTGAAATATTCTCTGCTTTTTCTACGTGTTGCAGATTTTGCTCTTGCTCGGAATTGTCCTCAAACGCTTCGATTAAGCGCTCGGTGATATTCCAGGAATCGCTCTCTATTTCCTTGGCTTCTGCAAGCGAGAACGCCTTTTTCGGCACGTCGTAGAGCTTATCGTATTCGTTTGAGGCGGGCGCTTTTTCTTTTCTCGGCTTCTGCATTCCCGAAAAATACTGCTGTGCCAGAGCGTCGATATGGCGTCTTATACCATCGTCGAGCGAGAATACGCCGAGCTTCGATTTTATCGAAAGGTGAGCTCTGATTTTGTTTTCGCAATACTTTACTATATCCCCCACGACGTATCGAAAATCGTTCGTGCGCGAGAATGAACAGTAGCTTATCTCTATTTTCTTTTTTATATTGTACGGAACGAGCGCGCCGATGAACGCCTGCCTCGTTATCGTGCAGTCCTCCGTCGAAAAGCCCTCAAGCAGTCCTCTCTCAAAAAGGACTCCGAGCGTCTTTTCGATAAAATCGTCGTAAATGGGTGCATTGTTCTCGTAATAACGGCTTCTGCGGTGGTCGTAAGCGGAGCAAAACTGCAAAATGAGCTTGACGAAGCTTGCCCTGTCTCCGTAGACGCTTGACGCGTAATATTCCTTTAAGGTAGAGTTTTGCATAAGCTCGCAAAGATTTGAACCGAGCAAGTCTTTTGGAAATGCGACGCCGTTAAGCAATCCGAAATCGACTATCCACTCCGAAAGATATTTATTTAACTGCGGATAGGTTTTTCTGTAATTTTTCCAAATAAGAGCAAGTTGCTTTATCACTTCCTCGGCACTCGTAAGGGAGGCGGAGTTGATAAGCTCAAAGCAGTAAAGCAAAATATAGCTGTAATCGCTCGCTATATACTCTCCTGCCCTCGCCTCCGAACGGAAACGGAAATACCAAAGACTCTGCGCGCGGCTCATCTGCGAATACTGCGGAACGTAGGAGAAAAACGGCACGTGCTCCGCTTCCCCGCCCTCAATATTAAAGTATCTCTTGACGTCGCGGTAAAAATCCTCGTAGTAATTATAATCCGCATTCCAGGAATATATTTTTACGTTGTGAATGAGCGAATTTTCGGGCGAGTATTCCTTGTCGGGCTTCTCGCTGACGTTCGCCTGCTTCGGTATGATATAGCGTTTAATCGTGGTGTTTGCCGAATTTTGCGTGTTTTTCACGATATTGATATCGGCAAGCTCCCTTTCTTTTGTCACATCACTCTGCGAAGGCATACGGGAAAAAGTTTCCGTCGGCTTTTTTGCGATTCCCTTTTTGACGACGAGGCTGTCAAGGTCCCAAAAGCTATCAAGATTTGATATTTTATTTTTGAAATCGCTCTCCGACATAACCTTTCCTCCGTTCTTTTTTTGCAATAGTATATTATAACATGCTTTTTTTATTTTGTCAATAATTTGACTCATTTCTTCCCGATGTTTGAAGAATGCTTTTCGACAAAAAAACAGCTCCTCATTGAAGCGAAGAACTGTTTTTTATAAAATAATCAGACTATCTGATATATGTCGTAGGTCTGCTTGGATATCTTGCCCGCCTGCAAAAGCTCATTAAGAGAATTTTGCATGGTGTGCATTCCCATATTTCGGGAGGTCTGGAGCGTGTTTCCTATAAGGTGTATCTTATCCTGCTTCATCAGCGCCTTAACGGGATCGGTCACTATCATAACCTCGGTTGCAAGATGGCGGCTTTTGCCGTCAACGCTTGGGCAGAGCTGCTGTGAAACTACTCCGAGCAGCGACATTGAGAGCTGTGTGCGTATCTGATTCTGCTGTATCGCAGGGAAAATGTCAACGATACGCGAAACCGAATTTACAGCTCCCTTCGTGTGCAAGGTCGATATAACGAGATGTCCCGTTTCGGCAGCCCTTATTGCTGCCTCCATGCTCTCCTTATCCCTCATTTCGCCGACCATTATAACGTCGGGGTCCTCTCGCACCGCCTCGGCTATTGCGTCGGAGAAGGATGCCGTATCTCTTCCTATCTCGCGTTGAGAAAAAATGCATTTGTCGGGTGTATGAATAAACTCAATAGGGTCTTCAAGCATAATGATATGCTTCTTTTGAGTGTGATTTATGTATTCGAGCATATAGGTAAGCGTTGTAGTTTTTCCGCTTCCCGTCGGTCCTGTAATAAGTATAAGTCCGCTTCTGCGGTCGCACAGATTTTTAAGCACGGACGGTATACCCAAGTCCTCAAAACCGCTTGACTCCACAAGCTTGAGCAATCTCAAAGAGACGCTGATACCGTTATTATCGCGGTAAGCATTTCCGCGCAGACGGAGTTCCTTTACGGTGAATGAAAAATCCACCGCTTGGTCAGCGTGACGGAATTTTTCAAAATCTATATCGGAAACGTATTCAAGAAAGCTCAAAATATCGCTCTCGCAAAGAATTTCACCGTCAAAATATTCAATATCACCGACGAGTCGGTAGATTGCAGGCGAGCCGCATTTGAGATGCACGTCGGACGCGCCCATTTTTTCAGCCTGCTCAATATAATCAAGTATTCTTTCAACAGTCATGATTTTTCCTCCTCGGTAAAATACGCCCTCATTGTATCACAATTCTTCCGTTTTGTCAACATTCGCACGTCAAACGAAAGATTTGCATATTTTTTTGTTTTTTCAACATTTATTGAGTTTAATTTGACAAACAGTTAAAACTAATGTTATATAGTTAAGGTACAAAATGGCTCACAGGAGCAGAACGGAGGTAAAAATGAAAACTCGCAACTGTGCAATAGTTATGGTTATGGTCGTCGTGTCCTTCTTGGGATTCTGTATTGAAAACGTATTTACGTTCTTCTGTTCGGGTACGATGAACAACAGAAATATGATACTCCCATTCCTTTTCGGCTACGGAATGGCAATATTAGCTCTTTTTGCTCTTTTCGGCACGCCCGACGCTCCTCTTTTCTTCGGACATAAACTCGAATTTGCGAAGACTTCGCAGTCGGTACTCTACTACTTTGCGGTAGCTTTCACTTGCGTCTGCGTCGGTGAGGTAGTGCTTGGATACGCTACGGAATGGATTTGCGGAATAAAGTGGTGGGACTACTCGAATATTCCTCTTCACATTACACAATACACCTCAGTCCCCACGAGTATGGCTTTCGCAGGACTTATAGTTTTCTTTATGAAATTCCTCTGGAACCCCATGATAGACAAATTCTCGCAGATGAATCCGAAAACACTTACCGTACTCGCAGTATCGTTCGCTGCGGCTCTCTCTCTTGATATGATAAACAGCGCCATCTATATGCTCACTAACAATAAAACATTAGTGCTTTGGGAGATAAAGGCTTCAAGACCTCTGTCTGAGATACTGATTAGAGCATTATCTTAAAGTTGGTACTTGTTTATTTGAAAATTATATGATATAATAGGCTGACGGGATTAAAATCCCGTCAGCCCAATATACTGTTTTGATATAGGAGGCAAAAATGTTCAAAATACTTATTGCGGAGGACGACAGAGAGCTCCGTCAGCTCTTCTCCCATATACTGACTAAAAACGGATACTTTACGCGCGGTGTTTCAAACGGAAAAGAAGCACTTGACGCCATGGACAAGGACTACTACGACCTCATAATATCCGATATAATGATGCCCGTAATGGACGGGTACGAATTTGTTAAAATTCTTCGCTCCGCGGGAAATACCACTCCCGTTATGATGATTACGGCAAAGGACGCCTTTGACGATATGCGCCAAGGCTTCATTTCGGGCACTGACGACTATATGGTCAAGCCCATAAATATCAATGAAATGGTGCTCCGCGTCGGTGCGCTTCTGCGCCGCGCCCAGATGATAAACGACAGAAAGCAGGTCATCGGCAAAACCATTCTCGAACTCGATTCGCTTACGGTCTATACCGAAACCGAAAATTTCGTGCTTCCGCAGAAGGAGTTTATGCTTCTTTACAAGATGGCTTCTTACCCCGGCAAGATTTTCACGCGCCATCAGCTCATGGACGAGATTTGGGGATACGAAAACGAGAGCGATACGCACACTATTGACGTACATATCGCAAGAGTCAGAGAGAAATTCAAAAACAGCACTGATTTTAAGATAGTCACGATGCGCGGTGTCGGCTACAAAGTAGTAAAATTATGAAAGAAATAGAAATATTCCGCGAAATGCGGAAACTGCGGCAGAGATTTACTCTGCGCGTAAGGCTCATCATCATAGTAACCTTTGAGATACTGATGAGTTTGGGGCTTGCAGTTCTCATAGATTGGCTGTGCGTATCTCTTTTCAAGGATTTTTGGAGCGTCCCGATGCTCGTGGAAATGATTATCATAGCCGTACTCGTCGGCATTTTCGCCACGAACGCGCTAACGCGTTGGTACTTTAATCCCTTAAAAAAGATTGGAAACGCTCTTGACAAAATATCAGAGGGAGATTTCTCCGTAAGGCTTGAAACGAAGAGCACAAGCAAGGAAATACGCGAGCTCTATTCGGGATTTAATATGATGGCGCAGGAGCTTCAATCAACGGAAACCGTACAGACGGATTTCGTTTCAAATGTATCACATGAGCTCAAAACTCCAATAAGCGCCATTGAGGGCTATTCCATGCTCTTGCAGGACAGCGACGGACTCAGCGACGAACAAAAGGAATATATCGACAAAATAATTTTCAACACAAAAAGGCTCTCCTCGCTCACGGGAAGCATACTGCTTCTCTCCAAGCTCGACAATCAGTCGATAATCACAAACAAAGTGAAATTTGACCTTGACGAGCAGGTAAGGCAGTCCATTCTGGCGTTTGAGAGCGAATGGGAAAGAAAAGAAATCGAGTTCGAGATTGAGCTCGACGACACCGACTACGTCGGAAACGAAGCCCTGCTTCATCACATTTGGGACAATATTATCAACAACGCAATCAAGTTCACGCCCGTGGGCAGTGAAATAAAAATCTCACTCCAAAATCTTGAAAACTCGATAATCTTCAAGGTTTCCGACGAGGGTCCCGGCATCTCCGAGGCGGACAAAGAACACATTTTCGACAAATTCTATCAGGCAGACTCCTCGCACAGACAGGAAGGACACGGTCTCGGTCTTGCCCTCGCCAAAAAGATAGTTTCCCTTGAAGGCGGCGAAATAAGCGTCGAAAACAACTCCGACAAGGGCTGCACCTTCACAGTAATACTTAATAAATAAAGGACATTTAAGACGTTATGACAAAAAACAGAAAATACGCCACCTTAATGGTAATGATAATCATATCTTTCGGCGGCTTTTTGACGGAAAATTTCTTCACCTCACTAACGATAGGCACGATAACCAACAAAAATATGATTCTCCCCTTCCTCTTCGGATATGGGATAGGCCTTTGGGCTATTTATATGCTTTTCGGGACACCCGACAAGCCCGAATTTTTCAGAAAAAAACTCAACTTTTCAAAAAAGCTCACCTCGTATCTCTACTATTTTACCATGGCTTTCCTTTCGGTCAGTATCGGTGAGGTGGTGCTCGGATATGCGACGGAATGGCTCTGCGACATTATCTGGTGGGATTACAGCACTATTCCGCTGAATTTCACGAAATATACCTCTGTGCCGACAAGCACGGCTTTCGGAATTATGATAGTAATCATCATGAAATACATATTCATCCCGTTAAGAGAAAAATTTGAGAAAATGAACTCCAAGGTACTCGTTCCTCTTGCACTGTGTCTTACGGCGCTTCTCTCACTCGATATGCTCAACAGTGCGCTGTATATGTTCATAAAAAATGACACGCTTCATATCTGGAGCATCAAATTTGAACCGCTTATCAATATAATAATTAACTTGTTTTAATAAAAAAAGTATCATTCTCCGGAATGATACTTTTTTCTTTTTCTTTTCTAAAATATGTCCCTTCTGCCCTCAATGGCGCGGAAGAGCGTTACCTCGTCGGCATATTCAAGGTCGCTTCCCACGGGAATACCGTAAGCCAGACGGGTAATCTTGATATCAAAGGGCTTTAATAGCTTGTAAAGATACATAGCGGTCGCCTCGCCCTCGACAGTCGGGTTGGTGGCGATAATAATTTCCTTGACCTCGTCGCTTTCAAGACGCGCAAGGAGCTCTTTTATTTTTAGTTTATCGGGAGTAATACCGTTCATAGGAGAGATAACTCCGTGGAGCACGTGGTATAGTCCGCGGTATTCTCTCACCTTTTCAAGCGAGAGCACGGCCTTTGTGTCCTCAAGCACGCATATAGTGCTTCTGTCACGTCCAAGGTCGCTGCAAACGGAGCAGATTTCCTTGTCGGTAAGGCTCTGGCAAATGGGGCAGAGGTGGATTTTCTCCTTTGCCTCAATTATAGTATTTGCAAAGCTCTCCGCTTCCGCGTCGCTAAGTTCAAGAACGGAAAACGCAAGACGCATAGCCGTCTTTTTTCCTATTCCGGGCAAGCGGGCAAACTGCTCGGCGAGCTTTTGCAAGGATTCCATTTGTGCTGCCATATCAGAACATACCGGGCATACTCATAGAGCCCGTAATAGCCTGCATTTCTCTTTCGTTTGTGTCGTTTACTCTCTTTATTGCTTCGTTGATAGCGGCTACGAGAATATCGGAAAGAGTTTCAATATCGTCGGGGTCCACTATCTCGGGCTGAATGTCGATTGAGAGAATTTCGCGCTTGCCGTTAATCTTAACGCCGACGACACCGCCGCCTGCACTGATATCGTACTCTCTTGCGTCAAGCTCTTCCTGCTTTGCAGCCATATCTTCCTGCATCTTCTGAGCCTGCTTTATCATAGCGTTTATATTCTGGGGACCGCCGCCCATGCCTGCGGGTATTCTTGCTTTCATATCGGTAAATCCTTTCAGTTAATCGTAATTTATAAATACATCAAGGTCGGAAAATCCGTCCTCTGTTTTTATCTTTCCATCGTCTATATCGTAAACGATATCGCTCTCTCTGACGCTTCTTTCAAGATATGACGAAAGAGCAGACGCAAGCGCCGATTTAATGTTCTGCTTGTCTATTGCGTTGAGAGAAAATCTGTCCGTCAGCACGTGCACCTTGCCGTCGCCGCCGATATATGCACGCGTTTTCTTTAAGAAAACGAACGCGCTGACATCGAGCTTTTCAATCGCCTGAACTGCTTCCGACCAAGCTTTAAGTGGCTTTGCGCTCTTTGCGTCAGGCGATACAGCCGTCTTTTTTTGCGTGGCGGGCTTCGGTTCTTCAAAAATCGGTTGCGTAGGCTGTTCCTCTTCCTTTTTCGGCGGTTGTTCTGACTTTGCGGGGTGCACTTTCTGTGCCTTCTGAGCTTTTTCACCGCTGTTTTCTTCGGCGGACGTCTCAGATACACTCGTAGCAGCCGCAAAATTTCCCGAAGCTAACTTTGCTTCAAACTTTGAAATTCTGAGAAGCAACGCCTCGTTCGCGGTACTGAGATTGTCGTCGCACATTTTAACGAAGCAGAGCTCCGCAATAATTCTTTTCACCGCACCGCTCGTCTGCATGGAAGCGAGCGCTTCTTCAAGCATCTTGCAGTGATATATAAGCATTTCTCTTGAAAATCTTTCCGCCAAGGAAGCAAGATTTTCCGCTTCAAAATCGGTAAGGTCAAGATATTTTGCACTGTCCCTGACTGTTTTCACGACGAGCAGGTCGCGGTAAAGCGAGATAAGGTCCTGCCAGAAGACCGTGATATCCTTTGAAGAATTTACAACGGAATCGAGCTCGCCAAAGAGAAATTCAAAATTCTTTTCGGAAATTGCGCGGGCAATATCCATCATCGTCTCTCTGCCCGCAGAGCCGACGGTTTCGTTGACGGTATTCACCGTTATTCTATCTCCGCCCGACGCACAGAGTTCGAGCAAGGATATGCTGTCGCGCATACCGCCCTGTGAATAGCGTGCAATAAGCCGCGCCGCGCCGTCGTCGATTTCGATATTTTCTTTCTCTGCAATAAACTTTATGCGCGAGGTAAGCACGTCCGTCGAAATTCTGCGAAATTCAAATCTCTGACACCTCGAAACGATGGTAGCGGGGAGCTTATGAAGCTCTGTCGTAGCAAGAATGAATATCGCGTGAGCGGGAGGCTCTTCAAGCGTTTTAAGCAGTGCGTTAAACGCGCTGTTTGAGAGCATGTGAACCTCGTCAACGATATACACTCGGTATTTTAGGAACGACGGCGAATAGATAACCTCGTCCCTGATATCTCTGATATTGTCAACGCCGTTGTTCGATGCCGCGTCCATTTCAAGCACGTCGGTAGTCGAACCGTTTTCAACTGCCAAGCACGATGGACAAACACCGCAAGGGTTGCCGTCGATAATATTTTCGCAGTTTACTGCTTTTGAAAGAATTTTTGCACAGGTAGTCTTTCCCGTGCCCCTTGAACCGCAGAAAAGATACGCGTGATTAAATCTTCCCTCGCTCGCTTCCTGACGCAAAATGGAGGTAACATGGTCCTGACCGCAAACCTCGCTGAAGGTTTTGGGTCGCCATTTTCTATACAAAGCCTGATGCATATTCCCTCCTTAAACATGAAAACGGTAAAACAAAAAGGTCACAAAATAAGACCATACACCTTAAAATCGAACATCACCCCTATGCGACGTACGTATCTATTGCTCAGAGCAGGCACCCTCACGGCACACCGAATGGACTGCTTAATGCTGCTTGGTTCCCCACCTGACATATTTCACAGCTTTCGATTGCGTAAGACCCACTCCTCAACACAGCAGAATACGACACAGACCATAAAAGCTCAGCCCTCAAAAAAGGAATGAACCCCTGCTGTAGCGGATTTCAGGTACAGGGCTCCGCTAATTCCCCGGCTGGTATGGCCTTATTTCATGACCTTTTAAGTTTTGTCAAATACATATTTATTATAACAGATATCTTCCCTTTTTGCAAGAGATTTTTGCATTTTTCTCTTAACAAAAGCAAATATATTTTCATATATTAAAAACTGAGCTGATTTTATAGGAGGTCATATATGAGCGAAACAAATTCAAACGGTTATCTTATCGTCAGAGTTGCCACTGCAAGGGGAGCCGTACCCATTGAAGGTGCAAGCGTCATAATACAAGGCAACGAGGAGGGCAACAGCGATATAATGCTCTCGCTTTTGACAAACATTGACGGACTTACCGACAAAGTACCGCTCCCCGCTCCGAGCGTTTCTCTTTCACAAGCGCCAAATCCCGACTCAAAGCCCTATTCCACCTACAATATAGACGTTTATAAAGAGGGCTTCTATCCGCAGCACTACGTCGGAGTGCCCGTTTTCGAGGGTATTACGGCTGTGCAAAACGCGCTCGTTATCCCCATAGCCGAGTTTGATGCGACTGACCCCTACTATACCGAGGGGCAGATTTTCGAGGAATACGAGAACCCCGATTTATACAAGGAGGAATGATATGCCGACACTTCCGATAATTCCCGAATATATAACGGTGCACCTCGGTGCGCCGGATTCACCCGCGCAGAACGTTACGGTCCCTTTTGTCGATTATATAAGCAACGTAGCGTCAAGCGAAATTTATCCCACATGGCCCGAGAGCGCTATAAGGGCAAATATCTACGCGCAAATCTCGTTTGCACTAAACCGCATCTACACCGAGTTTTACCGTTCCCGCGGTTACGATTTTGACATTACGAACTCCACCGCCTTCGACCAGAGCTTTGTGCAGGGACGGAGCAATTTTGAAAATATCGAAAACATAGTTGCCGAAATTTTCAACTCCTACATAAGACGGCGCGGAAGCGTTGAGCCGCTCTTTGCCGCTTATTGCGACGGCGTGGAGCTCACCTGCGAGGGGCTTTCACAGTGGGGCACCGTCACGCTTGCCGAGCAAGGCAGAACACCTTACGAAATACTGACATATTACTACGGCGACGATATCGACATCGTAACGGACGTTCCCGTTGAGAACGAAAGGCCCTCGGCACCGAGGTTTCCGCTCTCGCTGGGCTCTGTGAGCGACGACGTGCGTCTGCTGCAATTAAGACTTAACAGAATTTCGTCAAATTACCCGTCAATACCGAAAATAGCAGTTGTTGACGGCTATTTCGCCGAGGACACCGAAGCAGCGGTACGGCGCTTTCAGGAGATTTTCGGGCTCACTCCCGACGGCATCGTCGGCAACGCCACGTGGTACGCGGTAATCCGCATATACAACGCTGTAAAAAGGCTCAACGAGCTCGACAGCGAGGGAATACGCCTTGAGGACGTTACAAAGCAATTCCCCGAGGTGCTCTCGCTTGGCTCTACGGGCATTGGAGTCAGCAATCTTCAATATTTTCTTTCCTACCTCTCCGACTATTATTCCACGATACCGCCCGTCACAATCGACGGAATTTTCGGCAACAGCACGCGTGAGTCCGTCATCGCCGCGCAAAAAACGTTCGGTCTGCCGGTTGACGGCATTGTGGGCGAGGACACGTGGTACGCCATTTACAACGCTTACAGAGGAATCGTCGCGCAAATACCGTTGACTTACACCGAGGGCAACGTCCTGCCCTTCCCCGGCACACCTTTGCGAATAGGCTCCGACAACGACGCGGTGCTCGTGCTTCAACAGTATCTGAACACCATATCGCAGGTGTTCCCGGAGGTAAATTCCGTTGAACTGACGGGATATTTCGGCACGCAGACCGACAGTGCGGTGAAAGCCGTACAGGGGCTTTTCGGACTCGAACAGGACGGAATCGTCGGCGCTATCACATGGAGTGCCATAGCGTCGCTTTACAGCGACATTGTAAACGGTTCAAGGCTCGTAATCGGTCAGTATCCCGGATTTGAGATAGGAGGGTAAGAATATGCGACAATTCACCGAAAAGGACGCTATAAAAAATCTGCAAACCTATCTTCGCGCCCTGAATTTGGCAGACAGGACCTACCCCGAGGTTACGGTTGACGGAATTTTTGACTCAAAAACCAAGGACGCCCTGATTGAATTTCAAAAGCGGAACGGACTTGAACCTACGGGTGTGGCTGACAGGAAAACCTGGGATATGTTATATGGGCAGTATCTTGACATTCTGCATAAAAGCTCCCTTCCCGGACCCATAATTCCCTTTCCGTCGTATCCCGATTCGTACACTATAAAGAGGGGTGAGAAAAGCTTTCTCGTGAGCATAGTGCAGTATCTGTTAAACGAGATAGGCACGGTTTTCAACACCTTTGAGCCCATCGCAATCGACGGAGAATACGGCCCCGAAACCGAAAAAGCCGTCAGACTCTTTCAGGTAACGAGCGCATTAAAGCCCACGGGCGAAGTTGACAGAATAACGTGGGACGCTCTCTCCCATATATATAATATTTCGGCTCATTATATAGAACAAAATTAAATAAACCGTAAAGAATCGGTCAAATATAAGGTATCTTGTAATTATCGGAGGAGTGTATGGAAAACAGATTCACTCAAAGGGCGCAAAATGCCTTGATATTGGCTCTGCGGGAGGCGGAGGGCTTCGGTCACACTTATATAGGCAGCGAGCATCTTTTGCTCGGAATTTTGCAGGAGCGTGATTCAGTAGCCTCGAAAATGCTCGGTAAGCGCGGGATATCCTATCAAAAAATCAAAAGCGACATTACTGCCGAAACCGATATCGGTACAAAAACGAGTCTCACCTCTCAAAATATTACTCCGAGGGTAAAAAAGATAATCGACGGGGCTTCAAAGCTCAGCGAAAAAAACAGTCAGAGTCTGATTGGAAGCGAGCATCTGCTATACTGTCTTCTTGCCGAAAACGACTGCTTAGCCGTCCGCATGCTTGAAAAGAACGGGCTCTTTGTAAGCGAGATGCAAAGCGACATTATCTCATTCATTCACACGTCCGTAAGGCCGCGGAAAAGCAACGACGGGAACAAATCCTCTTCCCTTGACACCTACGGCAGAAATCTGATAGAGATAGCACGCTCGGGCAAGATAGACCCCACACTCTGCCGTGAAAAAGAAACCGAACGGGTGATACAGATACTCTGCCGAAGGACGAAAAATAACCCTTGTCTTATCGGAGAGCCGGGAGTGGGCAAAACCGCCGTCGTCGAGGGGCTCGCCATGCGTATAGCGGACGGAAAAGTCCCCGCCCTGCTCGCTTCCAAGAGCATTTACGCGCTCGACATTCCGTCACTTATCGCGGGCGCAAAATACAGAGGAGAATTCGAGGACAGAATTAAGAGCGTAATGGCGGAATGTCAGAAAAATCCCGATATTATTCTCTTTATTGACGAGATACACACAATAATCGGCGCGGGCAGTGCCGAGGGAGCCATTGATGCGGCAAATATTCTCAAACCCGCCCTCTCTCGCGGAGAAATACAGATAATAGGCGCTACCACCATAACCGAGTACCGCAGACACATTGAGCGCGACAGCGCGCTTGAGAGAAGATTTCAGCCCGTAAACGTCAACGAGCCGAGCGCAGAGGAAACCGAAAAAATTCTATTCGGGCTCCGTGAGCGGTACGAAAAGCATCACGGGCTCGTCATCTCCGACGAGGCGGTAAGGGCGGCAGTTGAGCTCTCCGTCAGATATATAAACGACCGTTTTCTTCCCGACAAGGCGATAGACCTCGTTGACGAAGCGGCTTCGCACGTAAAGCTCGAAAGCTTTACAAATTCCAAAAAGGTCAAATCGGGGAAAAAACCGACGGTAACGTACGAGGATATCGCGCGCGTCGTTAAGGATTGGACGAATATTCCCGTAAGCAGACTGCTTGAGGGTGAAAATGAAAGGCTTCTCTCGCTTGAAGAGCACCTCAAAGAAAAAATCATCGGTCAGAATGAAGCAATCGAGCTTCTTGCACACGCGATTAGACGCGGGCGGACGGGGTTAAAGCTTGCAGACCGCCCGACAGGCTCGTTTCTTCTCGTAGGTCCGACAGGAGTAGGCAAAACAGAGCTCTGTTTACACCTTTCCGAGATACTTTTCGGTTCAAAAAATGCGCTCATTCGCTTTGATATGTCGGAATATATGGAAAAGCACAGCGTATCAAAGCTCATCGGCGCGCCGCCGGGATACGTGGGCTACGGCGAGGGCGGACTGCTGACTGAAAAGGTGCGGACGAAGCCCTATTCGATAGTGCTTTTTGACGAGATAGAAAAGGCACACCCCGAAATCTTTAATCTTCTGCTTCAAATTTTTGAGGACGGCACGCTCACCGACGCGCAGGGACGGAAAGTGAGCTTTAAGAACACGCTGATAATAATGACCTCAAATCTCGGCTCCGGAAAGGAGCAAAACACCCCGCTCGGCTTTTTCGTTCAAAACGACGGAAAAACGCAGGAACGCGACAGAGAAAAAGTCATCAGGCGTGAGATTGAGCGCACTTTTAAGAGCGAATTTATCAGCAGAATTGACGAGATAATCGTATTCAATTCCCTCTCGCGCGAAAATATAGAACAGATATGCGCCCTTATGCTCGATTCGCTGCGGGAAAGGCTCTCAAAGATGAATATTGACATAGAATTTTCGCAAGACGTAATAAAAAAGCTCGCGGACGGAGCGTTCGACGAAAAAAGCGGTGCGCGCAAGGTTCGCAGAGAGATACGGAGACTTATCGAAAACACTGTTTCGAGCAAGCTCCTTGAAGGTAAAATAAGATACGGAGACAAGATAAGAGCGGAATTAATCGACGGTGAAATAGCCTTTGTCAAATAAAAAGCTCTCGCTTTTGCGAGAGCTTTTTGCATATCTATAAATCAATTCTGCGCATTGCCGCCATTTTGACTTTCGTCGGAAGTCTGCATAAACTCGGCACTTCTCGCTGCGGTATTCTTTTCGGCATTGAGAGCTTTTACCTTGTTTACAACAAAGCTTACGCCTCCGCCGACACAGAACAGAATACCGATAAGAAGGTCTCCTAAATACGCGCTCAAAATTTCGGGTTCCTCAAAGAATATGGGGATTGCCTGTACGGACTCAAAGAAATTGAGTGTATAATCGACCTCTCCGCTCTCGAACCAGCCCTGATATGCAACGTAAATATCATATCCTACGCAGAGATACCAAGCAAGAACTATAACGAGAAGCGCAATGACCACGGAAATGATTGTACCCTTGACACTTTCCTTTTTTGCAAAAATGCTATATCCTTTAACTGCGCAAACAGCACCTATGAGTCCGCTGATACCTGCGATAAATCCGAAAAGATAGAGGACAAACCAAAGAGCCCCTCCCGCAAGCGAGAACAAAAATGCTCCTACTATACCCGCTACTACGTTTTCATTTGTCTTTTCATTTGCGTCAAAACCGTTCATAATCAAAATTCCTTCCTATGTAGTCAATTAGTCCAAAAATCCCTTAAGGTGTCTTGCACGGCTGGGGTGGCGGAGCTTACGGAGCGCCTTAGCCTCAATCTGACGGATACGCTCTCTCGTGATATCAAACTCTTTGCCGACCTCTTCAAGCGTGCGTGAGCGTCCGTCGTAAAGTCCGAAACGGAGTTTAATGACGTGCTCCTCACGGGGTGTGAGTGTGTGGAGCTCGCGCTCGATTACCTCACGCAAGATAGTAGCGGAGGCAATTTCAGAGGGTTGAGGCGCGTCATCGTCGGGAATGAAATCGCCGAGATGGCTGTCCTCTTCCTCGCCGATGGGAGTTTCAAGAGATACGGGGTCCTGAGCTATCTTCATAATCTCTCTTACCTTTTCGGCGGACATACCCATCTTCTCGCCTATCTCCTCAGCGGTAGCCTCTCTGCCTAGCTCCTGAAGCATCTGACGAGAATAGCGTGATACCTTGTGTATAGTTTCAACCATGTGAACGGGAATCCTGATAGTTCTCGCCTGGTCAGCGATAGCACGCGTAATTGCCTGCCTTATCCACCATGTTGCGTAAGTGGAGAACTTGAATCCCTTTTCATAGTCGAATTTGTCAACAGCCTTCATAAGACCGATATTACCCTCTTGGATAAGGTCAAGGAAGAACATTCCTTTGCCGACGTATCTCTTTGCGATACTTACTACAAGGCGAAGGTTTGCCTCAACGAGTCTGTTTTTAGCTTCTTCGTCGCCCTGAGCCATTCGCTCGGCGAGCTCTTTTTCCTCCTCAGGAGTAAGAAGCGGAACGCGTCCTATCTCCTTTAAGTACATACGAACGGGGTCGTCAATCTGAACACCGCCCTGCTCGAGAAGCTTCTCCATATTGTCGGTGGTAGTGAGCTTTTCAACCTCGCTCTCAATCTCGGAAAGCTCCGCGCTGGAAATATCGTCGGAGAGGATTATTCCGTTATCCTCAAGCTCGTCGTAGAGCTTGTCCATAGTGTCAAGGTCGTAGTCCATCTCTTCCATAGCTTCGTCGAGGTCCGCCATAGTGACTCCCTCTTTTTTGCTCTTTTCAATGAACTCCTCAACGTCAATTCTTTTGTTTGTATCTTTTTCTGCCTTCATATTTATCCTTCCGTTCCCTTTCTCTGATTCTTTATTTTTTCCTGCTTTTGGCGGAGTGTAGCAAACTTGTCACCGCTTTCGGCACTCTTTTTCTTTTGATTTTCCGCTTTGAGCGAGCTTACCGAGGTATCAAAAACCTCTCTGCCGTTTTCGCTGAGAAGCAGTCTGTTTTGCCTCATTTTTTCAAGTCTGCCCATCTCGTCGGCTGAAAAATACTGACCGAGCATGGCGGGCAGGAACTCATCGGAGCTTTTCTGTATCTCCATAATGCTCTCGAAAACTTTTCTTCCGAATGAGGTTACGAAGTCGCCCGCGCTGAGCTCAATTTTTCCCGAAGCCACACCCTGACGGTACTCGTCAAAGATGAGGAGCAAGCCGAGAATATTCTCCTCAATGGCGTTTGCGGAAACGAATTTCACGGCGTCGGGATTAATCCTGTCGCCGATATTTTTTATCGACATTTGTGCTTCCTTGCTCTCGTTTCTTCTGTACTCGCTCATCCGCTTGCGAACAGTGCGCTCAACATTGTTTTTGAGCACGTCAACGGGGAGCTTCAATATTTCGCTCGCCTTGGCGAGGAATATCTCTCTTTCAACACTCGACGGGCTCTCTGCAATAATGTCGCAAATGGCGTTTGAAGCCTTTATCTTATCGTCGGGAATCTGCAAATCGAGTCCCGATAGCGCACGGCTTACCTTGAAATCAAAGCCCGTTCTGCTCTCGCCGAGCAGTGCGCGGAAGCGGTCCGCACCGAATTTCTTTATGTATTCGTCGGGGTCTTTTGCGCCGACGACTTTTAGTATTCTTACTTCCATACCGACATCGGTAAGAATTTTTATCGCTCTGTCGGTGGCTCTCTGACCTGCCTCGTCGGAGTCGTAGAGGAGAATTACCTTTTTTGTATATTTAGTCATCATTCTCGCCTGCTCCTGCGTCAGAGCCGTGCCGAGAGTAGCGACTGCGTTTTCAAATCCCGCCTCGTGAAGCGCGATGACGTCCATATAGCCCTCGCACAAAATAAGCTGCTCGGAACAATGATTTTTTGCAAAATTCAGTGCAAAAAGGTTTTTGCTCTTCTTAAATCCGGGAGTGTCCGAGGTGTTCAGATACTTTGGCTTTGAGTCGTCCATAACCCGTCCGCCGAAGCCTATGACGTTTCCCGTTACGTCGATTATCGGAAAGATTACTCTGTTTCTGAAATAGTCGTAGAGCTTGCCCGATTTCTGGCTTCTTCCGCAGAGAAATCCGTCTATGAGCTCCTGCTCGCTAAATCCGAGCTTTTTCATGTGGTCGGTAAGACCGAAGAAATTATTCGGCGCATAGCCGAGCCCGAAGCGCTTAACCGTTGCCATGCTGAGCTTTCTTTTGCCGACAAAGTAGCCGAGCGCATCCTTGCCGATATTCCCGTCGAAAAGGTTTTCGCGGAAATATTTTGCGGCGGCGAGGTTCATCTCGTAAACTCTCTTTCGGCTCATTCCATTAGAACCTATCTCGTCCTTGTCGTGCGGAACGGTAATTCCCGCGCGGTTTGCCAAAAATTCGACCGCCGACGGATAATCGAGGTTTTCCGCCTTCATCACGAACGTGATAGCATCTCCTCCCGCTCCGCAGCCGAAGCAGTAAAAGCTGTTGGTACTCGGAAAGACTGTAAACGAGGGGCTTCGCTCGCTGTGGAAGGGGCAGAGTCCGTTCATGTTCGAGCCCGCACGCTTTAGCGTTACGTAAGAGCCTATCAAATCGGAGATATCCGTTCTCGCAATTATCTCTTCGATTATCTCACGCGGTATGAGCACCCCGTCCACCTTCTTTCCTTTTGATATTTATCCTTTTATTCGTCATCACTATATAATATACGCAAAAAAATGCAAAAATACTTTTTTTATTTTTGCATTTTTTTCGTTTTTTATTCGATTTTTATCATTTTTTTATCATTTTGCGTCAAAGCGCTCGCCAATTTTGACCGCTGTGCTCTTTCCCGAGCTGATTTCGACTATTTTGCTGCAAATCTCTTCCGAAAAATCCGCTTTCACGGCAAAGCCGAGTCTTACGCTGTCGGAAAAATCGGTATAGTCGATTATCGCGCTGCATCTGTCGAGCTCGAGCGATATCCGCTGATAATCCGAGTACGAGCAAGCCGTCTCGAACACCGCGTAGTTCTCAAACTGCACGACGCCTGCGTCATCAAGCGCGAGCTTTGCTCCGAGCGAATACGCGTGAACGAGTCCGCCCGTGCCGAGAAGAGTACCGCCGAAATAGCGGGTTACAACTACCGCCACGTCGTCAACACCGCTCTTTTTTATCACGTCAAGCACGGGCTTGCCCGCAGTGCCCGCAGGCTCGCCGTCGTCGGAGTAACGGCAGAGCACGCCTTTTTTCATAACGTATCCGAAAACGTTGTGCGTGGCGTCCTTGTGCTTCTCTTTTATCTCTTTTATAAAGGCGTTTGCGCTCTCCTCGTCTGTCACGTGACGCGCGTAGCCGATAAAAATTGACCTTTTTTCTTCAAATCGGGCAACACCGTCGCCCTTGACGGTTACGTATATTTTCGTTTCGTTTTCAGCCACGGTGTTACCCCCTTTGCTTGATAGTCTTAAAATTCGTTAAAAATCTTCCATTTTCTCAGGTCTTGCGGTGTCGTACTTTTTGAGCATACCGCGCACCTTACCGTCAACAGTCGCCACGACGGTTACGCCTTCTGCACCGTAGTCAACGGACTCAACGGTGGCGTTTTTATAAAGAATATTGAGAGCAGACTGCTCCGCGTTGGGTATGAAGAACGTCACACGGCTCTTGCCCTCGTGAATGATATCCTCAATCTTTGAAAGAAGCGTATCGATTCCCTCTCCGCTCTTTGCGGAAATGGCGCAGACCACTCTGTTTGGGTCAACGCTGTCCGCAATATAGGACGGCAGACCTGCACTTACGCCGAGGTCGCATTTGTTGTAGACATATACGGTGGGCTTGCCCGAAGCTCCGAGCTCTGCAAGCAGGCTCTCGGTTACGTCGAGCTGTTCGCCCGCCTCGTCGTCGTGCGCGTCAATTATTATCATAAGAATATCCGCGTAAACCGCCTCGTCAAGCGTGGATTTGAACGCTTTTACAAGGTGATGAGGTAGCTTTCTTATAAATCCTACCGTGTCCGTGAGAAGCACCGTTTCACCGCAAGGAAGCTTTAACTTTCTCGTCGTCGGGTCAAGCGTTGCAAAGAGCTTATTCTCTGCCAAAATACCCGCATCGGTGAGCGTATTGAGCAAAGTGGATTTGCCCGCATTGGTATATCCCACGATAGCTATCTGCGGAACGCCCGAGCGGTCGCGCGAGGCGCGCATCGTCTTTCTCGTTTTTTCGAGCTCGTCAAGCTCCGCTTCAAGCGCAACTATTCTGCGCTTCATGTGACGTCGGTCGCTTTCGAGCTTGCTCTCGCCGGGACCTCTCGTTCCAATACCGCCTCCGAGTCTTGAAAGCTCCGTTCCCTTACCGATAAGCCTCGGTGCTGTGTATTTGAGCTGTGCAAGCTCTACCTGGAGCTTGCCCTCTCCCGTCGTTGCGTGAAGAGCGAAAATATCGAGAATGAGCATCGAGCGGTCAATGACGCTGACGCCGTCGCCGATATCGTCCTCAATGTTTCTTATCTGTGAGGGAGAAAGCTCCGTATCGAAAACGACAAGTTTTATCCCGTTGTTTTTGCAGAGCTCCGAAAGCTCTGCGATTTTTCCGCTGCCGATTACCGTTCTCGGGTCGGGAGTTTCCTTATTCTGAACGAGGCGCGCAAATTCGTCGCCCCCCGCAGTATCGAGAAGCCTTGCAAGCTCATCGAGCTCCTTTTCGACCTCCGCAGCGCTGTTTTCTCTTGTAACTATACCCACAAGAACAGCCTTTGAAATGTGCTCCTGTGTATTCTTAAAATCTAACTGCATACATTTTCACCTCCAAATCTTACTACCATAGATTTGCAGGGATTTATTTCATTTGGATACGACGAATCAATATATTCGACCTTTCCGCCCTCGCCCGACTCGTTGAGAAGTCCTCTTTCTTCGAGCCTTCTCTTCGTTTGGAGCGCCGTTCCCTCACTTCCGTCGAAGATGAGCACGTCGCCGCCGAGCACCTTCTTTATGCTGTCCTTAACGAAAGGATAATGAGTGCAACCGAGCACCACGCAGTCGAGCTTCTGCTCCTTTAAGGGAGAGAGTAAGCTGTCAAGAAAACGTTCCAGCCCCTCGCCCTCAACCTCGCCTCTCTCGATAAATTCCACGAGTCCCGCGCACGCAAAAGGAATTACCCTCGCGTTTGCGCCGAAGCGGTCAAGAAGCGACAAAAACTTGTCCTCACAAAGTGTGAGCGGGGTTGCAAGTACCGCAACCGTAGGGCACTTGGACGAGAGCACCGCGGGCTTTAACGCCGGTTCAACACCGACGATAATATCATCGGGATACCTCTCTCTCAGCGCCGACACCGCAACGCTCGTCGCGGTATTGCAGGCGATAACGAATGCCTTAACCCCTCTGCTTTTGAGCCTTTCGTAGACGGAAAAGGTCAGCGACCTTACCTCGTGGGCAGTCTTTACTCCGTAAGGCGCATTGGCAGTGTCGCCGAAATATATGAAATTTTCATCGGGAAGCACGCGACGCAGTTCCCTCAAAACGCTTATTCCTCCGATACCCGAGTCAAAAACCGCTATCGGCATACGCTTATTCGGCATATCCATATAAACCTCTGCTAATCAATTACTCCTGTGGTAAAAACACAATAAGGGCAAGTATGTGCGAATGCACACAGCTTGCCCGTAGTTGCGAAATGTACTGATTTTTGAATTATCTTGCACTAGCCTGCAATCTCTTTTTGAACTTATCAACTCTACCGCCGGCATCAACGAACTTCTGCTTACCGGTAAAGAAAGGATGACATTTAGAGCAAATTTCAACTCTTACTTCTCCGCCCTTTGTGGACTTTGTTGTAACCGTTTCACCACAAGCACACTTAATTGTTACTTCTTCATACTTAGGATGGATACCTGTCTTCATTTTATTTACACCTCACTTTTTAGCGAAATTATTCACATTGCATTTGATTATACCATACTCGAACAGATTTTGCAATAGTTTTTTCAAATTTTTTTCAAATTTTATTCTGTATTTCCTCTTTGAGCTGTAAAATAATCTTTTTTTCAAGTCTTGATATGTATGACTGTGATATTCCGAGCTTGTCGGCGACGTCCTTTTGCGTCATTTCCTTACGCCCGAAAAGTCCGTATCGCATCTCAATTATCAGCCTTTCCCTCTCTTCAAGCTTGCTTACCGCCTCTCTGATTATTCTCCTCTCCTCTGCCTGCTCAAGCTCGTAGGAAACGGTATCCTCCTCATTTCCGAGCACGTCGGAGAGCAACAGCTCGTTTCCGTCCCAATCGACGTTGAGGGGCTCGTCAATCGAAATGTCCCCGCGCGATTGAGAATTTTTCCTTATATACATAAGTATCTCGTTTTCGATACAGCGCGAGGCGTAGGTGGCGAGCTTGATATTTTTGTCGGAGCGGAAGGTGTTTATCGCCTTGATAAGACCTATCGTGCCGATGGACACGAGGTCCTCAATATATATTCCCGTGCTCTCAAATTTCTTTGCGATATATACCACAAGGCGCAGATTGTGCTCAATCAACTTGTCGCGTGCCTGCGGGTCAAAGGGAAGATTTTCTATGCACTCCGCCTCCTCTTCCTTGTCAAGCGGTGCGGGAAGCACGTCGGGACCGTTGACGTAATATACGCCGTCCTCCGCTCCCCTTGCCATTATTCTTGAGATGAGGACTTTAAGGCTGAAAAACAGATGAGCCACTCCTCCCTTTACGGTTTTCAGCGTTCCCGATATAAAAACAGCTACCTTATTCTTAGGCATATTTTTCTCCATTCTGTCGATTATCAGTATCAAAATATATATTATCATTGTACAAGTTTTTTTACAGTATTGTTAAATTTTCTTTTTATAATACAGTAGTTTCGTGCGACATTAGCGCTTCGTGTCCTACGAGTAACCCGGCGGGCAGAGGGACTATGTAAACGTCAATTTCCTTGACCTTGCCTTTCATTATTATGCTGACTTTTTTGAATTTTACCGCGGGAAGCAAAGCACTTCCGTTGACCGTTTTGACGGGCACGAGGCGCACTCTCGTCGCCAGAGCTACGGGTATTTCCCGCGTCGCGGAATACTCGGAAAACGCGGAATATTCTTCGCCTGTAAGCACTCCTGCGAGAGCATCAAGACTGACGAAAACCACGCTTTTTCCGCTTATCGGCTCTACTGCACCGTTTCCGCTGTCAATGAGAGCCGTAAGCGTTGCGCTCCCTCGCTCGCTCTCAATCACGAGTGTAAGAGTGCCCTTCGCCGATGACGACCTGAAAAACCGTCCGCCAAAGAGCGTAAAAATGCAGGAAACAAGCGCCAAAACGGCAAATATCCACACCTCTATCCCGTCGTCAAGCCCGATATCCTCCGCGAATATTCCGATTTGATTGAAGAGCGAAAACAGCGCCGTCATAAGCCCGCCGAGCAAGGCGGACACGAAAAAATAGATACCGCAGTTTTTGAAAAAGCGCAGAAGCGTCATTTTTCTTCTGCCCCACACGCAAAGACACATAACGCACAACACAAAGAGGTCAAGAGATAGCGCAATCCATCTGTCCGCCTTGATAAATAGCGACGCGACGGAATAAACTCCGCCGAGAAATGACGCAAGCACGCCCCGAAAAGTGGGCAGTTTTTCGTGTAAAAGGCGGCAGCAGATATAAAAGCACAGAAAATCCATGCTGAAATTAATCAAGAAAAGCAAATCGCCGTAAACTACCATTTTTCTCCCCCAGCACACCTTTTATCTAATTATAAAACCTGAGCCAAGCAAATATTGTCGCTTTGTATGCTTTTTTTAATTTTTTTATTTACAATCGGATATTTTTATGATACAATAGTCCTTGGCAATCAAATGTTTTCTACATATATTACTATTAAATGACAATAGAAAGGAATTTTTCCTCAATGCAATTAAAGGTCGTAAAGTTCGGCGGCTCATCATTAGCCGATGCCGAGCATTTCAAACAGGTGGCAAGCATTATAAAGGCTGACCCCGCACGCCGTTTCGTAGTGGCGAGCGCGCCAGGAAAACGCGACGGAAACGACGAAAAGGTTACGGATATGCTTTATAATTGCTACAATATGATAAGAAATCACGAGGATATCACCGAGCAGTACGAAAAAATAATCGCCCGTTACACGGACATAATTGAGGAGCTCGGCATAAATTTTGATATCACGGGCGAGCTCGAATATATAAAGAACGCTATGATGGCGCGCTCGGGACGCGATTTTGCCGCAAGCCGAGGAGAGTACCTGAACAGCTTGATTCTTGCAAAATATCTCGGATTTGATTTTATAGATGCGGAAAACATTATTTTTTTCAAAGAGGACAGCACGCTTGATGAGAAAAAAACGGATTACGTACTCAAAGAGGAGCTTGAAACGCACAGAAATGCAGTAATTCCGGGCTTTTACGGCTCAATGCCAAACGGCACTATCAAGACCTTTTCAAGGGGCGGTTCCGATATCACGGGCTCAATTATCGCTCGCGCGCTCGGCGCAAATCTCTACGAAAACTGGACGGACGTTTCGGGATTTCTTATGGCAGACCCGAGAATAGTTGAAAATCCCGCTCATATTTCCACTATAACCTACCGCGAGCTACGCGAGCTTTCATATATGGGTGCTACGGTGCTTCACGAGGACGCCATCTTTCCCGTTCAGGAGGAAGGCATAGCAATAAATATCCGCAACACCAACGCTCCAAACGACGAGGGCACGATGATTGTCCCCAATGTAAGTGGCGGCGGGGGTAATTGCATTATCACGGGTATCGCGGGCAAAAAGGGTTTTTCCGTCGTAAACATTGAAAAGAACCAGATGGGCACGCACAAAGGCTTTGCCACAAAGGTATTCAAGTGCCTTGACAGTTATGATATCCACTGCGAGCATCTGCCCTCTGGAATTGACGCTATGTGCCTTGTTGTCAGCTCGGCAGAGCTTGATAATAAAATAGATGATTTTATCCCCGAGCTTCACAGACTCACCGACGCCGACCATATAACCGTTGAAACGGGACTTGCGCTTATCGCAGTCGTCGGTCACGGAATGAGAGAGTCAAAGGGTATCGCGGCGCGCGTTTTCTCCGCAATCGCCGGCGCTGACGTCAACGTAAAGATGATTGACCAGGGTTCAAGCGAGCTAAATATCATCATCGGCGTTTATGAAGCAGATTATGAAAAAACCGTAAGAGCCATTTATAACGAATTCGTCAAATAGAATTAAAATCACACCGCCCCGACTTGTATATCGGGGCGGTTTTTATGCCGAAAATTATTTCAAATTATTTTCAAAAATCTATTGACAAATGCGAAAAATATGGTATAATACTTGTGTTATCCAAAGACAGCAGGTTCCGGTAAAGGCGAAAGCTCTCCTGCCGAGGAAGATTTTATACTTTAATATTTATTATTGTGTGTCTTTCCTTGGGGTGTTTTGTGCCTTTTGGAAGGATTTTTTTATTATATTCGTTATTTTAACAGGAGGTAAAGTACAATGCCAAGTAAAGTAATACTTGAAAAGAAACAGCAAGTTGTTGCTGAACTTTCTGCTCAAATCAAAGAATCTGTTTCAGGCGTGCTCGTAAACTACCAGGGTATCACAGTTGATGCTGATACGGCTATGCGTAAAGAGCTCCGCGAAGCAGGCGTTGACTATAAGGTAGTTAAGAACTCCCTTACAGGCAGAGCTTGCGAAGATGCAGGTTACGGTGAGATGAAGCAGTATCTTGCAGGTATGACGGCTATCGCTATTTCCAAGGACGACGCGGTTGCTCCCGCTAAAATCCTTAAGAAATACGCTGACAAGGTTCAGTCATTCCAGATTCTTGCAGGCTATGTTGACGGCGCGGTAGTTGATGAAGCTACGGTAAACGAACTCGCAAACATTCCCTCAAGAGAAACACTTATCGCGAAATTCCTCGGAAGCATTCAGTCCCCTCTCTACGGATTTGCTTATGCTATCCAGGCTATCATCGACAAGGACGGCGAGCCCGCTCCCGCAGAGGAAGCTCCCGCAGCAGAGTAATCTGCAAACAAAATTCATTGCGTAAATTCAGCGCATAATCTAAAAATATTTATTAACTTAAATTTTGGAGGTACATTAAAATGGCTAACGAAAAGATTACAGCTATTGTTGAAGAAATCAAAGGTTTGACAATTCTTGAGTTGAACGAACTTGTAAAGGCAGTTGAGGAAGAGTTCGGCGTATCCGCTGCTCCCGTTGCTGCTGTTGGCGTTGCTGCTCCCGCTGCAGCCGTTGAAGAAAAGACAGAATTTGACGTTGTTCTTGCATCCTTCGGTGCTAAGAAGCTCGACGTTATCAAGGTTGTACGTGAGCTCACAGGTCTTGGTCTTAAAGACGCTAAGGACCTCGTTGAAGCTGCTCCCAAGACACTCAAAGAGGGTGTTTCCAAGGACGAAGCTGAAAAAATCAAGGAAGCTCTTGTTGCTGCAGGCGCAACAGTTGAAATTAAATAATTTAGTTTCAAGAGATTTTCTACTTGCTGTACAAAACAGGACACGAAACCGTGTCCTGTTTTTGTTTTTATCTTAAAATCTGTGCGTACATAGTGCGTCGCAGGCTTTTTGTATTACTTAAATTCAAGGTTGATAATGTCCATCGCAACGTCAAGATTAGTCATTACAACTACACAACCGTCACGTGCAATTCTCCAATTATTAGAGTTCTCGCCCTTTGCAAAATATTCGATGTTCAATTCTGCAAAACTGGTTGCCTGTTCTTCGGTGGCGAATGTAATAAATGTGCAAGACTTGGAATGGTCGCCATTTTCAATCAAGTCATACTGCTTAATGATTTCAACCGTAAAGTCGCCGCCCATAAATTTGATTTCAGAATTTGTGAGCGAAGTTGCACGTTCACATTCTTCCTCTGTGATGTAGCACATACCTTCGGTCAAGCCCTTATCCTTGAGCTTTTCGATACTCTCATCCATATCGAATTTTCCGGCACAGCCAACAAGAAGCATAGCGAATACTGCCAATATGGCTACAAGTGATACGATTTTTTTATAGTATTTTTTCTCCTTTGATATGTTTTTGCTTTTTTATTTAATAAGCTCGTTGAAGGGCTTTATTAACTTGGGGTTATAATAACTGTATTCAATTTTTCCGTAAGCTCCCGATTTAAGCCATCGGCTTTCACCGCATACGGCAGCATACAACCATATTGCAAGATTGTATTTGTCGGCTTCGGCGGCTTCTTTGGCTTGTTCCTCTGTGAAGCAAGTTATGAAGTAGATGTAATCGCTGCCGGAATCTTCGGATATGCTCGCCTTTATATAGCAAAGCTGTGAGCTTTCGGCTTCGTCTTTATGCGCTCCGTGTGTTACATAGTAGCCTGCATCCTCGTATGCCTTGATGATATCCTCGCAAGATATTTCTTTCGGCTCGGTGCTATTGACGCAAGCCGTAAGGGATAAGACAAAAGAAAGCAATAAAATGATTGATATTATCTTTTTCATAAGCATTATTTAATCATTTCATATCCGCAAGCATCACAGATATAGTCACCATTTTCATCATAATGTGGCACTGCTCCGAAATCTTGGGGACATCCGCACGTATAGTTTTCAAAATGTCCCGCTGTGTCAGCGGAAATATAGGTGATAGTATGCTCGTGTTCTTCCTCTCTCAAAACATAGAATCCGCCAAGGGGGGCTTCCGAGCCTTGCCGGAGCGAAATCTTTGTGTTGTAAGTAAATGTCTTATTTCCGTATTCAAGCGTATTCGTACTCACATCGTAAATTACGAGTACAATAAATTCCACATCACCGTTTTCATCGACAGCACCGTCTGAAAATACGAAAATATAATCGCCTTCAATAATTAAGAAGCTTTCAAGCTCGGTTGCCGGCTCGAAATAATAGGTTGTGAAAACGCCTGCCAAAGTGCTTTTTTGTTCTCCGCGTGTTCCAAAATACTTGAAATTCTGCGATTTGAGATACTCAAACACATCGGCAACGTAGGATTTACGTTCCCTGCTTGTAAAGCTAACGTAAATATCCTCGTCGTTATGATTTACGTAATCCTTTGTGATAGTAGGCAAATCACCGACAAGACATTCCGTAAGCTTTTCTTCCGAAAACCACGTATTTTCTTCGTGTACGCTACTGCACGATGCAAGACAGCATAAGCATAAAACCGCTGTCAAGCATAAAGCCAATAACTTTTTCATTCGCTTTACCTCCTAATTATTCAGCCCTGCCTAATTGCAATTCAAGCATTACAATTTGCATACCGTATTCCTCAACGTCAAGATATACAACCTCGTCGCCCGACAGGTCAACGAGTATGACGCGGAAGCAATCGGTAAGTCCTTTTTGTTCGAGGATTCTTTTCATCTCGGGAATTGTAACAACCTGCAAAGAACGAATTTCCTCGTCGCTTTTCATTCTATTTGTGCCGATTGTTCCACCGCATTTCCATTCGCCGCCGTCTTGCCAACAGTAAATCTCTATGCCTTTCATCGGATCTTCGCTTACATCGGGCAATCCGGGATAGATGGGAGTGGAGCAAGCAGAGATCGCAAACAAGGTTAGCATACACAACGCTAACGCTGATATTTTCCTCATAATCCGTACCCCTTTTTTCTATAATTTTTTCATATAATTTGCTTTACTTCGTACATTCACAAAAAACTATGTACGCAATAAAGCCCCTCTAAAAATATTATACCTCTGCCCTGCAACACTGTCAGGAGCTTTGGTGTGCTTTTTAATTATATGCTTCAAAATCTATCCCCGCGCTTCGCGCCTGGGAATGATGAAACCTCTTCTCTATTCGGTATCTTTTCCCGTTTTTGATAAAATTCGCGCCTGTCTGATGGAAGGAGAACGACACGTTTGCACGCACGCACTGCTCGCGGATATCAAGTATCCAAGAGTAATCGCACTCACGCGCACAAGCTCCGCTCTCACCTCCCACGGTAACACTCTCTATACCTTCGGGCAGATACGCCGAGAGGTCCATTTTTTCAAGCAGGGGCTCACAGATAATAATTTTGTGCTTTATCGGAGCTTTGAGATATATCGGCAGGCGCTCGTCCGCGCGTTTTTGATTCTCGCAGGTGCAACAGAGGGTTACGTTGTCCCACCCGTCGCCCCAATCTTCGGGAGCGACCGACGCAAACCGCTCAATTCGCTTGGTAATAATGAAGAAATGAAGGTCTTTCCTCTCTCTTATAATATTCCACGCGTCCGCGCGCCACTCGTCCGCACGGTCAAGTAAAAAATCACTCGTAAAGCAGGTATAAACCGTAGTACCCGACGGAATTTTATACTCTCCGCGCCGATTTTTCGCTATCGGAGCGTTAAAAGTCTTGGTTTTATAGACCTTTGACGCGTCGAGCTCGTATTTTCCGTCGCGCGAATAGACGTAGCAGTTAAGACAGCCCTCGCTCTTCTTTATACAGCCGTGCCAAGGGTTCCAATAGGCGTCCTTATTATCCATCTGCTCTCGTCCTTTCGTAATCGAATAGGTACTGCTGGGCTACGCCCGCGTATCTGCCGAATGTCGCGGGCGAAAAATCCTTTTCAAAGTATTTTTCAAGCACGCGCTTCATCCAGACGTCAACGGGAAACGGGTCGTACCTCTCAAAACCGAAAAGCAAGGCGCACGACGCGACTTTAAGACCTATTCCCTTGACTTGACACAGATAAGCAACTGCGTCGTCGAGCTTTTCGATGGATTTAAGCTCACTCTCCGACACCGTGCCGTCGCACCATTTTGATGCGGCGTCAATTATGTACTTTGCGCGGAATCCCGTTTTGAGTGAAAAAATGAAATCCTCTCCCGCCGAGAGCACCGCATTTGCCGTCGGGAATGAATAAAATTCCTTACCGCGCGCGCCGTGATTTTTCATCGCGCCGCTGTCTATCTGTCTGCCGAGCGCAAAGCTCATTGTGTCAATAATCTTCTTGATTCTCGGGATATTGTTATTTTGAGAAATGATGAAGGAGCAAACCGCTTCCCACGCGTCCTGATGCAAAATTCTGATACCCTTTCCACATTCAAGAGCCATTGCAAACACCTCGTTTGAGCAGTTTTCGAGCAATTCCCTGTCTATTGCCTCATAGTCCTCGTCAAGCGCGAAATAATGATGCCAGAGCGACTCGTACTCCTCTGCCGTGGTATTGAAAATAATCAGCCCGCGCTCGCTTTGCGCTACGGAAATGAGCTTGCCGTGAGCTACACCTATAAACTCCGTTTCATATTCCGAGTCAAGCACTCGCTCCCAACGGAACGCCTGACCGCAGTCGAGCGTTTTCGCCAAATTGTACGCGCCTTCGTACTTAACTCTCACAAATGGAAGCTCACCCTCGTATTCGGTTTTCACACAATCTGAATTTTTAACCATAATTTCTCCCAAAGCCCTTGATAAAGGGGATAAAATGTGATACAATTATTTTACCATAAAATTTGAGATTATGCAATAACTTATTTATAGATTGGTGGATAATAGTGATAGAGCTTCTTGAACTTCACAAAAAATTTATACTTGAACATCTGCACGCAGGCGACGTTGCGGTGGATTTTACCATGGGCAACGGTCACGATACGGAATTTCTTTCTAAAACCGTCGAAGAGAGCGGCAGGGTTTACGCCTTTGACATTCAGCAGTCGGCGGTAAATTCAACCCGTCAGAATCTTGAAAAAGCCGGCTGTCCGAAAAACTACACTCTCATTCACGACTCTCATCACAATGTCAAAAATTACGTAAAGGAGCCCATCAAGGCGGGAATGTTCAACCTCGGCTATCTGCCGGGCGGCGACAAGTCCATAACGACAATGCGCGCTACGACTCTGCCCGCGATAGAGGCGGCTATTTCCCTGCTCGACCGCGACGGAATACTTCTTATTGCAGTCTACCCCGGTCACGAAGAGGGCGACCTCGAGGGCAAGGAAATCTCGAAATATCTCTCCACGCTCTCCCGATTCAAGGTGTGCTGTACCAAAGTTCAGATAATCAACTCTCCTACGTCCCCTTATTTTATGATGGTGGAGAGCAAATAAAGGAAGGAAAATGGAACGGAAACAAAATAAAAATTCAGTATATAAAAAAATCAGGCGCGAGCTTTATATACAGGTAAGAGAAAACGAGAGAAAAGGCAGGCGAAAGCTTATAGTTTGCGCTCTTGCGACGCTTCTTTGTGCCTCGTTGCTTCTCTTTTGCGCCACTTTGCTCGAAACCTCAAAGGAGAGCAAATACACCTACGTTTACGGAGACGGCAAGCAGGTGATACCTTCAAGTCTTGTGTTTGCAGACGACACTCAATATATTGATTTGAATGCGCTCGCGGACTTCTGCGGAATGGAAAAGGGTACCTTCTTCGCTAAAAGTATGTTCAAAATTAACGGCACGGAGGCAGGCTTTGAGAACGGAAGCAAAACTGCCACCGTCAACGGTTTTGAACTCGAAATGCCCTCTCCCGCCGTCATCAAAAACGGCTACTGCCTCATCCCGATAGAGAGCGCAAAGCAAATATTCAGAGAAATCGAAATATCTACGGGCGAGAGTGAAACGAGCGTAAACATAAACGCAGAAAAGATTTTTATGATTACAAGTCCAAACAATATCGAATATATCACGGATATTTCAAAGTATCTCGGCTATATAAGTTCAAGCGAGGAATATATATACATTCTCGCTAACAAACAAAATCCGCTGAAAGAGGGCTTTGCCGTTCCCGACGAGGACCTTACGGAGATTCCATCGCAGTACCGTAAGGATTCAAGAATTTATCTCTACACGACGGCTGAAATGGCTCTTGAAGCGATGATGCAGGATATGTACGAGGCAGGCCATACGGACACCTACGTAACGAGTGCGTACCGCTCATACGAATACCAGGAATGGCTTTTCAATAAATATATTGAGCAGGAAATGGCGGGCGGACTTTCCCGCGAGGACGCCATAGAAAAGGTGCTCACCTACTCGTCAGAGCCGGGCAAGAGCGAGCATCACACAGGGCTCTGCATTGACTTTACCACAAAGTCAATAGGCGGTGTCGTTGAAGACGTTTTTGAAACGACCGAGGTCTACGCTTGGCTTATTGAAAACTCTTGGAAATACGGTTTCGTGCTCCGATATCCCTCGGACAAGATGGACATCACGGGCTATTCCTACGAGCCCTGGCATTACCGCTTCGTAGGGCTCAAAGTGGCATCGGAAATGCACCAGACGGGGCTTTGCTATGAAGAATATCTTGAATATTTTAACACAAAAGGAGAATAAAATATGAACACAACAGAAAACAAAATTGACAAAACCGCGCTTTTCAAATTAGGCTACGGACTCTATGTTGTAACTACGAACGACGGCAAAAAGGACAACGGACTTATCGTAAATACGGTAGTTCAGGTTTCCGATTCGCCCAAAAGAATATCGGTTTGTGTAAATAAGGCAAATTATTCACACGATATTATCAAAAGCACGGGCAAACTCAACGTCAACTGCCTGAGCACAGACGCCCCCTTTGAGCTCTTTCAGCATTTCGGCTTCCAGAGCGGAAGAAATGCCGACAAATTCATAGGCGACAACCTCCAACGTTCGGAGAACGGTCTTGTCGTTCTCGGCGGTTGCATCAACGCTTACATTTCCCTTTCCGTTGAGCAGTACATCGACCTCGATTCGCACGGAATGTTCATCTGCACGATTGACGAAGCCAAAACGCTGAACAAAGCAGAAAGTATGACTTACGCGTACTACCACGCAAACGTCAAGCCGAAGCCCGAAACGAATAAGAAGAAAGGTTATGTCTGCAAGATATGCGGTTATGTCTACGAGGGCGACACTCTCCCCGAGGACTTTATATGCCCTCTTTGCAAGCACCCCGCGTCCGATTTTGAAGAAATTAAGTAAAAGCAATAAAGAAAAGCTCCTCAAACGAGGAGCTTTTCTTTGTTCAAAACAAAACCGCCGTGAAATAACGGCGGTTTTGTTTATATTATGTTATTATTTTTCTTCGGGTATGCCGTTCTCTTTTTCTTCTTCAAGAACGTAGAACGTAAGCGTGCGGTCGCTGCAAACTACCTTGTGAGTTTTAAGACCTGTGTTCCAAGTTTCTCCCTTATCGATAGCTTCCCACTCTGCAACAGTTCCGTCGTAGTAAATTTCGGTGAGATTTTCACAGTTCCAGAAAGCGGAAACGCCAATCTTCGTGATATTTCTTGTAAGGTAAACCTTTGTAATGTCGGAATTGCCTTTGAACAACTGATAGTCAAGTTCTTTTACCGGAATGTTGTTGTACTCGAAAGGAATTGCAATCTCGGCATCGGTGCAGGTTCCGAGTCCCACTACAACATAATAAACGTCGTAGGAAAGCGTATCTTCGTTCCAATAATTACGAAGCTCGTACTCAAGCCCCTCGGAGCCTACTGCCGAAATGTAATTATCTCTGTAAGAAAGACCGCATTCGCAAAGGTGCTCTGTGTAACCCGAGGTGAACTTCGTGGGCTCAACTACGCGAACCGTGTCGTAGTAGTGCTGAGGCTCCATCTTTCTTTCTTCAAAATGTTCACAGCCCTCAACCTCGCAGTATCTGCGTTCAAGTCCGCTCTGCTTGCAAGTAGGTGCTACGTAAACTTCCCAGTTGCCGAATGTATGGCAGGGGTCAACGTAATCGCTGACTACCGTATTTCCGCAATCCGTACAAACGTACGTCGTATAACCGTATGTCGTACAAGTGGGCTCTGTTACGGTCAGCTCATAATTATGAGGGAGAGTGTTCGTATATCTCTTTTCAACCAATCCGCAAACTTCACACTCTCTCATCTCTTCACCGCGATGCGTGCAGTCGCCTTCAAAGATGGTTACCCATTCATCGCCGTTAACTGTATCGAGGTCGGGAATCCATTCGTGACCGAGAGCCTTAACGACAGTGTCCTTATAAGTATAATCACAGTGCTCACACTTGTGTATTGTATAACCCTCAGTTGTGCAAGTGGGTTCTACTACTACGTCAAAAATCTCGTTAATAACGTGCGCGGGAGCAATTTCTCTGGACTCATAGTAAGTACAATCAGAGCAGTAGCGACGCTCTTCGCCAACCGTTGTACAGGTAGCGGGAACAGCTTCTGTCCACTTTCCGAGGTTATGGCTTGCTTTAATAGTTTCGATAACCGTATCTCCGCAGTATTGGCAAACGCTCGTTTTTTGTCCGTTTACTGTGCAAGTAGGTTCAACAAGTAAAACTACTCCATACTTATGGCTTTCACCGTCTGCGGGAACGAAAGTATCGTGCATAACGTATCCGCATTCGCATTTATGTACCGTATATCCTTCATCAGTACAAGTATTCTTGATTACCGTATCAACGAACTCGTGTACGTGTTCCCCGGGATCAGGTGTTGTAGTTGTTCCGGAGCCGGGCAAAAGCTCACACGACGCCATGCAGACAGTACAAATCAACAAGACCGATATAAGCAATACTGAAAAAATCTTATTCATATCTTCCTCCTATTGTTACTTAAAAGCGAGATTACTCCTTGGTTCTGTATTCAACCTTACCGCAGGCCTCGCACTCTCTCTGTTCGAGATTGGGGTTGCCCTCAACTGCGTGCCATTCGGTGAAGGTATGACCGAGAGGATCGATGTAATAGTCTATTTCAAGCTTTCCGCAATCCTCACACTGATGTCCTACGTAGCCGTGTGTATCGCACGTGGGCTCAACTCTAACTTCTACCGTGTAGTGATGTCTGGAAATCTCTTTGGATTCGTGGTGGCCGCAGCCCTCTCTCTGACAGTCTCTGCGCAACTCGCCGACTGTATCACAGGTTGAATCGCTTGCTACATACCACTCGCCGAAATCGTGTCCGAGCGCCTTAACGTTGCTCTTTTCAAGCTTTTCATCACCGCAAATCGTACAGGTATATTTAATCATCTCAGGCTCGGTGCAGGTAGCTTCAATCACCTCGGGCTCGCCGTAACGGTGACCGGAAGGAATGTAATCTTCTTCATAAGCACCGCAGACCTCGCACTCGCGGCCCTGAATGCCCATATCGCCTGTGCAGTCAGGCTCTTGAACTACTACCCATTCGCCCCAGGTGTGTTTTCCTTTAATACTGTTTTTGTGAGTCTCTTCGCCGCAGATTGAGCAAACGTAGATATCGTAGCCTTCGGATTCGCAGGTAGGCTCTACCTTCTCTCCGCTGTATACGAAATCATGTCCTTCGTCTGAGGGATTTGTAAACGTATCGCGCATTACGTATCCGCAATCGCACTGATATTCAGTATATCCTCCCTTAATGCAGGTGGGCTCGACGACGGTTACCGTAAAATCGTGCTGATGAGGCATCTCGGGGTCGTCATTTACACACGATACAAGAAGCATCGCTCCGATTACGAGAGAAGCAACAAGCAATGTTGAGAAAAATCTTTTCATTTTTTCTTCCTCCGTGAAATATAATAACTAATAATCAAGAAATAGAATTTTCGCCTTTGAATAAAGCCCATGCAAAAGCGAAACAGCGCTCTGTGCCGTTATCAGCAGTGCGTACTCAGTACATTATATGCGCAGAATAAGCCCGAAATAATGATAATCACGGCACGGACAGAAATCAGCCTAAATTTTTTTATTATAAATGGCTACACTTCTCCACTTTCTTTTTATCATTTTGTATTATAACACAAATATTTCAATTTGTAAACACCTTTCTCGATTTTTTATTATTAAAATAGATAAAAAATTACAAAAAATTACTGCAAGGAATGTCATTCCTTGCAGTAATTTGCGTTTTCAAGTTATATTTTTATATTTTTGCCGGATTTTTATTTATTTTTCATAACTGCAAGCGCACACCAGCCGTTATCGTCTGTTCTCTCGACGACTTTAAGGTCGTATTCGCCGAGCTTTGAGATAACGTCATCGGCTCTCTCGCGGATAATTCCCGAGCAAAGAAGCACACAGTCGTCCTTCATAAATCTTCCGATATCGGGAGTCATGCGTATTATAATATCCGCCACGATATTTGCACAGATGAGGTCGTATTTTCCACCGTCGAGGTCAACCTGACGCAAAAGGTCGGAAACCTCGCAGGTGATATTCGTCTGACCGCTCTGAACGATATTTTCGTTTGCGACCTTAACGGCAACGGGGTCAATGTCGTAAGCCTTGCACTCGCCCGCGCCGAGCTTTGACGCGCAGATAGCCAAAATTCCGCTTCCGCAGCCCACGTCAAGCATTCTGCACCCCTGCTTCGTATATTTTTCAAGGAGCTCTATAACGAGCCTCGTCGTTTCGTGAGAGCCCGTGCCAAACGCCATACCCGGGTCCATTTTGACGACTATCTCGCCGTCCTTTGCCTCGTATTCTTCCCACATCGGAACGATAACCGTTCTCTTTCCGATATGGAGCGTGGTATAATACTTTTTCCAGGAGTTTGCCCAGTCCTCTTCATTGACGCCGACTATCTCGACCTTGGGCTCGATGCCCTCGGAAGCAAGTCTTTCGCGGATAAAGGAGAGCGCCATATTGTAATTTTGGTCCGCGGGCAGAAAAAGCGAAACCGACGCCACGGTTTTGTCGGCGTTCAGTATGCTCTCGTCAATAAGGTCGCCGTAGCAGGTTTTGAGGTCGATATCGGAATAGTCCTCTACCATAAGGTTTGTGTCAAGCACGCTCATAACCGCCATAGCAGTGTCAAGCTCCTCCAGCTTAACCGTAACCTTTATCTGCGTCCAGTCCTTTATCTCGGACATCTCTCCGCAGATGTAATCGGGGTCTGTCATAATTCTCTCCTCTTATTTTTTGTCGAATATATTTTTGAAAAAGCTCGCTCTCTTCTTGTAATTGTTCTCACCGCAGGCCTCGGCAAAGCTTCTCATGTGGTCTTTCTGCTTCTGCGTGAGTCCCTTGGGTATCTCAACCACGGCAGTGAATATAAGATCACCGCGTCTGTTCGGATAGTTGGGGTACTGTACACCCTTGCCTTTGAGAGTAAACTGCGTACCGGGCTGAGTTCCCTCGGGAACGGTATATTTCTGACCGCCTTCAAGCGTAGGAATATCTATTTCCGCACCGAGCACCGCCTCGGCTACCGTAATCGGAACGTCGCAGTAAACGTTGTATCCGTCGCGTCTGAATATCTTGTGGGGCTTGATGCTTACGGAGATGATGAGGTCGCCGGCAGGTCCGCCGTTTCTGCCGTCCGAGCCCTGGGAACGAAGAGCAATTCTCTCGCCGTCGTTAATTCCCGCGGGAATGTCAACGGAGAGCGTCTTTGTAACTCTCACGTAGCCCGTTCCGCGGCAGTTGGAGCAAGGATTTTTGATTATCTTACCCGTTCCGCGGCAGCTGTCGCAGGTTACGGTGGTCTGGAACTGCATACCGCCCATTCTCTGCATAACGCGTTTCTGTCCCGTGCCTCGGCAAGTGGAGCAGGTTTCCGCGCTCGTTCCCTTTTGAGCGCCTGTTCCGCCGCAGTCATCGCATTTCTGTATTCTGTTGTAGGATATATCTTTCTTGCAACCGAACACAGCTTCTTCAAAGGTGAGCGTTACACGGATACCGATATCCTCACCTCTCTGCGGAGCGTTTTTACGGCTCGATGAGCCGCCACCGCCAAAGCCGCCACCGAATCCGCCACCGAAAAAGCTGCTGAAAATATCGCCGATATCACCGAAATCGCCAAAATCGGTATATCCGCCGTATCCTCCTGCGCTTTGGTCGAATGCCGCGTGACCGAACTGGTCGTATTTAGCCTTCTTCTCGGGGTCGGAGAGCACGCTGTAAGCCTCGTTCACTTCCTTGAACTTCTGCTCAGCCTCCTTATCTCCGGGATTTAAGTCGGGGTGATATTTCTTTGCAAGTGTCCTGTAAGCCTTCTTTATAGTTGCCTCGTCAGCACCCTTGGCCACGCCTAAGACCTCATAATAATCTCTTTTTTCTGCCATAATCTTCTCTTTCACTCAAACGGACTTGGGAAAGGGCGTTTTACACCCTTTCCCTGCCTTGTTTATTGATAATTACTGATTTGTCTTATCCTCAAATCCTGCGTCGTAGTAAGTGCCGTTGTCGGCTCCGCCCGCGTTGCCTGCGTCAAAGCCGGCACCGCCCTGTGCACCTGCCTGCTGGTTATAAAGCTTCTCGCTTACTGCATAGAATGCCTTTTCAAGAGCCTCCGTATCTCTCTTGATAGCCTCTGTGTCGTTTGTCTTAACCGTTTCTTTAAGAACTTCAACAGCTGCCTTTACGTCTGCGAGGTCGCTTTCGGGGAGCTTATCGCCGATTTCGGCAATAGTCTTTTCGCTCTGGAAAATGAGTGTGTCAGCATGATTCTTTACGTCAACTGCTTCCTTCTGCTTTCTGTCCTCTTCGGCAAATCTCTCGGCATCGCGAACTGCTCTGTCGATATCCTCTTTGGACATATTCGTTGAAGAAGTGATGGTGATGTGCTGTTCCTTGCCCGTGCCCTTGTCGCAAGCACTTACGTTAACGATACCGTTTGCGTCGATATCGAATGTTACCTCAATTTGAGGAACTCCTCTGGGAGCCGCGGGAATACCGTCAAGGTGGAAGCGACCGAGCGTTGTGTTGCCTGCCGCCATCTCGCGTTCGCCCTGAAGAATGTGAATTTCAACGGAAGTCTGACCGTCGGCAGCAGTGGAGTAAATCTGGCTCTTCTTTACGGGGATTGTAGTATTTCTGTCGATGATTTTGTTGAATACACCGCCGAGAGTTTCAATACCGAGAGAAAGGGGTGTAACGTCAAGCAAAAGAACGCTTACGTTGTCGTCGCCCGAAAGGACTCCGCCCTGAATAGCAGCGCCTACCGCTACACATTCGTCGGGGTTGATGCCCTTGAAGGGCTCTTTGCCTGTGAGGTTCTTAACTGCGGCCTGAACTGCGGGAATTCTTGTAGAACCGCCTACAAGGATAACCTTGTCAAGCTGACTTACGCTCAGACCTGCGTCTGCAAGTGCCTTCTTCGTGGGAATCATAGCTCTCTCAACGAGGTCAGACGTAATTCTGTCGAACTCGGCTCTTGTAAGAGTAGCTTCAAAGTGAAGAGGACCTGCCGCGGTTGCGGTGATGAAGGGCAAGTTGATATTTGTGCTGGTCATACCCGAAAGCTCAATCTTAGCCTTTTCTGCGGCTTCTTTAAGTCTTTGCATAACCATCTTGTCGTTTCTGAGGTCAACGCCGTTTTCAGCCTTGAACTTATTAACCATCCAGTCGATGATTCTCTGGTCGAAGTCGTCGCCGCCGAGCATTGTATCGCCGTTTGTGGCAAGAACTTCAAATACGCCGTCGGAGATTTCAAGCAAAGATACGTCGAACGTACCGCCGCCGAGGTCGAATACCATAATCTTCTGCTCGTGTTCCTTGTCGATACCGTATGCAAGGGCTGCAGCCGTGGGTTCGTTGATGATTCTCTTAACGTCAAGACCGGCAATCTTACCTGCGTCCTTCGTAGCCTGACGCTGTGCGTCGGAGAAGTATGCGGGAACCGTGATAACCGCCTCCGTTACGGGAGTGCCGAGGTATGCTTCCGCATCTGCTTTGAGCTTCTGAAGAATCATCGCGGAAATCTCCTGAGGAGTGAACTTCTTGCCGTCAATGTCTACCTTATAATCGGAGCCCATATGACGCTTGATGCTTATAACTGTTTTGTCGGGGTTGGTGATAGCCTGACGCTTTGCAACCTGACCGATTATTCTCTCGCCTGTTTTTGTAAATGCTACAACGGAAGGTGTTGTTCTTGCTCCCTCGGGATTGGGGATAACTGTGGGCTCGCCACCTTCAAATACTGCCACACAAGAGTTTGTTGTACCTAAGTCAATACCAATGATTTTTCCCATAATAATTTTCCTCCTTAACCTTTATAGGTTTATAAAAATAAATTGCTGACTGAATTAATTTAATTTGCGACCTTTACCATCGCATATCTTATGACTTTATCTCCGCAGACATAACCTTTGGCAAGCACCTCGACGACTTCGTTTTCACCGTACGCCTCGTCCTCAACATGAAGGACTGCGTAGTGAAGATTGGGGTCAAAGGTAGCTCCGAGCGCTTCGATTTCCTTGATTTCCATCTTTGAAAACGCTTCCCCGAAGCTCTTTAAGATGAGGTTCATTCCCTCAAGTATCTTGTCAGCGTCGCTGAACGCCGTCGCGCGCTCCATATTGTCGAGAATGGGAAGAATATTCTTAACGACGTCCGCCTTAGCGTCGGAATACGTTGCTTCTCTCTCCTTTGCGCTCCTGCGTCTGAAATTGTCGTATTCGGCGTAGAGTCTTAAATACTTGTCGTTAAGTGAAGCAATCTCCGCGTCCTTGGCTTCAAGTGCACTTTTGAGCTCCGCTACCTCGGCGTCATTCTTTTTGGATTTTTTCTTTTCTTTTTTCGTGTTTTCCGTATTTTCTTCAACATCGTTTTTATTCTCGGCTGTGTTGTCATTTTCCGTAGCCGTCTCCTCGGCTGCCGTCTTATTTTCTTCCTGCATTTCCGTCTCCTTCTCTTTCTCCTAATAATCTTTTATCTTCAATGAGATTTCTGATATTCTCGCTTAACTCGTTCAGAGTTGCGAGAACTCTCGCATAGTCCATTCTGCGGGGACCGACGATACCGATAGCGCCTACCGTTCTGCCGTCCTTCTTTATTCTCTTGAACACGATAGCGGAATCATTCATTACCTTAACGCTGTTCTCGGAACCGATAAGAACGTTTACGTCGTCCTCACTGCCCGAGATTATGTCAAGAAGCTGTTCCTTCTCTTCAAATGTATTAATAATCTCACCGAATTTATTCACGTCGGAATATTCGGGATACTGCAAAAGATGGTTAAGACCGCTGTAATGGAGCTCACCGCCGTCTATTTCGCTCATCGTTTCGTAAATCGCCTTGACGGTAGTATTTACGAGAATTGCGTTATCGCCCATCGCTCTCTCGAGGTTCATAACCGAGGTGAGCGTTATCTCGTCGGCGCAAAGTCCCGTAATAAACATATTGAGGGCTGACGCAAGCCTTGAAAGCGATTCTTCGTCCACCTCAAAGGAAAGCTTTACCTTTTTGGTCTTGATAGCTCCCGTCGAGAGAATCATTACTATTGCAAATTCCCTCTCGTTTATTGCGACTATCTCGTATTTCAGTATCTTTACCGAGGATTGCTTCGGCTTTATCGCTATACCCGTGTAATTGGTTATGTTAGACGCAACCTTTGATGCTACCTCGAGGATTTTGTCAAGCTCGCCCATCTTGATTTTAAGCAAGCTGTTGATTTCCTCTATCTCCTTATTAGTCATCGCATAATGCTGAAGCAAGGAATCGACGTAGAATCTGTAACCGAGCTCGCTCGGCACTCTTCCCGCCGAGGTGTGAGGCTGTTCGAGAAAGCCCATTTCCTCAAGCTCCGCCATCTCGTTCCTTATCGTTGCGGACGAGCAGGATAGAAGCTGATTCTGCACGAGGAATTTCGAGCCGACAGGCTCGCCCTGAGCGATGTGTGCTTCAACAACGGCTTTGAGTATTAATTTTTTTCGTTCACTGAGCTCTTTGCCAACTCCGCTCATTTTTCTTCCTCGCTTTCGTTATTTTTAGCACTCTTTTGGGTGGAGTGCCAAATCACGATAATAATCTATCACTATTTTACCCTTTTGTCAAGTGTTTTTTCAAAAATTTTTGCTAAAACCGAAAAAATTTTAGCACTCGCTCGTTCCAATAAGCAATTTTGCACAATTTTTCTCTCTTTATTGCCCATTTCTTATTATTTTATATAAAATACTCATCAATATTGACAAATCACTTTTTTTGTGATATCATGTTTACGTATCTAAAGAAACAACCTTTACTTGTTTTAATTTATCGGAGGCTTGGCTATGAACTGGGACACCTTTATAAATACGGTAACTAATTGGCAATGGGGATTTTTCTCCAAAACTCATATAGTTACCCTTGTTTTGGCAGTCGCTATCAACTTGGGACTGTACTTTATACTGAAAAACAAACCCCGCAAAACGCAGATTGGAGTGCTCTTCGTGCTCTCATTTGCAGGCATCGCGGCAATTATTTTCAACCTCGTAAGCTGGGGCAGACCCTTGGAATATCTCCCGCTCCATCTCTGCTCGCTCAATGCGATGCTCTTGCCCGTAGCGGTTCTTTTCAGAAAGAAGTGGTGCTGTAATTTGCTTCTTCTCTGGTCGCTCGGTGCGTACATAGCACTCATTCTCAACAACGCTATGGCAGAAGTTAAGCTTATGACTCCCACCTTCTGCTTCTACTACTTCCCCCACGTGCTTGAAGCGGGAATCCCGATTCTCCTCTTTGCATTGAAGCTTGTAGAAAAAGATTATAAGACGATTAAATCCACACTTATTATTACCTTCGTTTGCTACACAATCATACACGTCATCAACGTGGCAATCAACTCCGCGGGAATCCTTGACGCAGAGGGAAACGCTATCGTCGTAAACTATATGTTCTCGATAACTCCCTCTAATCCCGTCCTCAACCTTTTCTGGTTGGTTATTCCCTATCAGTATTGGTATATGTATCTCGCGGTTCCCGTAATTCTTTTCTATCTCGGCTGGTGGTATCTCCCCGAGCTTCTTGACGTCCTCAAACGCAAAAAGAGGCTCCGCAAAAAGCTCAAAGCCGTTGATAAGTATTACAAGGAATACTATGAGGAATACGTTGACGAGATAATCAAAAAAGACGATTGAATAGAAAAAATGCAGGGCAAATTGCCCTGCATTTTTTATTTTATCACTTTGATTTGGTGCGCAACTATCTGCGGCGGGTAGCTCATCATCACCTGACCGTTGTAGTTAATCCGTATTTTATCGCCTGCTTTGAGGTCCGAGGGCGATATTTCCGAGCCATCAGCACCGTAAACGTCCGTAAAATCGGCAACGATTACCCAAAAAATACCCGATACTTCATATTCGCCGTCGATTACCTCAACCTCGATACGGTCGCTTACCGATTTGATTTCCGCAGTCATCATTACTTTGCTCATATCTCCTCCAACAGCCACCTCGGCCGCGTCGCACGCCGTAAAAACGATGACGCAAATCAGCAAAACCGCCGTTTTTATAACAGTTTTCTTCATAATAATATATTCCCCTGAATTATTTTTTCAAAAACGCAGAAAAATATTTTGCCGATAATTTGAAAAAAAGAAAAGCACGGCAAGCGTGCTTTTGTGTGGTGGAGACAGCAGAACTCGAATCTGCGACTCCTTGCATGTCAAGCAAGTACTCTAACCAACTGAGCTATGCCTCCATGTATTAAATTCCTGTTGATTATATCACAGACTTTCCATTTTGTCAATAGTAAGAAATAAATTTATCTTATAATATCGCAAATTTATCAAGAAAATATTTCAAAAAGCTATTGACTTTTAGAAAGAAAAGTAATATAATAATTAAGTCGCGTAAGCGGGCCATTAGCTCAGTTGGTTAGAGCTACCGGCTCATAACCGGTCGGTCTTAGGTTCGAGTCCTAAATGGCCCACCATAAAAAAGCACCCAATAGGGTGCTTTTTTAGTTTTCACTTTGAACAGCAGGACGGTCCCGCACCGTCTTTTTTTGTTTTTTCTCTCATAAAATATTATGTCAAACACAAAAAGGAGGACAATGCCATGCCGAGAATAAAGCTCGCACCCGTTTCATTTTTCTATATCGCACTTCTTTTTCTTTCATCAACTCCGCATTTGTTTGAACTTTTGTGCGCGATAATTCTGCATGAAGCGGGACACCTCATATTCGCTTTTATACTCAAACTGAAAATTAAAGCTATGAGCCTTTCCCTGCTCGGCGCGCGGATTGAAACCGAGAGCGGGCTGTCCTACGGAGAAGAATTTCTCTTTGCCCTCGGCGGACCGCTTTTCAGCTTTCTCGGCTTTGCCCTCGCTATGCCGTGGGCGCTCAAAAACGAAGCTTCGCCACTCTCGCAAAATTTTCTTCTGCCCTTTGCCCTTATTTGCGCCTGCCTGCTCATCTTCAATTTGCTCCCCCTGCACTCCCTCGACGGCGGGCGAATGCTCTCCTCCTTCGTTTTCTCCGTATTTTCATTTTCAAGTGCCTCAAAAATTATGCGCGCGCTCAATTTTTTGACTCTGCTCAGCCTCTGGCTCTTTTCGGTTTACATGATGCTCAGAATATCGCAAGGATTGCCCATGTTCGTTTTTTGCGTTATTTTCTTTGTAAAGTGCTTCATTCTCGGCGATAAAAACGGAGATTTAGAGAGAATTTAAGAGAATACGCGAGAAAAAACGAGCTTTTCACGACTTTTTGCAAGTTTCTAACGAATAATTTGAGTTTTTTGAGATTTTTGCCGTTTTTTTCAACTTTTTTTATGAAAACTATTGCATTTTATATTCATATCTGCTACAATATGTCCAGCAATGGATAAGAGTGAGCAAAAAAGCTATTTTTTATGCCCATTCGCCATTCCCCAAAATATTTTTTACAACAAGGAGTATTATGCGGAATGAAAGAAAATTCAGCCCCCCAGACAACAAAATCAACTTATTCGGACACTAAGGTTATTGACCTTAAACACATCTGCAAGCAGTTCGACGGAGAAACGGTCCTCAACGACATTAATCTCTATATAAGAGATAAGGAATTTGTAACTCTTCTCGGTCCCTCCGGCTGCGGTAAGACGACTACCCTCCGTATAATCGGAGGATTTGAAACTCCCGACGAAGGACAGGTTCTCTTCGAGGGAAAGGAAATCAACGACCTTCCGCCGAATAAACGGCATATAAATACCGTATTTCAGAAATACGCACTCTTCCCCCACCTCAACGTTTATGAGAATATCGCGTTCCCTCTCCGCCTTAAAAAGGTCGATGAAAACGAGATACGCGAGAGAGTAACCGAAATGCTCAAAATGGTAGCACTTTCGGGATTTGAAAATAAAAGCGTAAGCACACTCTCGGGCGGTCAGCAACAGAGAGTTGCCATTGCGCGTGCGCTTATTTCGCATCCCAGAGTTCTCCTTCTTGACGAGCCTCTCGGTGCGCTTGACTTAAAGCTCCGCAAGGATATGCAGGTCGAGCTTAAAAACATTCAGCAAAGAATAGGAATCACGTTTATCTACGTTACCCACGACCAGGAGGAAGCGCTCTCTATGTCCGACACCATCGTGGTAATGGCTGACGGCGAGATTCAGCAGATAGGAACACCCGCAGATATTTACAACGAGCCGAAGAACGCCTTCGTTGCGGACTTCATCGGCGAGAGTAATATCATCGACGGCGTAATGCTCTCCGACTACAACGCACGCTTTGCAGGACACACCTTCAAATGTCTTGACAAGGGCTTTGCCGAGGGCGAGCAGGTTGACGTCGTAATACGCCCCGAGGACGTTGACGTAGTTGAACCCGAACGCGGTATGCTCACAGGTCAGGTTTCCGCAGTAACCTTTAAGGGCGTTCACTACGAGATAATCGTCGATATCAAGGGTTTTAAGTGGATGATTCAGTCCACGGACTACGTCGCTCCCGAGCAGTTCATCGGTCTTTACATTGAACCCGACGCAATTCACATTATGAAAAAGTCCAAATATTCGGGTATGTTCGGCGACTATTCGTCGTTCTCCGACGAGCTTGACCAGCTCTCCGACGTTGAGAGCGCCGAGGAATTTTAATTCCAAATCTGTAAAAATCTCAAAAAAAAAGGATATCATAAATAATGAAAAAGAAAAAGTCATTTATGAGCTCTATCGCGGCAGCCCCCCACATTTTCTGGGCTATCCTTTTTATAGTTCTTCCCCTGATAATCGTAATTTTCTACGCATTCACGGACCCCGAGGGCGCATTCACCCTTGAAAACGTGGAGTCGCTTGGCGATTACGTTTCAATCTTCGGGTTGTCAATAGAGCTTTCCGTTATAGCAACGTTTATCTGCCTTATTATTGGCTATCCCCTTGCGTACATTATCGCAAGGAGCAGTCCAAAGGCACAGAAGATTTACATAATGCTTCTGATGCTCCCCATGTGGACAAACCTTCTTATAAGAACTTACTCGATAATGGCAATTCTTGACGACGGCGGATTTATCAACACTCTGCTCGGCACCTCGTTCCACATAGTCGGAACGAAGGGCGCGGTCATCTTCGGTATGGTCTACGATTTCTTGCCCTATATGGTACTGCCCATTTACACCTGCGTATCCAAAATAGACAAGAATATGTGGGAAGTTGCCGCCGACCTCGGCTGTAACACCGGAAGAACGCTTACCAAAGTAATTCTCCCTCTCTCGCTTTCGGGCATTATTTCGGGAGTAACTATGGTATTCGTTCCCTCAATCAGCACCTTCTATATCTCCCAGAAGCTCGGCGGAGGTACGTTTGAGCTTATCGGTGATACCATCGAACGTCAGTTCGTAACGGGTGCGTACAACACCGGCGCGGCTATCTCGCTGGTTATGATGATACTCATTTTAATTTCTCTCGGACTTATGAACTATTTCTCCGAGGAGGGTGAAGGAGGTATCATTCCGTGAAAAAATACGCATCAAGAATATACCTTTGCATCATTTTTGCAATACTTTATATCCCCATTCTCACGCTTATGCTCTTCTCTTTCAACTCGAGTGAGAGCACCGCAAACCTCACGGGCTTCAGCTTTGAATGGTATATAAAGCTGTTTTCCGATGAAAGTGCGTTTGTCGCGCTTCGCAACACACTCATTCTGGCAATCTGCTCGTCGCTCCTTTCCACGGTTATAGGAACTGCGGCGGCTGAGGGCATCTACCGAATGAGAACAAAATGGTTTAAGAGCATCGTAACGTCTGTTACCAATATTCCCATGATGAACCCCGATATCGTAACGGGCGTTTCGTTCATGCTCTTCTTTGCATCGGTCGTCGGCATTTTCAGTATCGCAGATTACGACAGCATCGGCTTTGCCGCGATGCTCATAGCGCACACGACCTTCTGCCTTCCCTACGTAATTCTCTCCGTTTTGCCGAGAATCAACGAATTCGGCGAGTCGCTCTCCGAAGCGGCGCTCGACCTCGGCTGTACTCCCGTGCAGGCGTTCTTTAAGGTAAAGCTTCCAAACATTATGCCCGGCGTTATCTCGGGCGCGGTTATGGCGTTTACCCTCTCGCTTGACGACTTCGTTATCTCGTATTTCGTAAGCCCGTCAAACTTCCAGACGCTTCCCCTGCTCATTTACTCAATGACGAAAAAGACCGTAAAGCCCGATATGTACGCGCTCTCGACGATAATCATAATCACGGTATTTACGCTTCTTATAATCTCTAACGTAAAGAGCTTTAAGAAAACGCGCAAGCACAGAAAGAAAAAGGGGGCGAGCAAAGCATGAAAAAATTAAGATTTATCCCCCTTATACTCATAATTCTGGCACTGCTTCTTCCTCTCACCGCCTGCGGTGAAGACGAGGACGGCGATACTCCCACGCGCGGAAATTATCCGACGAAGAGCCTCAACGTCTACAACTGGGGCGAATATATCTCCGACGAGGACGACGAGGAATGCGGACTTTTCGACGTAAACGCGGGCTTTGAAGATTACTTCAACGAAAATCTCGCGGACGAGTACGGTTTCTATATCAAGGTCAACTACTCCACCTACGCGACGAACGAGGATATGTACGCAAAGCTGACGAACAGTGCCGTCGCGTACGATATCGTTATACCCTCGGACTACATGATTGAAAAAATGATTTCAAACGATTTGCTTTTGGAGATAGATTTATCAAAGCTCACAAATTACGGCAATATCAGCGATGATTTCAAGGGAATGTACTACGACCCCGAGGACAAATATTCCGTTCCATACACCTACGGTATGCTCGGAATTATCTATAACGCCGAGTTTGTCGATGAAGAGGACGTAGCGGACGAGAGCTGGGCACTGCTCTGGAACGAAAAGTACAAGGGTAAGATTCTTCAGTTCAACAACCCCCGCGACGCTTTCGGAACGGCTATGTATTGGCAGAATCTCGACGTCAACTCCCGAAGCTATGCCGACTGGGAAGCGGCACTCGAGCTCTTAAAGGAGCAAAAGCCCCTGCTTCAAGGCTACGTAAACGATGAGATATTCAATAAAATGAAGAGCGCGTCGGCTTACGTCGCTCCTTACTTTGCAGGAGACTTTCTTACGATGGCGGCAGATAATGAGGACCTTATGTTCTACTATCCCGCCGAGGGCACGAACTACTTCGTCGACGCTATGTGTATTCCCAAAACGTCGAGAAGTCCCGATGTCGCGCACGAGTATATCAACTATATGATATCCCTTGAAGCGGCGACGGCGAATGCACTCTATATCGGCTACGCATCACCCAACAAGGCAGTTACCGAGAGCGAATATTATCAAGAGATGCTTGCGTATAACTACGACACCGACAGTCTTTCCGCATGGGATATTCTCTACGGCAAAACGAAGGATGAGGCAAACGAGAATTATTCGTTCAATCCCGCCTACGAGGACTATTTCAAGGACGATGCGAACGGTATAAACATTCAGACTCACGTCGATTCCCTTTGGGAGTCCTTAAAGACCGAAAACTCAACGGAGCTTTGGGTTCATATAACGAGCTTTGCGATAGTTGCAGGCGTGCTCACGTTTGCAATCCGCTCGCAGTATATCAAGAAAAAACGCTCCAAATTCTACCGCGACCGCGACAGAGAGCTGCGCCGTCAAAGAGAAATGAAAAATAAAGCTTAATAAGCAGCAGACCGCCGAAGCGAAACGTTTCGGCGGTTTTGTTTTCGTTATCAAAAAGCAGGCGGCGAAATGGGTTGCGGTGAATTTTTGCCCGCATTTGCGTCGATAATATATAAAAATCTATCTAAGAGGCGTAAAATGAACAAATTTTCAAGTAATTACGAGGACAATGTTGCAACGCTTGACGCCATTTTTGCGGTCAAGGACAATTTTGACGTACTCAAAAAGACCGTTCGCATAGGAGAGGACGAGCTGACGCTCTACTACATTGACGGCTTTGTCAAGGACTCCGTTATGCAAAAGCTGATAATACAGTTTTTAGGTCTTCAAGGCTTGGGCGAGCCGTCGGAGAACAGAGCCCTCGACTTTTTGTACAAGAACGTTCCCTACGTTGAGGCAGACGTGATAAACGATATCGACAAAGCGGTAGTGCAGATGCTATCGGGTGCTGTCGTAATGCTCGGCTCGACATTCCTTGAACGGTGTATCGTTATCGACGCGAGAACCTATCCTGCACGCGAAACGGCAGAGCCCGAAAATGACCGCGTAATAAAGGGCGCGCGGGACGGATTTGTGGAAACGCTGATTTTCAACACCGCCCTCATTCGCCGCCGAATACGCGACCCAAAGCTCAAAATGTCCTATATGAGCGTCGGCACGCGCTCATCTACCGACGTCGTCGTTTGCTATATTGAGGACAAGGCGGATATGGACTATGTAAATTCCCTCAAAAAGAAGATTTCCGAAATAAAAACGGAGGCACTGACCGTCGGCACGCAATCTCTTATCGAATGTTTAATACAGAGCAGGTGGTATAATCCCTTCCCGAAGGTGCGCACAACGGAGCGTCCCGACTCCGCGGCGGCTCAGCTGATGGAAGGAAATGTGCTCATCATCGTTGACAACTCACCCGAGGTCATAGTGCTCCCCGCAGGGCTTTTCGACTTTATGCAGGACACGAACGACTATTATTTCCCGCCCCTGACGGGCACTTATCTGCGGCTTTTGCGCTTCGTCATATTCTTTATGACGCTGTTTCTGATGCCCCTGTGGCTAATAGCAATACACAACGAAGAAGCCGTCCCGCGGTGGCTCGCCTTCGTCATTCCCGACGAAACGGGCGAGTTGCCCATTCTCGTCCAACTGTTTTTGGCGGAATTTATCATCGACGGACTGCGTCTTGCATCTATGAATACGCCGGGTATGCTCTCAAATTCCCTCTCCGTCATCGGCGGTCTTATCCTCGGCGATTTTTCGATACAGATAGGTTGGCTCATTCCCGAGGTCATTCTCTACGGTGCATTCGTCGCAATAGCAAACTCCTCGCAGAGAAATTACGAGCTCGGCTACGCCTTCAAATTTCTGCGTCTTATTTTGCTGACGCTGACTTGGTTTTTCAACTTCTGGGGATTTCTCGTCGGTATCGTGCTCATCGCCGTTCTGCTCGTTTCCAACAAAACGCTCAACGGTAAGCACTCCTATCTCTATCCTCTCATTCCCTTCAACGGAAAAGTCCTCGCCCGAATGGTATTCAGGGTAAAAAAGCAGTAAAACGGCGCAGTTCATTGTGAACTGCACCGTTTTACTTTATTCAAGATTAAACGTCTTAACCGCCTTGACGGCTGTTCCGTCAGGATATTCGCGTACTTCGCCGAGGGCGAAAAATTCACCGTCCTGCGAGCAAATTCTGACTTTTTCACCTACGCCAAACGCCGTTTTTATCTTCGCTTGATATATCTGCTGACCGCTTCGGCAGAGCTTTTCGTAAAACGCGGGCAGGCAAACCTTTGGCAAATCGCAGAAAAGGCTTTCCGTAGGTGCAAGGAGTGCTAATCGCTCGCTCATATCAAGCGTTTCAATCTCTTCAAGCGTATGCGAGTTTTCAATATCAAATCCGCCCGCCGCCGTTCTGTGAAGCGATGACATAACACCGCCGCAACCGGCGCTATCTCCAATATCGGCGCAAAGAGTTCTGATATACGTTCCCGAGGAGCATTCGACGCTCAAAATATACTCGTCTTTTTTGTCCGTCGTACTGACGTCAAGGCTGAAAATCTCAATATCTCTCGCCTGTCTTTCGACCTCAATGCCCTGCCTTGCGAGCTCGTAAAGCTTCTTTCCGTCAACCTTTAAGGCACTGTACATTGGCGGTATCTGCCTGATTTTGCCCACGAAGCGCGCGCAAACCGCTCTGAGCTCCGCCTCGCTCGGGATTTTGTCGCTCTCCGTAAGAATCTTTCCCGTAATATCCTGGGTATCGGCAGTAAGTCCGAGTTTGAGAGTGGCAACGTATCTCTTTCTGTCGGCAATGAGGTATTCCGCCGCCTTCGCCGCACGCCCGAGCAGTACGACGAGCACCCCCGTCGCAAGCGGGTCGAGCGTTCCCGTGTGTCCTGCTTTGCGTGTGCCGTAAAGCTTTCTTATCTTCCCCACAACGTCGTGCGAGGTTATTCCCTCGGGCTTGTTAATTATCAGAACGCCGTCGGGCTCAAATGTGTTTTTTTCGTTTTTCATATCAAAATCTGACGTGTGCGGAATAGATGGGATTCCCCGCGTCGGAGAAATTCTTTTCGTATTCCGTCATCACGTTTCCCTCGTTTTTATCGGAATTGTGCAAATCGCGCGTCTGCCAGACGATATCGAGCCCGAACTCACGGAAAGATTCAAGACTGAAATCAAAAAGTCCTTCGTTGTCGGTCTTTAATTTGAGCATACCGCCCTCTTTGAGAAGGCGTTTGTATATTTCAAGAAAGCTCTTATATGTAAGACGGCGCTTTGCGTGTCCTGCCTTCGGCCACGGGTCGCTGAAATTGAGATAGATGCAGTCTACCGAATGTTCGGGAAAATATTCCGTAAGGTTTTTCGCGTCGCCGATGATAAATCTCAGATTGTCGCACCTCGTATCCTTCACCCTTTCCGCCTTTTCAAGAGCCAAACAAGCGACGTCGGATATTTTCTCCATCGCAATAAAATTTACGTCGCCGTGCTGTGCGCTCATTCCAACGGCAAAATTGCCCTTTCCGCAACCTATTTCAAGGTGCAGCGGTCTGCTCTCGCTAAACGCGGACTGCGGATTTTCCGCAAATTTTTCGTCGGGCACGATGAGCAGGTGCGACACCGCTTCAATCCTCTCTGCACCGTGCTTTTTCTTTCTCATTCTCATATTTTACTCCCTTCGTAGCAAAGCTACCTGTTTTTTCTGTTTTTATTCGTTTTTTCGTCATTTTACTTGACATTTAGTTATAAAAAGTGTATTATGTAAATACAAATATACCATCGGAGGTACTATTATGAATATTTCTAATTCGGAAATCCGCGCAAAAGCCCGCAAGGCACTCAGCGGTAATATTTTCGGCAAGACGTGGCTCATGTCGCTTTTGGCATGTGTTATAGTTTCTCTTGTCCTTGGTCTGGTCAGCAGTATGAGCTGCGGAATAGGTATATATCTGCTTGTCGGTCCTCTTTCCGTTGGCTTGTACGGCGCTTTCTCAAAGCTCGTCAGAGGTGAGCGTGATATGGAAATCGGCGGCGTGTTCGACGGCTGTCAGGATTTCGGTTCAAATATGATGCTCGGCATTATGTATAACCTTTACATAATGCTCTGGTCCTTGCTCTTCGTTATCCCCGGTATCATCAAAACATACTCTTATTCAATGGCTTTCTTCATCAAGGCTGACCACCCCGAATACGGTTGGAGAGAATGCCTTAGCGAAAGCGAAAAAATGATGCAGGGCAACAAGTGGAAGCTTTTCTGCCTTCAGTTAAGCCTTATCGGCTGGGTAATACTCGGCTCCCTTGCCTGCGGCATCGGTACTCTTTGGGTTACTCCCTACCAGTACTCCTGCAACGCAGTATTCTACGAGGAGCTCAAAGCAGCAAACGGTTACGCAGGCGGAGCTTATTATTCCGAACAGTAATCGCACCTATTTGGTAAAAAATCATTTTTGCGGTTCGCCGAGACCTCGGCGGACCGATTTTTTTGTATTATTTACCTAAAAAATACAAATTGACCTTGACATTTAACGAAAAAAGTATTACAATTAGTGTATAGTACTATATTTGTGTTTCGGAGGCGCTTTTATGAACATTACAAATAAAGAAATACGTGCAAAAGCCCGCCACCTTCTCGATGAAAATATCTTCGGTAAAAACTGGCTCAAATCCATCGTGATTACATTACTTATGATGGGAATAGTCGGTGTAACAGGCGGTTTGCTCTTCACACTGTCAAACGCACTTCTTCTTCCCGCATTGATGGGATTGATTCAAACCTATGCACCAAATTCCAAGATTCTTATCTACGTAATCCCGATAATTCTTGATATTCTTGAGATAATGATGCTCAACATCTTCATCGGTCCTCTTTCAGTCGGACTTGTATCCGTGCATCTTGACCTTGTAAGGCACGACGGCGACATCAGCATCAGAAAATTCTTCGACGGATTCAAGGAATTTCTTGATAACTTCCTCGTAGGCTTTATGTACGTTTTGCATATCACACTTTGGACATTGCTTTTCATCATCCCCGGTATCTACGTTTCGTATTCCTACGCTATGGTGTTCCACGTAAGAAAGGACCACCCCGACTACCGTTGGCAGCAGTGCTTTGACGAAAGCGAAAGACTTATGGAAGGCAACAGATGGAGATTGTTCAAGCTCCATATGAGCTTCATCGGTTGGGCTTTCCTCGGTTCGCTTGCGTTCTGCGGTCTCGGAAGTCTTTGGGTAACCCCCTATGAGATGGTTTCCACAGCAGTTTTCTATGAAGAAATCAAAAATGCTAAGGATTCCAACATTGTAAGCTTTGATACGAAGATTAAGAAATCTCCCGACCCCGTAGTAGTTGACCTTTCCAAAAATGGCGGAGCCGTAAAATAATAATACAATTTAATAATTGCCTGTTGGCTTATGCCAACAGGCTTTTTATTCGTGATTAAACATTAAATCTGAAAAGAATGATATCTCCGTCCTTAACGACGTAATCCTTGCCCTCGGAGCGAAGAAGTCCTGCGTCCTTTACCGCCGCCATAGAACCGAGCTTCGTCAGAACGTCGAAATCAACGACCTCTGCCCTGATAAATCCACGCTCAAAATCGCTGTGAATTTTTCCTGCCGCCTGTGGCGCTCTCATTCCCTTGGTGATAGTCCACGCGCGGACTTCCTTGGGACCTGCCGTGAGGTAGCTTATAAGTCCGAGCAAGGAATAGCTTGCCTTGATAAGACGGTCAAGACCGCTCTCCTCAATGCCCATATCCTCAAGAAACACCTTTTTTTCCTCGGCGTCAAGCTCACTTATCTCTGCCTCAATCTGTGCACATATCGAGATTATCTCGGAATGCTCCGCCTCGGCAAAAGCCTTAAGCTCGCAATAGAGCTCGTTTTCCACGGGCTCGTGGTCGGCTTCGTCCTCGCTTACGTTTGCGACGTAAATAACGGGCTTCATAGTAAGAAGCTGGGTATCTCCGAGAAGCTCAAGCTCCTCGTCGGTAAGCTCCATCGTTCTCGCGCACTTACCCTCTTCAAGAGTTGCGTGTATTCTTTCAAGAAGCTCAACAGTCGCACCGAGTGCCTTGTCGCCCTTCATCGCCTTTTTAACGCGGTCAATACGGCGTTCAAGTATCTCCATATCGGAGAAAATGAGTTCAAGATTTATCGTTTCAAGGTCGCGAATGGGGTTGATGCTTCCGTCAACGTGAATAATGTTGTCGTCCTCAAAGCAACGGACAACGTGCAAAATAGCATCGACCTGACGAATGTTGTCAAGGAATTTGTTTCCGAGTCCCTCGCCCTTGCTCGCACCCTTAACGAGTCCTGCAATATCAACGAATTCAATAACCGCAGGAGTGTATTTTTCGGGGTTATACATCTCGGCAAGCACGTCAAGACGCTTGTCGGGAACTGCAACAACACCCACGTTGGGCTCAATTGTGCAGAAAGGATAGTTTGCGGATTCAGCACCCGCGTTTGTAAGTGCATTAAAAAGAGTGCTCTTTCCGACATTCGGAAGTCCTACTATACCAAGTTTCATAGAATATCTCCTATATAAATAATTAATTGGCTGAATACATACGGAAGTATTATATAACAAAAAGCGGGCTTTTTCAAGGTCTTTAATAAAATATTTTGAAAACTTTATTTTTTGCAAAGCAAAAAGTGCTTGCAATTTGATGACATTTATGCTATAATTTTCGTGAACTTAAAAATTTATTCAAAATTTAGTCTAAATTTGTCAACAAAAATCAAAATTTAGTCAAAAAATTCAAAAAAAGTTATAAAATTTCAAGTTTTTTTAAGGTTTACGGATTACACTGCTATATGTAAACGTGAAAATTTATACCTTTATATACATTACTTAACTTCGGAGGTACATAATGTTGGACACAAAAATTCTTATAATCGACGATGACAGTACAACGAGTGAGATGCTCAAAAATTACTTTGAAAAAGAGGGCTATGAGGTAAAGACCGTCGCAGACGGCGTCAGCGGCATTGACAGTTTCAAACTCTATAACCCCGATATAGTTCTGCTTGAAACAACGCTGCCCAAAAAGGACGGCTGTCAGGTGTGCCGTGAAATTCGCGCAATATCAAATCAGCCCATCATTTTCGTAAGCTCCAAGGGCGACACCTTTGACAGAGTGCTCGGTCTTGAATTGGGTGCCGACGATTACGTCGTAAAGCCCTTTGAGATAAAGGAGCTCTCCGCACGTGTAAAAGCGGTTCTCCGCCGCACGAGCTCACACACTGCCCAAAAGAACGATAATGAAATAATCAAATTTGAAAACATTGAAATCAGCCTTCAAAAATATGAGCTCAAGCTCTTTGACAAGCCCATCGACATTCCGCCCAAGGAACTCGAATTGCTCTATTTCCTTGCAAACAACCGCAACAGAGTTTTCACACGCGACCAGCTTCTTGACAAGGTCTGGGGCTTTGACTATCTCGGCGACTCAAGAACGGTTGACGTTCACATTAAGCGTCTGCGCGAAAAGCTCGAGGGTGCATCTGACAAATGGGCTCTCAAAACCGTCTGGGGCGTTGGATATAAATTTGAAATAATTGAATAATCAGAAACAGCAAAAAGGCTTTCCGGACGGAAAGCCTTTTATTTATTCGGAAAATTGACTGTTATAAAGTTCCGTGTAGAAACCGCCCTGCGCCATAAGGCTTTCGTGGGTACCGGTTTCTATGATATTGCCGTCCTTCATTACGAGTATGAGGTCGGCTTCTTTTATTGTTGAGAGTCTGTGCGCGACGATAAAGCTCGTTCTGCCCTTCATCATATTTGAAAAGGCTTCCTGAATTTTGAGTTCCGTTCTCGTGTCTATTGACGAGGTTGCCTCGTCAAGTATCAGCACGGGCGGGAGCGAGAGCATAAGGCGTGCTATGCAAAGCCTTTGCTTCTGTCCCTGCGAGAGCGTTCCGCCGTTGTTTTCAAGCACCGTGTCGTAGCCGTCCTTCATTCGCATAATAAAATTGTGCGCGTGTGAGAGCTTCGCCGCCTTGATTATCTCACCGTCGGTGGCATCGGGCTTGCTCATTGCGATATTCTCGCGGACTGTACCGCTCATAAGCCACGTGTCCTGCAAGACCATTCCGATATTGTCGCGGAGCTCCTTGTGGCTGATATCTCTGATATCAACGCCGTCAAGCGTTATAGAGCCGCCGTTCACGTCGTAAAAGCGCATCAGGAGATTAATAAGCGTCGTCTTTCCGCAGCCCGTGGGACCGACTATGGCAATTCTCTGCCCCGCCTCTGCCTTAATGCTGAAATTTCTTATCAGCGGTTTTTCGGGAGTGTAGGAAAAGTCAACGTTTTCGATATTTATTTCGCCCTTGACGCGGTCAATTCTCTTTTCAGCCGTTGCGTCGGGTGTTTCCTCTTCTTCTTCAAGGAGTGCGAAAATTCTCGACGCGCATGCGAATGCGTTCTGAAGCTCTGCAATAACGCCCGAAATTTCATTAAAGGGCTTCGTGTACTGATTTGCGTAGCTCAGAAAAATAACAAGACTTCCGACTGAAAACACACCGCCCGTTGAGATTACCGCAAGTGCGCCTGCAAGGCTCACGCCCGCATACATGAGCGAGTTTACAAAACGCGTGCTCGGATTTACGAGCGAGGAATAGAAAATAGCTTTAAGCGAGCACTTTCCAAGGCGCGAGTTGACCCCGTCAAATCTCTCCTGACTCCTGTCGCCGTATCCGTAAGCCATGACGGTCTTTTGATTGTTTATCATCTCGTCGATGAGCGCGGTCTCCTCTGCGCGTGTTTTTGACTGCTCTCGGAACATACTGTAAGTATGGTTTGCGATAAAGCGCGCAACAAAGAGGGATAGCGGAGTTATCAGTATAACCACGAGTGCAATAAGAGGATTTATCGCAAGCATGAACGCGAGCGTTCCGACGATTGTTATTACTCCCACGAAAAGCTGTGAAAAGCCGAGTAAAAGTCCGTTTGAAAAGTGGTCTGCGTCGGCGATAACACGGCTGACGATATCGCCGTAAGAGCGCGAATCAATAAAGGAAAGCGGGAGCTTTTCTATTTTTGCCATAGCGCGATTTCTGATATCCTGCACCGCGCCGTAAGCAAGCGAGTTGTTCACAAGGCTCATAAGCCACTGAAAAACGGCGGTGAGAGCTACGCAAACGGCTACTTTTATCAAAATCGATACGATTCCGTTAAAATCGACGTTCCCCGCCTCAACTATAAGGTCGATGGCGTTACCTATGAGAATGGGAACGTAGAGTGTGAGTGCGACTACCGCAAGCGCAAGCAAAAGCGAGAGCACTATGAGGTGTTTTTTGGAGCTTAAAAGCCCCAGAACCTTTTTGAGCGTACCTTTATCCTTCATTTTGCGCCCCCCTTTCTCCGTACTGGGAAAGATGTATCTCGCGGTATACGGGGCAGTTTTCGAGCAACTCGCCGTGAGTGCCGAAGCCCACTGCCTCGCCCTCGTCGAGTACCAAAATTTTGTCTGCAAATCTTACGGAAGAAGTCCTCTGCGAAACGAGCACGAGAGTGATTCCTTCAAGGTCGGCTCTTATTGCAGAGCGCAGCCGTGCGTCGGTCGCATAGTCGAGAGCCGAGGAGCTGTCGTCGAGAATGAGTATCTCGGGCCTGCGAACGAGCGCGCGGGCAATATTTAACCTTTGCTTCTGTCCGCCCGAGAGGTTTTTGCCGTCCTGCAAGACAGCTAAATCAAGTCCCTCTCCCTTTTCTTCAATCATATCGTACAGCTGTGCGGTTTTGAGTGCCTGCACAACTTCTTCGTCTGTGGCGTTCCTCTTCCCGAACGTAACATTATCGCGGATACTTCCTGCGAAAACGGAGTTTTTCTGCATAACTACTGCAATTTTATCACGGAGTGCCGAGATGTCGTAATCGTTTACGTTTACACCGAAAACACAGACCTCGCCCTCGGTTGCGTCGTAAAACCTCGGTATGAGCGATACCACGCTCGATTTTCCCGAGCCCGAAGAGCCGATGATGCCGAGCACCTCTCCCTTGCCGATATTGAAGCTGATATTTTCAAGTGCGTCCGCGCCCGAACCTCTGTATCTCAAAGAGACGTTCTTAAATTCAATGGCGGTGTCGGTTTTGCCCTCCGTTTGGGTGCCGTTCTTCTGCGAGTTTTTGATATCAAATACCGCCTGTACTCTATTTGCCGACGCGATGCTCTTGGTCAGTGTAACTATGAGAGAGGCGAATTTGATAAGCTCAACGAGAATTTGCGACATATAGTTATAGAGCGCAACGACCTCACCGTTTTCAAGCGCACCGCTGTCAACACGGAGCCCGCCTACGTAAACGAGAGCGATAATCGCAAGATTTATAAGGACGTAGGTAGCGGGATTCAAAAACGCGGATATTTTTCCGACTTTAAGAGAAAGTTCGGTAAAAACGGAGTTTGCGTCCTCAAACTTTTTCTTTTCTTTATCCTGATTGTTAAACGCGCGGATAACGCGCGCGCCGATGAGATTTTCACGCACGAGCGAGAGCACTCTGTCGAGCTTTTTCTGCACCGTTTTGTAAAGCGGTACCGTGAGTGCCATAATGAGTGCTACAACCGCAAAAAGTATCGGAACGACGACGGCGAAAATCACCGCACTTTGTGCATCTACGTAAAACGCCATGACAACTGCACCGAACACTACAAACGGCGAGCGCAAAAGCAGACGAAGGCACATATTGACGCCCGTCTGTATCTGGTCGATATCGCTCGTCATTCGCGTAATCATCGTGGACGTGCCAAGCTCGTCCATCTCGGCAAACGAGAGGGACTGAATATGCGAGAAGAGCTTGCTTCTCATATTGGTGGCGCAACCCACTGCCGCACGGGCGGAAAAGCGCTGTGCAGTAATTGAAACTATAAAACCGACGCCCGCAAAGACAGCGAGAAGCACGACACATTTCACGATATGCGTCTTATCGCCCATCTCAATTCCGTTATCGATTATCGAAGCCACGACGAGCGGAACGAGCAACTCGAAAAACGCCTCTGTGAATTTGAGCAGAGGTCCGAGTACGCAGTCCTTGCCATAGCCTTTAAGACATTCTAAAACCTTTTTCAAAATTTCTTACCTTTCGATGATAATATTCTTTCGGTATTATATCACATTTTGGGAAATAATTAAAGTATTTATAAAAAATTCTTGCAAAAAATTATATTATATGTTATTATTAAAATGGATATTTAGTGAAGCACAGATTTTCGGAGGAAAAGTACAAAATGATAATCGAACTTGAAGAATACAAATATAAGCTCATCGGCATGAGAAAGGACATAGCGGAGCTCCGCGCTTCGCTTCGTATCGACGAGCTGACAAAGAGTGTTAACGAAATGGAAGAAAAGACGCTCGACCCTGATTTCTGGTCAAATCAGGACAATTCCTCAAAGATACTTCAAGCAATCAAGCAGGGCAAAAAAAAGCTCGACGAGTTTTTAGGGCTCGCTCAAAGGCTTGAGGACGCAATTGCCCTTGCGGATATGGCAATCGAGGAGAACGAAGAGGGCTACGCCGACGAGGTGCGTGAGGAGCTTGAACACATTGAAAAGGAAGAGGAGCGAATGCGAATAGAAATTCTCCTCTCGGGTGAATACGACCGCAACAACGCCATCGTTTCCTTCCACCCGGGTGCGGGCGGTACGGAGGCTCAGGACTGGGCACAGATGCTCTACCGAATGATTACCCGCTGGGCTGAGGCTCACGACTACACGGTAAAGCTTCTCGACTGGCTCGACGGCGATGCGGCGGGCATCAAGAGCGCTACTATTATGGTCGAGGGAGAGAACGCCTACGGCTACCTTAAAAGTGAAAACGGAGTTCACCGCCTCGTGCGTGTGTCGCCGTTTGATGCAAACGGACGCCGCCAGACCTCATTTGCTTCCATTGAGGTAATGCCCGAATTTGAGGACGACAACACCATTGAAATAAGGCCCGAGGACATCGAAGTGACGGCACACCGTTCCAGCGGTGCTGGCGGTCAGCACATTAACAAAACCGACTCCGCTATCCGTATTTTGCACAAGCCTACGGGCATTGTAGTCGGCTGTCAGACCGAGCGTTCACAGCTCCAGAACAAGGAAACAGCGATGAAGATGCTCAAATCAAAGCTTCTTGAAATCAAAATCCGCGAAAATCTTGAAAGAGTTGAGGACATTCAGGGCAACAAGGCAAATATCGAATGGGGCTCACAGATTCGTTCCTACGTATTTATGCCCTACACTCTTGCAAAGGACACGAGAACCGGCTACGAAAACGGCAATATTTCCGCAGTAATGGACGGCGACATAGACGGATTTATCAATGCATATCTTAGGTATATAACAAAATAAAAACTAAACTAAAAGGAGAACATTATGGACTTTTCAAACTTAAAGCTTCGTGCACGTGAAGCACTCAAAGGAAACTGGGGAATTGCAATTATCGCGTCCCTCATAGTGGGAGCATTGGGCGGCGGCTCATCCGTCAACCTCAATATTGACCTGTCGGATTTTCAGGGCACGCCCCTTGAACCGTTAGCAGAACAATTTGAACTCTTTGTTGAGCAGAATCTCGGTTGGCTCCTGGCAATAATCGGCTCTCTGGCAGCAATCGGTTTCGTTGTATCCGTGTTGACATTCTGCATTTCGTCAGTCGTAAGTACGGGTTATGCAAAATTCGATCTCGACCTCGTTGACAGAGGCGAAGCAAAGCTCGGTACACTGTTTTCCTATTTCAAGAATTGGAAAAACCTTATTCTCACTAACCTTCTCTACACTCTCTACGTATTTCTTTGGTCGCTCCTCTGCATAATTCCCGGAATTATCGCTCAATATAAATACGCTATGGTCCCCTACATACTCGCAGAAGAACCCGACCTTAGTCCGAGAGAGGCGCTTAGCCGCTCCGAAGTTATGATGCAGGGACACAAGCTCGACCTGTTCTTGCTCAATCTTTCATTCATCGGTTGGGTTATCCTGTCCGTTTTGTCCTGCGGTATAGGCTTCATCTGGCTCACCCCCTATGTGTCTGCTACTCAAACCGAGTTCTACCGCGAGATTTCGGGAACCGGAAATGCTACTGCTGAATTTTATAACTGACGTAAAAAATAATCCCTCGGCGTTGCCGAGGGATTATTTTTTATGAGTCACGTACACCCATTCGGGCAGGGCTTCAAAGTTTAGGGCTTCGCAGAGCGCCACCGCAAGAAAAAGGGCGAGCAAGCACGCGACGAATATCGCGCGGGATAGGAGCATTCTGCGACTTTTTATCTTTTTGATTTTGTATTTCATATCCACCTCCGACACTAAAAATATATCGTGTCGGCGCGCAAAAAATGCAAGTTCAGTCAATTATCACGGGACTTTTTTTGAGAAAATACGCGCTGTCTTTAGCACTCGGCATACAGAGCGTGTAAAAGCTGTCCGCGCGCTGATTCAGCGCAAATTGACGCTTTGCTCCCTCATCTTCAAAACAAGACGCGTCTGCGGGCTTGGTTACTATTCTTATGCTGCCGTCCTTGCGGATTTTTGCAAGATAATCCCTACCCGTCTTATTTGCGCCGAGCAAGGTCGTATACGCGACGGGCGCGCGCAGGTCGGAGTGCTTTATATCAAACAGAATGTACAAAATCGCGCGCTTTACGGCGCCCGTGGTGTATCTGCCCGATTTAAGCCTTTCGATAAGTTCGGCGTAGGTTGTGGAATTGTTCGCCCCGTTAACTATCTTATAAATAAGCCCTCTGTCGCTTATCGCTACGTCAGCGTTTTCCGCATTGACGGTGCGCAGATAGTAAATCAGCGCATTTGAGGCGCGCTCAATGAGCGTGGGACTCTCTCTTTTCATAATATCAAAAACGAAGTCGGGAACGAACGGTGCGACGCTGTCGATATTTCCCGCTTCAAGCTGTGCACGCAGTGCCGTCGCGCTCGGAAACTGTCCCAAAACGAGCTCTCTGTCGCCGTATCCGTTGCCCTCACGCTTTATGGGACAGATATTCATTTTATAGCCGTTTTTTATTATGGCTTTGGTGTACTCAACTGCCAGAATATCGTTTGAAAGGCAAGCGCCGTCCGCACCCGCCTCATTCAGTACGTCAAAATACGAAAGTGCGCTCCCCTTGCTCTTCGGAATCTGCTTAAACTTCTGTGCAACCTCGTCCGAAAGGGCTGTTTCTGCCGTTTTTATGATTTTTTCGGCGTCCGCACTCTCCGATCCGAAGCATAACTTGTCAGCACCCGTGCGGTACAGTATTTCAACGCCGGACGATGCGAAGAACTCCGCGCTCGCAATACAGTAAGGCACGGGAAGCTCAAGCACGAGGTCCGCGCCCGCGCGCAGAGCCATCTCGGCTCTTTCGTATTTGCCGAAAACAGCGGGCTCGCCCCTCTGCACGTAATTTCCGCTCATCACGCAAATTACGGGCTCGTCGCTGATGCTCTTTACAGTTTTTATCTGGTGCAGATGACCGTTATGAAAGGGGTTATATTCGCAAATTATGCCAAAAGCCATATTAAAACTCCTTTTATTTGAAAAATCTATTGAAATTTGAATTTTTTTAGTGTATAATGAACGTGTTAATATTTATTTTTAATTGGAGGTTTCATTTTTTATGAACGTTCTCGTAGTAAACGCGGGTTCAAGCTCGCTCAAATACCAGCTCTTCAATACGACCGACGGCGTAGTAATCGCAAAAGGTATATGCGAGAGAATCGGTATCGACGGAAAAATCACACACAAGCAGCTCATCAGCGGAAAATCCTTCTCTGCCGACGTCGATATGCCCAACCACACGATTGCCATGCAGTCGGTCGTTGACGCCCTCACACATGAGGACCACGGCTGTATCAGAAGCATGAGTGAGATTGAGGCAGTAGGACATAGAATAGTCCACGGCGGTCACTATTTCTCACAGTCGGTAGTTCTTACCGACGAGGTATTCAGGACACTTGACGAAAAGTGCCGTGCCATCGCTCCTCTTCACACTCCCGCTCACCTTCAGGGAATCCAGGCTTGCCTTGATATTCTTCCCTCCACTCCTCAGGTGCTCGTATTTGACACTGCTTTCCATCAGACAATGCCCGAGGAAGCGTATATGTACGGTCTTCCCTACGAGCTCTATGAAAAATACGGCGTTCGCCGTTACGGTGCACACGGCACGTCCCACCGCTACGTTGCAGGCGAGATGATTAAGATTCTCGGCGGAAATGCAGAGGGCACTAAAATTATTACCTGTCACCTTGGAAACGGCTCTTCCATAAGCGCAGTCAAGGACGGAAAGTGCGTTGATACTTCCATGGGCTTTACACCTCTTGCAGGCGTTCTCATGGGCACGCGTTGCGGCGATATGGACCCTGCTCTCGTTCCTTTCGTAATGGAGCAGCTCAACCTTTCTCCCGCAGAAGTTAACAACTATATGAACAAGCAGTGCGGATTCCTCGGCATTTCGGGCGTTTCCTCCGACTGCCGCGACCTTGAAGCCGCTATCCGCGAGGGCAATCACAGAGCGAAGCTCGCTATGGACATGCTCTGCTACCAGATTAAGAAGTTCATCGGCTCCTACACCGCAGCTATGGGCGGTCTTGACGCTATCGTATTCACGGCAGGTATCGGTGAGAACACCTCCTACATTCGTGAGCACGCACTCGACGGGCTTGATTTCCTCGGCGTTAAGATTAACAAGGAAGTCAACAACGAAACGAAAGGATATTCGGGTATCACCGATATGTCCGACGAAGCTTCCCGCGTAAAGATTTATATGATTCCCACTAATGAAGAGCTCATGATAGCTCAGGATACGGAAGCACTCGTAAAAGCACTTTGATTTCTCTTTATGCACATCACCTTTCGGTGATGTGCATATTTGATTCTATCATTTTCCTTCCGGAATTGCAAGTATTTAGAACAGATTTCGGCAAAAATTCTCCGTAAATCGCTCTTTTGCCTCAAAATCCATAGCGGAGCCGTAGATTTTTTCAATATCAAAGTGGTGCTTTTTGACCTTTTCAAACTCCGACAGAGTGAGGTGCAGAATTTCGTCCCTCGCCCTTGCTATCGCTCTGTATTCTTCCCTTGCACTCGCAATTTTTTCCGCGTCCACAAAGCGCTTCATATTGACTACCCTGCTTTCCTCTCTGCACTCGTTTCCTATCTCAAATGTGAGTCCGTCGGCAACCGACGCAAGAGCGTCAACCCTTTCGGGCATTATGGGATTGCTCGAAATTCTGAGGTCGGCGCCCTTAGCGCCAAACGCATCTGTGAGGGCTTCGGTGAGAAAATGAGCGCTCTCGTAGTAGTCGTTTATCTCGTAATAAATCCGCGCGTTTTCGTAATACGTCGGGTAGGATGAAATTCCCCTCATTCCTATGGCACGGCAGAGCAAATGCTCAACTTTGCCCTCTCCGCGCGTAATGTCGCGGGCGTATTTTTCGGCAAAGGCGCGTATTTTGTCTTTTTTGACGCAGGGGCGGATAACTTCTTCCATATTCTCACTCAGCGCGCGATAGGCTCTGAGATAGCGGTAAGCATTCTCAAAATGCTCTGCCTTTTTTGCGCTGATTATTTCAATGACCTCTCGCATTCCCGCGAGCTTCTTTGAGTCGAGAAATTGGGACAGCTCCACGAAATGCTCGACGGCACCTATCACCTTCGGCTCGTAAACGTGGGGCGCTGTGCCGTCAAGCACCGCAATTCTCGGCTCGTTTATAATAATACCGTCAAGGCTGTCCGCGTCTGACGAGCAGTAGATATAGCGCACCGAAAAGCCGTTTTTCTCGGCACATTTGGCGCATTCGTTCATAAAATATGCTTTTCCGATGCCCGAGCCGCCCTTAATAATGTATATCCGTGAAAATTTCCGCGTATCAAAAGCTTCGTCGTAGTAAGGATAAAAGCCCTCAGCCGAGTTTGATGCAATAAAATACTTTTCTGACATATTGACCTCCATAGATTTTATTTCCCTATAAATCTATGAAAAAGGCGGTCTTTTTGTTAAATGATAAATTAAAAAACCTCTCCTCGGTCGCATCGTCATCAAGGAGAGGTTGTTTTTTCGGTATTTTTTATCGTTTGATTATTCGATTCTGAGTTTTGCCACCTTTTCCGCACTTGGCGTAACGTAGGCGGTCCAGTTGGTGTGATAAATTACAAGACCGGGCGCGCCGCCCGCCATTTTCTTGACGTTTTTGGCAAGGGTGTAGTCAACGGGCACGGCAACTCCGTCGTGCACGCTCGAATAGAACGCCGCTATCTCCGCCGCCTCCGTAAAGTTTATACTGTCGGGCTCCTCACCGCCGCAGAGCATAACGACGTGCGAACCTGCTTTGTTCTTGACGTGGAACCAGTAGTCGCTCTTTGACGCTAAATTGAACGTGATATTCTCGTTCTGAATATTGTTCTTTCCGCAGAGCACAGTGTATCCGTCCGAGGTCTTAAACTTCATAAACGAGGTGCTCTTTCTCTTCTGCGGGCGATAATTCTTCATTTTTGAGGCGTAGCCCGAGGTGTAGAGCTCGTCGCGTATCTCAACGAGGTCGCTTGTATTTTCGGCGTGAGAGAGCGCGTCGAAAACGGAATAGATGTAATTCAGTTCCTTTTGAGCCTTCTCAATCTGAATTGCGAGCTCGCGCTCGGCGCTCTTGCATTTGTTGTATTTTTTATACATTCGCTGGGCGTTTGCAGAGGGCGAAAGCCTTGTGTTAAGCTCGATTATCACCTTGCCGAAGGTTCCGTCCTCTTCGTTATAGTCCTCGTAATCCACAAGCTCAACCTGCTTCATTCCGCGCTCGATAGCGTAAATGTTTGAGGTGATGAGGTCGCCGTACTTCTTATAAGCTTCTCCCGCTTTGCAGTCCTCAAGCTCGGCTTTTTGCTTGTCGATTTTTCTTATAAGTCTTGTTTCGGAATTCGTCAGAATTTTGAGGATATCCGTCGCCTTCTGCTTTACGCGTACCTCTCTGTCCCTGCCCTCAAAATAGAGGTCGAGCATTTTCGAGGGACTGTCAAACTCTTTTATTTCAAGCCCTCTGTAATGAGTCAGCCTTATAAATGCGTACTCCACTGCCCGCTCGCCGTCGTAGACTGCCGTGGGGGTAAAGCATTTATTCTTTATTGTGTCAATCACCTCGGAAAACGCGAGATAAAGGCGCTCACAGGTGCAATCTCTCAAAGCCGTATCGATATCGCCCGATGCGCGGTAGGCTATCTCCCTTGCCACCGCAGAGGAAATTCCGAGGAAGCTTGAAATTATGAATTTGTCGCATTTCTGCTCCGCAGACGCGCAGTCCCAAAGAGTGAAAAACTGCTCCTTCGTGCACAAAAGAGGGTCTTTTTTGTCCTGCTTCGGCGGAAGCTCGTAGAGCATTCCCGGAAGCACCTGACGGAGCGAGCTCGTCGTGAAATCGACGGTTTTGAGTGCGGATACTATTCTCTTTTCGGAGTCGAGAAAAATGAGATTTGAGTATTTTCCCATAAGCTCCGCCACGAGATAGCACTTCGTGTCAAAGCCCATTTCATCGCGCGTGTCAAATGAGATGAGTACCGCACGCTCAAATCCGAGCTGTTCAATGTCCGAAAGCCTTGAACCCTGCAAATACTTACGGAGAAGCACGCAGAACATCGGGGGATTCTGTGGATTTTCCTTGGCGATTTCGGTAAAACCGATTCTCGGATTGTTTGAGCCCGCATTGATAAGCAAGCGCTTTCCACCCGAGATTGACCTTATTTGAATGTGTATCTCGTCCCTGTCCGGCTGATATACCTTTTCTATGCGCGCGCCCTTTGAGAGCGACAGTATTTCGTGCGTCATACACGAAAGCATTCCCGCATCAAAAGCCATAAATATTCTCCCCCTTTCGCAATTTCTTTCAGTAGTATATCATACTTTGAAAGGAAATTCAAGGGGGAGAGCCGTGTTATATTTTATTTTTTCATCTCGCTCATAAGTGCGTACAGCATCTGCGCGGTCTGCGCGCGCGTAAGGCTTGCACTCGGCGCAATAGAGCCGTCTGTGGCAGAGAGTATTCCCATATCGGCAAGCGTGTAAATCGCATCGTGCGCCCATGCGGGAATGTCAGCTCTGTCGGAAAATATCGGTTTTACAGTCGGCACTTTACCCTCGACCAAGTTATAAACTATAAGCGACGCTTCCGCTCTCGTAATATCTTTATTGGGATAGAAGAAATATTCCCCGTCCCCGTTGACTGCACCCGTGATTATTCCCATTTGTCTTGCACGGTAGACGTAGCCCTTCATTGATGCGGGAATCTCGCTGTCGTCGTCAAAGCCCGTATCGGCTATCGTCGGAATATCGTTAACACCTATTGCATTCATCAGCATGACGAGAAAATCAATTCTTGACACGCTCTTATCGGGCATAAAGAACGTACTGTCCCCGATAGTAGTTCCGCTCATTATGTTATTCTCAGTCATAGTAAGCGACGCGTGAAGTGCGGGGTGCTTATCCATATCCGCATAAACTGTGTCGGTCTTTAACCTTTCGACTGTCAGATTGACCGTTCTTGCACTCGAATAGTTGCCGTATTTATCGACTGCGACGTACTCAAAGCTGTCCTTGCCGAAATAGAGCCCCGATGGCGTATAGGAATACTCGCCGCTCTTGCCGTCGAGCTCTATTACGCCGTTTTTGGCGTACGTTACTATCTCGTATCTCAGCTCGTCGCCGTCGTCATCGTACGCACTGACCTTACCGTAGACGGTTACGGTCTGATGTGTGCTCACGGAGAAAATTTTTTCGTCCTCGTGCGCGAGCGTGGGCGCGGAATTTTCACGGGTAAGGAAATAGAGTGAGCACTCTATCTCATATTCAAATCCCGCAGGCTTGAATTTGAACACCGTCTGCCTTACGCTCTCACTGCTCGGTCTGAAATTCAAGAGGTCGAGATTATCCCCCGAAACCGTCTGCCCTGCATTTACCACTACGTCCCCTACACAAAGGCAGCCGTCGCTGACGGCCGGAACCGAGGTTACAGTGATTGACGAGATTTCCGAGAGGTTGAGATTTTTCTCAAAATCGTCGGCGGAAAATACTATTTTCTTGCCTGTGAGTGCGTATTTTGCCATTCCGTTCTGATTTGCAAGCACCGAAAGACCGCTCGTAATATCGAGTGTAGCGTCCTTTTGCGCTTCTCTGACAACTCCTGTGACCGTCAGTGCTATTGCCATAAGTATTACCGAAAACATTATTATTCTTTTCATATTTTTGCCTCCTTGTCGGCGTATAACTTAATAAATTATATACCGATAGTGAAAAATATATGCAAATCAAAAGAATTATTGTAATTTGCGCCGTTTTGGTGTATAATATGATTATCAAAAGCAAGGAGAGTGCAAAAATGACGTTTGAAAACCGCTTTGTCGGGCTCACGGTTAAACAAATACTTATTGACGAGCTGGGTTTTTCAAAAAAAGCCATAACTGCCCTAAAAGCCCGAGAGGACGGCATTTTGCTCAACGGAAAACGCGTAACCGTGCGCGCAAAAATTGCCGCGGGCGACGTTCTCACGATAAATCTTGATGACGAGGAAACCAACAGCGGAAAGCTCGTTCCGTCAGGTACTCTGCCCGATATAATCTACGAGGACGAAAACGTCGTCGCGGTGAACAAGCCCCCGTATATGCCCACGCATCAGTCGCAGGGACATTTTTACGACACGCTGGCAAATTCGCTCGCGTACTATTATTCTCTCTCGTCGCGCCCTTTCGTTTTCCGCTCTGTCAACCGTCTTGACCGCAACACGAGCGGCATAGTGCTCGTTGCAAAGAACCGTCTGACGTCCGCAAATCTCTCCGAGCAGATGAAGCATGACGGAATAAAAAAGACCTATCTTGCCATTCTCGACGGGCATCTGCCAAATGACGGGGGCGTTATCGAAACGTACATACGCCGACGCGAGAAAAGCATCATTTTACGTGAGGTATGCAACAGGTGCGACGGTGCAAAGCTCGCCGTAACGCGATACAAGGTACTTGCAAAATCGGGCGGTCTTTCGTTGGTGCAAGCCACACCCGAAACAGGACGCACGCATCAGTTGCGGGTACATTTTTCGCACCTCGGCGCTCAAATTCTCGGCGACGACCTATACGGAAAGCCCTCGACCCTCATCTCCCGTCACGCCCTTCACGCGTACTCTCTTCGCTTCACAAACCCCGAAAATTCGGAGATTACGGAGCTTTACGCACCCGTCCCCGAGGATATGAGGGTGCTTATAGAACAATATTTCGGAAAGGATTTTACTTAAATGGAAAGCATAGAAACGAGCAGTACGGAGGTTATAGCAGACTCGCAAGGGTCCGAGAACTCTCCGCCCCCCAAAAAACTGCCCCTTTATTCGTATATATTTTTCGCGCTTGCGGGCGTTTCGCTGATAATTTACGTAACGGCTATACTCTCAACGCCTTTTGCGGATTTTTTCAACCGCTATATCTCGTCCGCATTCAGAATTATGCTCGCTGCGGCGACTAATATTATCCCGCTCTCCTTAGCGGAAACAGCAATTATTCTTTTGCCCGTGATACTCTTTTTCCTTATAAGATACTCGAACAAGCACTACACAAGCTCGTGGCACGACGTGGGCGTTTTCCTGCTCGTTGCACTCTCTTTTATCTCGGTGTTTTTCAGTCTGTTCGTGTTTACTTTCGGCACGGGTTATTACACTACGGAAATGGACGAGAGACTCTCCCTTGAACAAAAGGACGTTACAAAGGAGGAGCTTGCGTCAACCGCGGAGTGGCTTATCGCAGAGGTAAATTCACAGCTTGACCAAATTGAATTTGCACACGAGAGCTCGTCAATTTCTCCACACAGCATAAGAGAAACCAATAAAATACTTCTCGACTCGTATGAAAAATTCGCCGAGAGCTATGATTTTATGCCCGTATTCACCTCGTATATCAAGCCCATAATGTTAAGCAAGCCCATGACCTACACGCATATATCGGGAGTTTATACCTTTATGACGGGAGAGGCTAATCTCAACACGAACGCGCCTGACTATTCAATTCCCTATACCATGGCTCACGAGCTCGCACATCAGCGCGGTATCGCACGCGAGGACGAGGCGAATTTCATCGCCTTTCTCATCTGTTCCGGCTCCGACGACTCATACGTGCGCTACTGCGGATATATGAATCTCTGTGAGTACGTGCTGAACGCGCTCTACTACGCGGACAAGGACCTATGGGAAGAAACCTACAAAAAGCTCGACAACAGAGCAATATATGAGATGATAGCCTACAACGATTTTTATGAAAAATACCGCGACAATGTTGCAGGAGATATCAGTGGCGCCATCAACGACGCGTATCTCCAAATCAACGGCACGGAAGGCTCCGTCAGCTACGGTCTTGTAGTTAACCTCGCCGTTGCGTATCACTATAAAAGCAACGTATCCGAATAAAACGAAGCCCTCGGCGCGCCGAGGGCTTTTGTCTTGCACTCGTTTTGCACCAAAATACGCCAAATAGTGCACCTATTTTCGAATACGGAATAAAATATGAATGTGAAGATTTGACAAAATCAAAAAATATTTGCCAAATACTCAAAAAACTATTTCATTTTCGGCAGTTGTATGGTATACTGTATTTGAACAATATCTGTTAATCAAAATACAACTGCCTTTTCGGGAGAATTACATATATGGAAAAAATCATTATCAACGGCGGCAAGAAGCTGTACGGCGACGTCTATATCAACGGAATGAAAAACGCCGCTCTGCCCATAATTTTCGCAACTATTCTGACGTCTGACAGGTGCACTATTGAAAATGTCCCGCGTGTCAGCGATATCACAATGGCCTTTGATATTCTGCGCGCTATGGGCGCAGAGATTAGCTATCTTGACGAAACGACCGTCGTTATAGATACAAAGAACCTCGTAGGTTCAAGCTCACCCTTAGAACTCGTTTCGAGAATGAGGGGCTCAACATACCTTCTCGGTGCCGAGCTCGCCCGCTTTAAGAGTTCAAAGGTAGGATACCCGGGCGGCTGTAATTTCGGCACCCGCCCCATAGATATGCATATCAAGGGATTTGAGGCTCTCGGCGCCACCGTTTCGCAGGACGAAAACAACGTCTACGCATTTGCTCCGAACGGTCTTAAAGGAAATTCCATCTACTTTGATATCGTTTCCGTCGGTGCGACTGTAAATCTTATGCTCGCGGCTACGCTTTCCGAGGGACTTACCGTGCTTGAAAACTGCGCGCGTGAGCCACATATCGTTGACCTTGCAAACTTTCTTAACACCTGCGGAGCAAATATCAAAGGCGCAGGTACGGGAATAATTAAGATAATGGGAGTTGAAAAGCTTCACGGCTGTGTCTACGACATAATCCCCGACATGATAGAGGCAGGCACGTATATGACTGCCGTTGCCGCTACGGGCGGTGAGGTAAATATACGTAATGTTATTCCAAAGCACCTTGAAATAGTTTCTGCAAAGCTTACGGAAATGGGAGTTGAGGTAAAGGCGTATGACGATTATCTCACGGTAAAATCAAACGGAGTCCTCAAACCCACTAACATTCAGACTCTTCCCTATCCCGGTTTCCCGACGGATATGCACCCGCAGTTTTCAACTCTGCTCGCAGTAGCAAAGGGCGAGAGTACGGTGTCCGAAACCATTTGGAAAAATCGCTTCAAATACGTCAAGGAGCTTGAAAAAATGGGCGCGAATATAACCGTCAATGAGCCCAATGCGACCTTCGTCGGCGTTGAAAAGCTCCACGGTGCAACGGTTCGCTCCGTTGACCTGCGCGCGGGCGCGGCAATTATTATTGCGGGACTTATAGCCGAGGGCACGACTGAGGTTACGGATATTTTCACTATCGAGCGCGGTTATCTCGATATCGTCGGAAAGTTGCGCGACCTCGGCGCTGATATATCGAAGGTTTATATCGACGAAAATGCTTTTGCTTAATTAAATACCTAAAACCGAGCGTGTTTTCGCTCGGTTTTTTATTTTCCCCACTTTCGGAAATGCAGAGCAAAAATCAACATTATTCCACTATATTATGCAGTTAAATTATTGACTTTTCCCCGAAAATGTGATAAAATTATAGACTGCTGATAATAATTAATATAATTATATTAAATATAGATTGGAGAATCTTTATTACCATGAAACATTTGATTTTAGTAACATCACCGCCTGCGTCCGGAAAGACCTACGTATCAAAACAGCTCGCTAAGCAGCTTCACAATATCGTATATCTCGATAAGGACGCGCTCATTCCCCTTTCCAACCGCGTATTTTTGGCAGGAAACGAGGAAATCAACCGTTCATCTCCCTTCTTTGAAGAAAATATCAGAAATTATGAGTACATAGCGATACTCGACATCGCATTTGAGGCGCTTGAATACGCAGACCTCGTGCTCGTAAATGCTCCCTTCACAAGAGAGGTCAGAGATAACGCCTACATAGCTTCTCTCAAGGACAAGCTTGCCTCTCTCGGAGCACAGCTCACCGTAATCTGGGTTGAAACCGACATCGAAGTAACCCGCAAGCGTATGATTGAGAGAAATTCGCCGAGAGATACGTGGAAGCTCGCGCACTGGGACGAATACGTTTCAGGCAGAGATTACTCAACACCTTCCATTCCCGCTCTCTCCGACTGCCTGCTCAAATTCTACAATTCAAGCGAAGAGGAATACAACGAGTCAATGGAGAGAATTTCCGCATTTCTTCTCGGAAAATAAAAATTCAAAATTACAGACAGGGAGAAAGATATGAACGAAATCGAAAAAAGAATAAAAGAGCTTCGCCGTACCCTTTCATACCACGCAAAACGCTACTACGTCTACGACTCCCCCGAGATATCCGACTTTGAGTACGACAGACTCTACGCGGAGCTCGTCCGACTTGAAGAGGAGCACCCCGAATACAACGACCCCGCGTCACCGACGAACCGCGTCGGCGGAAAACCTCTCGACAAATTTCAAAAGGTTACACACGCAGTGCCGATGAACTCCCTCTCCGACGTTTTTTCGTTTGAGGAGATAAAGGATTTTATTGACAGAGTTTCCGCCATAGTTGACAATCCGACCTTTTCGGTTGAGCCGAAAATCGACGGTCTTTCCGTCGCGCTCACTTACGAGAACGGCTTACTCACAAACGGCGCAACGAGGGGCGACGGCGAGGTCGGCGAGGACGTAACGCAGAATATCAAAACCATAAATTCAATTCCCTTGTCGATAGATAAGCCTCTCTCATTTTGCCTTCGAGGTGAGGTATATATGCCGAGGCGCGTTTTCTACGCTCTAAACGACGAGCGTGAGAAAAGCGGTCAGCCCCTGCTCGCAAATCCGAGAAATGCGGCTGCGGGCTCGCTCCGTCAGCTCGACCCGAAGATTTGTGCGGACAGAAAGCTCGATATCTTCATTTTCAATCTTCAATTCGGAGATATCTACGGCGACGGACGTACTCCCGTATCGCATACGAATACGCTTGACACAATTCGTGAGCTCGGATTTACGACTCTGCGCGACAGAGTTTGCGTTTCTTCCTATGAGGAGATAATCGCCCATATCGAAAAGCTCGGCGAGATGCGCGACAGCCTTCCGTACGATATTGACGGCGTTGTAATCAAAATAGACAATCTCGCCGACAGAGTTAAGATTGGGGAGGGTACGAACACGCCCAAATGGGCGGTGGCTTACAAATTTCCGCCCGAAGAAAAGCAGACGAAGCTTCTTGACATAAGTATTGCCGTAGGCAGAACGGGAGTTCTTACTCCGACTGCCATTCTCTCCCCCGTAAGACTCGCGGGAACGAGTGTGAGCCGTGCAACGCTTCACAATCTCGATTTCATTCGGGAACGCGACATAAAACTCGGCGACACAGTTACCGTCAGAAAAGCGGGCGATATCATTCCCGAGGTGCTCTGCGCGCACCCGGAGCGGCGCGACGGAAGCGAAATTGAATTTTTTATGCCGTCCGTTTGTCCCTCGTGCGGAGAACCCGTTATAAGAGATGAAAACGACGGCGCGGCAATCCGCTGCACGAACGCTTCCTGTCCCGCCCAACTCTCACGAAGCATTGAGCATTTTGCTTCAAAGAACGCTATGAATATTGAAGGACTCGGTCCTCAGATAGTGCGCGCACTCCTCCAAAACGGGCTCATCTCCGATGTTTCCGACCTCTATACCTTGACCGTAGAACAGGTTTCGGAAATTGAAAGAATGGGAAAAAAGAGTGCTCAAAATCTCATAAATTCGATAAACAGTTCAAAAAATGCAGGTCTTGAACGCCTTATTTTCGCGCTCGGTATCCGAAATATCGGCGAGGTTGCGGGCGCCGCTCTTGCCGAGAGATACAAAACTCTCGACGCCCTTATGGGAGCGACAGTAGAAGAGCTCTGCGAAATTCAGGATTTCGGAGAGATTACGGCGAGATGCGTCGTCAATTTCTTCTCGCACCCACAGAGCATAGAGCTTTGTAAAAAGCTAAAAGAACTCGGTCTTAACACGTCCTCTACCTTCGTACAGAGCGACAGCCGCTTTGAAGGGCTCACCTTCGTGCTTACGGGAACACTTCCCTCGATGAGCCGTGACAAAGCAAGCGAGATGATTAAGTACCGAGGCGGTAAGGTTTCGGGCTCGGTTTCCTCCAAAACAAGCTACGTTTTAGCGGGTGAGGACGCAGGAAGCAAGCTCACGAAAGCTAAGTCGCTCGGTATAAATATCATCGACGAAGAAACCTTTCTTAAAATGTGTGAGTAATCACACACCCGTAAACTGCACTATTCCGTCGTAGATGCCTCTGGCGAAAAGCTCGGGATTTTCCGACATAAGCCTTGCATCATAAGGATTAGATATAAAGCCCATTTCTACAAGAACGGCGGGCATTGAGGTCTTTCGCAAGACGTAAAGTCCGGGACGCAATACGATTCCGCGATTTCTCAGTCCCGTCGTTCTGTTCAGATTAACCAAAATATCCTCTCCGAGCGCGCTTGCCGTGCTCGGCTCGGAATATACGAGCGCCTCGCTTCCCGAAACCGACGGGTCGGTTGCAGCATTCGTATGCAGACTGATAAAATAGTCTGCACCGAACCGCTCCGCTTCCTCTACCCTTATACGCAAGCTGCTCGCATTGGTCGTTCCGAGGCTCGTGTCCTCGGTAGGTCGGGAAAGCCTTACGTCAAAGTTTCCGTTTGCACGCAACAGCTCGGCGAGTAACACGCCGACTTCATAAGTAATATCCTGCTCCACGTATCCGTTTCCCTCTGCACCTGCGTTGGGCGAGGACGGATTGTGGCCTTGGTCTATATAGATTTTTATAGCCATAACTACCCCCATTAAATTAGTCAATAACATTATATTATATAAACGAAAATATGTGAAAGGAGCTATATGAGCAGTATCAAAAATACCGATTCCGAATACGAAAAGAACAGAATTGAGGACGGCACGCTCTATCTCGTAGCCACGCCCATAGGAAATCTCTCTGACATCAGCGAAAGAGCGGTAAAAGTGCTAAACGGGGTGGATTTCGTTGCCGCCGAGGACACGAGAAACTCAATGAAGCTTCTTTCGTATCTCGGAATACAAAAGCCCATGGTTTCCTATTTCGAGCACAACAAAAAAGAGAGAGGTCAGCTCATCGCCGAAAGGCTGAAAAACGGTGAGAGCTGTGCTCTCATCACCGACGCGGGCACTCCCGCCATCAGCGACCCCGGTGAGGATATCGTCGCACTGTGCGCCGAACAAAATATTCCCGTGACCTCAATTCCAGGTGCATGTGCAGGTATCGTCGCGCTGACGCTCTCCGCGCTCCCCACGGGAAGATTCTGCTTTGAGGGATTTCTCTCTGCCAACAAGGGTGAGCGCCTCGAAAGGCTCGCGGAGCTTGAATCGGAGAGGCGCACGATGATATTCCACGAAGCACCGCACAAGCTTAAAGCAACGCTTGAGGATATGAAAAACACCTTCGGCGAGGAGAGAAAAATAGCTCTTTGCCGTGAACTCACAAAAAAAAATGAAGAGATAATGCGCCTGACCCTTGGCAAGGCAGTCGCATATTACGGGGAGAACGCTCCGAGGGGCGAATATGTTCTCGTAGTCGAGGGCAAGACAAAAGCAAATGACAGCGAAAATCTCTTTTGGAGCAATATGAGCATACAACAGCACGTTGATTTCTACATATCGACGGGGCTCTCCAAAATGGACGCGATAAAGCAGTGCGCCCATGACCGAGGCGTGCACAAAAACATAATATATAAAGAAATCTGTAATTAAGGAGAGCTTTATGAGTATGAAGAAAAGAGTTGGTATAGTAGGTGCCACGGGCATGGTCGGTCAGAGATTTATCACTCTGCTCGAATCCCACCCCTATTTTGAGGTAACGGCGCTTTTCGCTTCGGCTTCGAGCGCGGGCAAGACCTACGCTTCTGCCGTGGGCGACCGCTGGAAGCTTGATTGCCCCATTCCCGAATACGCAAAAAATATGCCTGTCGCAGACGCGCAGGACATTGAATATATGAAAGCAAACGTCGATTTCGTTTTCTGTGCAGTCGATATGAAAAAGGACGAGATAAAGGTCCTTGAAGAAAGAATTGCAAAGGCGGAAATTCCCGTCGTTTCAAACAATTCCGCGAACCGCACGACGCCCGACGTGCCCATGGTTATCCCCGAGATAAACCCCGAACACCTTGATATTATCAAGGCGCAGAGAGAGCGCCTCGGTACGAAGCGCGGGTTTATCGCGGTAAAGCCCAACTGCTCCATTCAATCCTACGTTCCCGCGCTCACTCCCCTGCTCTGTTTTGAGCCCTACGAGGTCGTTGCAACGACCTATCAGGCTATTTCGGGCTCGGGCAAGACTTTTGCGCAGTGGCCCGAGATGGTGGACAACATTATTCCCTATATTGCGGGCGAGGAAGAAAAGAGCGAGCAAGAGCCCTTAAAAGTATGGGGAAAGATTGACGGCGACAGAATAGTAAACACCGACAGCATGAAAATTACTACCCAGTGCCTTCGCGTGCCCGTAACGGACGGACATACCGCTGCCGTTTTTGTTAAATTCAGAAAGAAACCCACAAAGGGAGAAATTATCAAGGCGTGGACGGACTATTCGGGCGAGCCCCAAGCTCTCGACCTCCCCCACGCTCCCAAACGGTTCCTAACCTATTTTGAAGAGTCTGACCGCCCGCAAGCGCGTCTTGACCGCGATTTGTACGGCGGTATGGGAGTTTGCCTCGGCAGACTGCGTGAGGATTCCGTATACGACTACAAATTCGTCGGACTCTCCCACAACACCCTCCGCGGCGCGGCAGGCGGCGCGGTGCTCATCGCCGAGCTTTTATACAGAAAAGGGTACCTCGACTGATTAACCTGCTCAAAACGAATGAATAAAGGTGAAAAAATGACGCTAAAACTTGTTATAGACAGATTTGAGGACGATATTGCCGTCTGTCTTGATTTCGATGACAAAAAATATGAAATAGACCGCGCGCTTCTCCCCGAATTTGAGGAAAAAGACGTTTTCAATATTGAGTACGACGGCGGACGTTTCCACTCGCCCGTAAAACTCACAGAAGAAACCGAAGCGAGAAAGAGGGACGTTTCAAACAGGATGAAAAAGCTCTTTAATATGAGCCGACACACAAAACCGCCGAAAATATGATGAACGATTTTGACTCCAAAATTCACGCCTTTGCACAGGCTATCGTGCTCTGCGCCAACAGGCAGTTACTCAAAAAAGCGGTATTCTCCAAGTCTGCGGACAAAAATACCGTCAAGACGGTAATAACGCTGAAAAGCATATCGGGCAAGGTCTGCCTTCAAGCCGAGAGCTTTTACACCGACAACAAGGCAAAGCATGAAAATATCGCTCTTGACGGGGACACCGAGCTTCGTCTGTGCGAGCTTATAAGCTCATTTATGCAGGTAAATCTCATTTCAACGGTGGGCGAGAGCGAGTACAAAGCCTCAAAGTCGGGCAAGATAACGCTCATCGGCACGTCCGCGCTCGTATCAAAAATTGAGGGTACGAGTGATGCACCGAAAGCAGAGATTACGGGCAACAACCAGAAAAAAGACTATATAATAGGCAGTGATGCTCCCTTCCTTTGCTACCTCGGAGTCAGCGACAAAAACGGGAGAGTCTACGACAAAAGGCAGTCAAAATTCCGCCAGATAAACAAATTCGTTGAGAACGTAAGAGATATATATCATCATCTGCCCAAAGACGGCGAGCTCGTCGTTTACGACCTCTGCTGCGGGAAGAGCTATCTTTCCTTCGCGGTGTATCACTACCTTAAAAATATTATGGGCAGGGACGTCGTAATGTACGGCGTTGACTTGAAGAGCGACGTTATCGACTACTGCAACAAGGTCGCGCGCGAGGTGGGATTTGACACGCTTCACTTCTTCTGCGGAGATATCACGAAATACGAGTGCGAGAAAAAGCCCGACCTCGTCGTTTCTCTCCACGCCTGCGATATAGCGACGGATATCGTTCTTCAAAAGGCTATGGACGAGGGAGCAAAGGTGATTTTGTCCACTCCATGCTGTCATCACGAGTTAAATCATACGATAAAATGCGAGCCGCTCGGCTTCGTCACGGAACATTCGATGTTAAGGCAGAAAATGTGCGACGCGCTCACCGACGCGCTCCGCTTAAAGCTCCTCGAAGCTAATAATTATTCCTGCGTGGCAGTTGAGCTCATCGACCCCGAGGAAACGCCGAAAAACATTCTTCTCCGCGCCGTCAAAAAGCCCGCAAGTCCCGCAAATCTCAAAAAAGCGCGTGCGGCTATGCAGGAATACGAAAGCGCGAGAGCCTTTTTACTCGGCGACACAGGTAAAAATTAATACGGTATGACATACAATGAATTAAAAAACCAATTACCGTCGGCATCTGTTCCCGACGAAAGTCCCGTTTTCGACTTGGTGCCAAAGTGCGTGGAGTCGAAAATCATCTATGCGGTGGGCGCAGGTGCTGCGAATTTTTCAGCGGTTCTTTCGTCAATAATGAACGAGGGAAGAGTCGCTCACAGCCGTGCGATATGCTCGCGCTATCTTGAACCGAAGGACAGATTTTTGCTCCGCGGAACGCCGATAGCCGTAAAAAAGCTTCTCGCAAGTGCGGACAGGCTCACGCAACACAACGGCGGAGTATCGGCAGAGGGACTCTATTTTCTTCTCGCGCTCGACTTACTCGACGCGCAAGATGAGTTTTTAATAATTGAGGTGTCGGGAGAATTTTATGGGAAAGTCGCGTGCTCCCTGCCCATTTCTCCGTACGCAGTAGTATTTTGCGATGCGGACGCAGTTATCAAATGCCCCGCGGGCACGCGTGAGGTAATTGCGCTTACGCACGATGACAATTTCGATTACATATCAAGTGCGAGAACTGACGGCGGTGCGCGGATAAGCTACACGTCGCAAAACAAGCTCGAAATTATGAGCGTCGGACTTCTCGGCGCGAAGTTTTTCTATAATACCGTGCTCTATGAAAGCTCAATAATTGACCGAAACAATATAGAGCTTGCCTGCCTTGCCGTAGAGTGTGCGACGGTGCTTTTCTCACAGTCAAGGCTCACGCTTGCACGCGGAGTCAAAAAGGCGAAGCCTACGCTTGACCCCGTGCTCCATTCACTCTCTCCGACGGTGCTTCTTAAACTCGGAGATGATAATGTAACGCTACCCAAGGAAAATCGGTTCAAAACCGTTACCGAGGACAATTTTTCCTCTTTTGTCGGACTTGACGGAGATACAGTCTTTTGCGGAAGCCGTGAATTTCTTGACAGCGTTAAAATGAATCTTAAAAATTTCAGGAAAAGGAAATAAAAAATGAAAATTATCAGAACGACAGCTCTTATTTTTGCCGTTTTGCTCTGCCTTAGCGCGTGCGATATTTTCGCACCTGAAAAGCCAGCCGAGGACGAAAACGTGATAACAGACCTCAATATGAATACCGATTTTCAGATAACGGACACACTGCCGAACGGCGAGGGCGCTCCGCTCAAGGTAGTGCTTCTCTTGGGGCAAAGCAACGCCACGGGTTGCTCCATAAACGCTTATCTCAAAGAAAATATCGGAGATGAGCGCTACTCCGTATATGAGAACGGATTTGATAACGTCTTGATTAATTACTGCATTGATGACCACAACAATTCAAGCGATGGCGAATTCGTAAAAGTTGACCTTACCTGCGGTGCGTGCGAGGGATTTTTCGGTCCCGAGGTAGGAATGGCGGAGGTGCTCTCCCGCGCCTACCCTGACGAAAAGGTGATTATTCTCAAATATACTATGTCGGGATACAGTCTTAATTACCACTGGCTCTGCAAGTTCCAACGAGGCTCTATCTACAAGGCGTTCAAAATTTTCGTTGATACCTATATGGAATATCTTATCTCAAAGAATTATGACGCTAAAATCGGCGCCGTATGCTGGATGCAGGGAGAGAGCGACACGACTGAATACAAGGCGAGCAGATACTACGACAATCAGGTGCTTTTTGCTTCGTATATCCGCGAGGACTTTGCAAAATACGCCGAGGACGGCGGTATTTACTTCATCGACGCGGGCATTTCAAACAGTCCATACTGCCTGCCCTCTTATCCCGAGATAAACGAGGCGAAGGAGCGTTTTTCAGCTCTCTCCGAACTGAATATTTATTTTTCAACGATAGACCTTGGCTTTACCATACATAAAGAGCCCGAGGGCGACCCCGACTGGGGACATTACGACTCGCTTTGTGAGCTTGAGCTTGGTCATGTTTTCGGCGAAAAAATAATTGAAAGTTACGAAAACCGACAAAATTGAGTTGACAAGACACTCGGTTTTTGATACAATAATGTCAACCTTTGGTTGATTTTTGGAGGGCGTATGAGAAGTCAGGGCGAAAGAATCAAAAAGCTGCGCAAGAGCAAAAATATCACTCAAAAGGAGCTTGCATCGGCTCTCGGTATCTCCGAGCAAGCGGTATCAAAATGGGAGAAAAATCTCTCAAATCCTTCAACAAAGCACCTATTGAAGATAGCGAAAATCTTCGGAGTTTCAATAACGTATTTCTATCAGCCCGAGGAAACGCAGAGCAAAAAGCTTGAGCGTGAAGGCGGAATGTCCTCGCTATGCGAGCTTTACAAAATAGGCAGAGGTCCGTCAAGCTCACACACGATAGGCCCCGAGCGCGCATGTCTGCGCTTCAAATCGGAGCATCCCGCCGACAGCTACCGCGCAATTCTATACGGCTCTCTTTCAAAAACCGGCAAGGGACACGGCACGGATTACGTTATCAAACAGACCTTTCTTCCCGCGCCTTGCGAGGTGGAATTTGACTTCGACTACGTCTGCAAGACTCACCCAAACACCATGGACCTTATCGCCCTTGACGGCGGTAAAGAAATATTCAAACAGCGATTTTACAGTGTCGGCGGAGGAAGCATCGTAGCAGAGGGTGAAAAGCTCGCAAAAAGCGAGATGATATATCCGCTTGACACGTTTAAGGACATCGCAGAGTACTGCCGCGAGAGAAAAATCAGAATTTGGGAATACGCCTTTGAGATTGAGGGAGAGGGTTTTTACGCCCACATGCAGAACATCTGGGACGCGATGAAGCACTCCATCATAGCAGGTCTTAACGACGAGGGAATTTTGCCCGGCGGTCTCGGCGTTCATAAGAAGGCAAAACAGCTCCTCGGTGCTATAAAAGAGGGTGAAAATGCCGAAACGAGAGAAAACCGCCTTGTGTGTGCCTACGCTTTTGCCGTCGGCGAACAGAATGCGGGCGGTGAGAAGATAGTCACAGCTCCCACGTGCGGAGCGGCGGGAGTTCTCCCTGCGGTAATGTTCTATCATCAGGAGAAGAAGGGTGCCTCGGACGACGATATTATCAAAGCTCTCACGACTGCGGGCGTTATCGGAAATCTCATCAAGCACAACGCTTCCATTTCTGGCGCGGAATGCGGTTGTCAGGCAGAGGTCGGCAGTGCCTGTGCTATGGCGGCGGGCGCGCTTGCGGAGCTTTACGGAATGGACATTGACGAAATAGAATACGCCGCTGAAATCGCTCTCGAGCATCATTTGGGACTTACCTGCGACCCCATTTGCGGTCTTGTTCAGATACCTTGCATTGAGAGAAACGCGGTTGCCGCCATGCGTGCCATTAACGCCGCAAACCTTGCGACACTGCTCTTTGACACGCGAAAAATATCGTTTGACAAGGTAGTTATCGCAATGAAGGAGACGGGCGACGATATGTCCCCGGCTTACAAGGAAACGAGCGAAGCGGGACTTGCGAAAATTTCCGTCAAATAGTGCATAAAATATAGTATTAACTTCAAGGAAGGTTTTTTATTTATGAATATAGTTATACTCGCAGGAGGGCTCAGTATGGAGAGGGACGTTTCCCTTGCCTCGGGCTCACTTATTGCAAATGCATTAAGGGACTGCGGACACAGTGCAGTTCTCGTTGACCTCTATTACGGAATTGAAAAAGACAGAATGACTTTTGAGCAGGACGGCTTAAAATATGAGTATAAAATACCCGAGAAAGCCCCCGATCTTGACGCACTCATAGCATCAAACGGCGGACGAAAAAATCCAATTGGCGAAAACGTAATTGACTTTTGCAAAATGGCGGACGTTACGTTTCTGGCACTCCATGGGGGAATCGGAGAAAACGGAAAGCTTCAAGCTCTGTTTGAGATGAACGGCGTAAAATTCACGGGAAGCTCCTCCGTCGGCTGTATGCTCTCCATGGATAAGATTATTTCAAAGGAGCTTATTGCGCGCGCGGGTATTCCTACTGCGAAATGGCTCACAAACAAGGACGAAAGAATTAAACTCTGCTCACTCATTCCCTGCTTCGTAAAGCCTGCGGACAATGGCTCAAGTGTCGGCGTTACCAAGGTAACGAGCAAGAGCGAGCTTGAAAAAGCGCTTGCGGAAGCGGAGAAATTTTCCGAAAACGTGCTCGTTGAGGAGCAAGTCGTAGGACGCGAGTTTTCCGTCGGAGTGCTTGACGGAAGGGCGCTTCCGCCCATTGAAATTATTGCAAACGGCGAGTTCTACGACTACAAGGTCAAATATCAGGCAGGTCTTGCGCGCGAGGAATGCCCTGCAAATTTGAGTGCCGAAGAAACTCAAAAGCTCCAAAGTTATGCAGAGAGCGCACACAGAGTTCTGCGCCTCGGCTCGTATTCGAGAATTGATTTCATCCGCGACTGCACGGGCGAGTTTTATTTTCTTGAAGCCAACGCGCTTCCCGGTATGACGCCCACGAGCTTGCTTCCTCAGGAAGCAAGGGCCGCGGGACTGAATTATGCAGAGCTCTGCTTAAAGCTCATTGAACTTGCGGAAAAATGATATGAAAAATATTATACATATAACGGATTTTAATGACCCCGCGCTCGACGTTTACGTCAGGCTAACGGGCTCACAGCTCCGCAACAGGCTCGAACCCGAAAAGGGCATCTTCATAGCGGAGAGCCCGACGGTCATTGACGTCGCGATGCGCTCGGGCTGTAAGCCCATTTCCCTATTGACCGATGAAAGACTGCTCGGCGGTGCGGTAAAGGAAATTATTGAAAAGTTACCCGATAGCACGCCGATATACACCTCGACGAAAGAGGTTCTGACCTCACTTACGGGCTTTGAACTAACCCGCGGTGCGCTTTGCGCCATGTACCGCCCAATTCTTCCGAGCATTGAGGAGCTTTGCAAGAGCGCAGAGAGGATAGCCGTTTTTGAGGGGATAGCCGATTCTACGAATATCGGTGCTCTGTTCCGCTCCGCGGCGGCACTGAATATCGACGCGGTGCTCGTAACACCCACGTGCTGCGACCCGCTCTGCCGACGCGCCGTAAGAGTCAGTATGGGCACCGTATTTCAAGTTCCTTGGACGAAGATTGGCGAGAATGCCGACGATTGGCCAAAGGACATGGCAAAGCTCAGGGCTCTTGGCTTTAAGACGGTCGCCATGGCGCTCCGAAATGACACCGTATCCATTGACGACAAGGCTTTGGCAGGCGAAGAAAAGCTCGCGATAATTCTCGGTACGGAAGGCACGGGGCTTACGCCTAAAACAGTTGAAATGTGCGACTACACTGTGAAAATTCCCATGACTAACGGCGTTGACTCGCTCAATGTTGCGTGCGCGGGAACGGTTGCGTTCTGGGAGTTTGGAAAGAACAGACCTAAATAACTCCAAGCCCTTATAAAAGCAGAAAGAGAGAACATCGACAAAATGTTCTCTCTTTTTATATCGATTGAATAAAATCTTCACTTTTGTTTTCTTTTATTGAAATATTCCCTCGTTTCCTCTGCAACGGGCGAGGCGATAATAAAATATATCGGTATAAAGTACACGATAACGGGAATTATCAGCCATATCACGGGCCAATAAAAATCCACTCCGCCGTTTATCCCGAAAATGTCCTTTTTGAAAATTTCGGGGCAGAAAAAAGTCAGAAATTTGCCTACTCCGTCCATATCGGGCGTAGGTCCGTGCACAAAGGAATTGTTTCTTGACGCACGCGAGAGGAAGGATTCGAGCGTTCCGTTTATAAGCCCCGTTTTGAGAAGCACTATCTCGTTGAGCATTATCATGGTTTCTTGCAGGTAGAAGAAAAGCGGTATTGCCCACGCCTTTTTCAGCCTCGGTCTGTGAAGCCCAAGCAAAGCCGAAAGCAGCGGTACTGCAATAAGTGAGGTATGGCATATATAAAATCTAATGCTCTCAAACACGAAAGGACTCCTTCCGAGCGCCTCGGTAGGATAAACGAGCGCCAAAAATCCGCCCATAAAGCCGATGAAATATATATAATCGTGAATTACGCTTTTTTTCGGCGCCAAGAAAAGAAACGGAAACATCACCGTCGATATGGCACAGAGATTTTCAAGCGTTACCTTATGAAGCGACGAGGGAAGATTATTGCAGTACGGCGGAAAGGCGAGTTTCAGAAAATGAAGCGCGAAATTCATAGCCAGAATCCCGAAGAGCACCCATTTCTGCACCTTTTCGTCCTGCTTACGCAGAGCGTAATAAAGACCTACGATAAATCCCGCCGCAAGTGCTATATACATAAAATAATATATATTGCCAAATTCAACCGTCATAATTTTCTACCTCAATTCAGGAAATTATATCACCTACATTATACCACTATTGCGAATTTATTGCAATAGAAAAGCAAAATATTTTGTTTTTCATTGACTTTTTTGACGAAATGTATTATAATTGGAGTTGATTGGAGCTCACTTATGTGGGCGCATAGAATTAATATGGAGCAATTTATGTTTTTTAAGTTTATAAAAAGGCAATCCCCTGCAAGAATAATTGCATTCGGCTTTGCGTTTACCATTCTCTTCGGTTCTCTGCTCCTATCGCTTCCGTTTTGCATACGCGAGGGGGTGAACCTTAAATACATTGACATACTGTATACCTCGGCAAGTGCGGTCTGCGTAACAGGTCTTGTTACCATTGACGTGGGCACAGCATTTACCCCCATCGGACATATCATATTGGCTTGCCTTATTCAGATTGGCGGCCTCGGCGTTGCGTCGGTCAGTGCCGGTTTTATTATCGCGGTGGGCAAGAAGGTTAATCTGCGTGGCAGAAACCTCATTCGTGAGGGCTCAAACCTCAGTTCCGTTAAGGAAACCGTCAAATTCGTCAAAAGCGTGCTTTATATGACGCTCGCCTTCGAGTTCATCGGTGCGGCACTTTCGTTCATCGTTTTCGTGGAGGACTATCCCCCGCTTCAAGCGCTTGGATACAGTCTTTTCCACTCGGTAGCGGCGTTTAACAACTCGGGCTTTGATATCTTCGGATTTTCGGGTGAGCTTTACAACAGTATAAGTATCGTTCCATATCAGGACAACGTCCTCTTAAACCTTGTTACCGTAGGACTTATAATCTTCGGCGGTATAGGCTTCCTCGTAATCAGAGAGCTCCTCGACAAGCGTTTTCGCTGGAAACACCTCTCCATGCACGCAAAGGTGGTTCTTTCAATGAGTGCGGCGCTTATAGTCGCAGGCACACTTCTCTTAAAACTTACTGAAAACATCAGCTGGCTCGGCGCATTCTTCCACAGCGTTTCCGCAAGAACCGCGGGCTTTGCCATGAGCTCGCTCGGAGAATTTTCCGTCTCCGGTCTGATGGTCATAATCGTCTTAATGCTTATAGGCGCTTCGCCGGGTTCAACGGGCGGCGGTATCAAGACCACGACTTTCTTCGTTCTTTTAATGGGCATCAAGGCATCTGCAACCAACACGAGTGAAAAGGCGTTCAGATATTCGATTCCGAAAACTGCATTCAAAAAAGCGGCGGTAATAATCCTGCTCGCTCTTGGAATTATTTTCACAAGCACCTATCTCATAACGGTGTTTGAGCCCGAGGTTAAGCTTATTGACGCTCTTTTCGAGATGGTAAGTGCTTTTGCTACCGTCGGTCTTTCAACGGGACTTACCCCCACGCTTTCCACCGCAAGCAAACTGCTTTCAATGTTAGTTATGTATATCGGCCGTTTAGGTCCTTTGACTATCGCTACTCTTTGGCATTTCGACAAGGGCGAGAGAGTTGAGTACCCCGACGGAAATATTGCTATTGGATAATAAGGAGATACTATGTTCAAAAAATCACAATCAGAAAAAAATACAACGTACGGTATAGTCGGTCTCGGACGTTTTGGACACGCCTTGGCTCTTGAACTTGCAGAGGCAAAGAACTCGGAGCTCCTCGTCATCGACTGCGACGAGGAAAAGGTCAGAGAACTCAGAGAATATACCGAAAACGCTTACGTCGTCAAATCGCTTGACAAAAAGTCGCTTGCCGAGACGGGTATTCAGAACTGCGACGTAGCCGTCGTTTGCATAGGCAGCCAGCTTGACACCTCGATTCTCACGACTCTTAATCTTGTAAGTCTTGGCGTTCCCCACGTTATTGCAAAAGCAACGAGTGCGGAGCACGGCGAAATTCTTGAAAAGCTCGGTGCAGAAATCGTTTATCCCGAACGCAATATGGCAATACGCTTAGCTCACAGACTTGAAGCGTCGAGAGTGCTCGACTACATTCAATTGAGCGAAAAGCTCAACATATCAAAGCTTTTAGCCCCCACGCGCATCATCGGCAAGACGGTCTTAGAGTCTAATTTGAGAGGAAAATACGGAGTTAACATTATCGCGATAGAAAACGGTCAGACGATTACTGAAACCGTAATGCCCGATTACGTATTCCGCACGGGCGACATTCTCTTCATCTCGGGCTCAAAAGAAAATCTTGAAAAGATTTCATCACTCGTATAATAACAAGGGGCTTTTAAGAGCCCCTTGATTAAATATTCCCCATTCTTCCGAATGGGGAATATTTTTATTGATTTTTCATTATGTGGGGAAATGACCTCTGTCGGTAGGAATGTTATTTTTCTCATAATACTCCCACTTGTCGCGGTACATCAGAGCCTCGGCTCTTGATATAATATCATCTATGTCAAACTCGTCATTTTCTCCCTTTTCGCCCCAAGCAAAGCCGACGGACACAAAGTAGCCCTGAGATGCAATCTCGTCAATAATTCCGGACTTAATATCCATAAACTCATCGTGAGTGGCGTCCATCGCAAAGGCAACAAATTCGTCACCGCCGAGTCTATACGTTCTGTCCTCGCCAAGCCTTACCTTAAGCGCGCTCGCAACGGCACAAAGCATATTATCACCCGCCTTGTGGCCGTACCTGTTATTGAGCTCGTGCAAGCCGTTGACGTCAACAAACAGACACCAAAGCGTCTTTGCGTCAAGAGAGGCAAATTTTGCGCTCTCGGATTCAAAGCTGTTTCTGTTCTTGGTCTTCGTGAGGTAGTCCATAGTACCCATACTCTGAATGATTCTGTGGTTTTCAAGGTTAGTTACAGCCATGAAGAAATCGTGACTAACACATTCAAGTATCTGTGAGTCGCTGTCCTCATTTTTCAAGTCGGCTGCACAAAGCACGCCTTTAAGGCTACCCAAGTTGGTATCCATAATGGGAACTGCCAAAATATTGTTTATTCCGAAATAATCAAGTATATTCTTCGTTTTTCCACTCTCGTCATTTTCGGAATACAGAACGCTCTCCCCTGCCGTCAGAACATTATAGAAATCCGGAAGCTCATCTCGAATATTCCTGCCCAAAAGTTGGGTATAGTCCACGCCTTCTTTGCTCGGCCAACGGTAGACATCGGTTATTACGGAGCTCTCAAAAATGAGGAGCGCCGCACCCTCAGCCCCTATCTCGTCGGCAATTATCCGCAAGGACCGGTCTATAAGCTCGGGTTCGTTATGCGCGCTTATAAGTGCTCTTTCAACGGAGCTCATGTAGTTTAACCTATGAAGATTTTCTCTGTCCATTCTATTGACTCTGGCGTTCTGCAACATGAGCACCAGAATATGAACCGCCATCATAATGATGACTAAGAACATAAGGTCAACAACTGTAAGACGTATATCGTTATAGGCTTCAAACGCGGTATTCTCGTCGATAGTGAGTTCCAAAAACCAATTATTTACGGGAACGCTTTTACCCTGAGCATCGTTCATAACGATGGGAGTATAGTACGTGTAAAACCACTGTCCTGTTTCTTGAGATTTGAAGATGCAATACCCGCTCTTGCCGTTTCTCATATCATCGCACGACTGTTCAATGCTATAACCCTTTTTTGTTTCGCGCTTACCCATACTTCCGTCAAATAAATTCTTGAGAGGAAGCTCGTTTTCGCGCTCGGTATCATCTGCCGCGTAACGGTGGTATTCGTCCATCAAAAAGCAGCCTGTATCGCCGTCAACGATATAAAATTCGCACTTTCCGCCGTACATTGTGCAAGAAATGAAATTAGGAAAAACGTCAAGTGAAATAAATCCGTAAAGAGTTCCCACAAATTCATTGCTTCGGTAAATCGGAACGGACTGATACACGAATTTTTCGCTTCTCATCTCTCCCATTGAAATCACCTCGGAAATGATTACGTTTTCATCTCTGTCAGGGTCTGCTGAAACCTCATCGTGAGGGTGCTTGCCGTAGGTTATGTAAGTTCCGTCCGCTCTCTCAACACATACCGAGGAAAAGCTCTGCGTTGCACAAAAGCTCTCCATATACGAGAGCAGTATCGGGTCGGGATTTGAACTGTTCGTCGCCAGAATATCCGCAAAAAGCGAAAGTTGTTCATAATTCCTCTCCATGGCATGAATAAACATATCGGAAGCCTGAGCCGCAGTTTCTTCAATGCGGTCGAAGCAGTCTTCTCTCGCAAAATCTCTTACTGTCAGAATAGCAGTTATGAAGCTTGCGATTATCAGAGCGATAATAACTATATTCAGCACGTGAGAAAAAAGTTGCAGTTTTGGTCTTTTCATAATTTTCTCCTATCCTATAATCAGGGCTGCCCAAAACCGTAATTATCAATAATATTTATTTATATTTCCTCAAGCCATTCCTTCATAAGAACAATGGCAGAGGAGTATTTCGATTCGATAGATGCCATCATTTCCTCAGCTTTTGCGTATTCGCCTGAACGAATAAGGTCTGTCTGCTGAGTGAAAAGCGCGTAAAGCTCGTCAAGTGAGAGATTTCCGCAAATTCCCTTTAAGGTATGGCTCGCCATCTCTGCTGCCTTCATATCTTTATCGGCAAATGCAGCTCTAAGAGCTGCAATAGTACCGTCTTCTGTAAATTTCTTGATAAAGACGCGTATTAAGGAATCGTTTCCCATAAGGCGCTGCAAAAGAGTGTCGGTATTAACTCCTGCTTTTGTCAATTTTGTATATATCACCATTTTTGTACCCCCCCCCCGTTGGTAAATTTTGTCTTTTGTTGATTTTTCACAATGGATTGCAAAACTCTTGCCACCTCTCCAAAATCGACGGGCTTGGATATATGACCGTTCATGCCCGAAAGCTTTGCTTCCAGAATATCGTTATGGAAAGCATTTGCCGTCATTGCATAAATCGGCACGGTCTTTGCCTGAGGGTGATTTGAGGCGCGGATAGCTCTCGTCGTTTCATGTCCGTCAAGCACGGGCATGATGATATCCATAAATACCGCGAGATACTCGCCGTCCCCGGACGAGGTAAACATATCGTAAGCCTGCTTACCGTTGGGAGCGATGTCAACCTTAAGATTTTTCATTTCAAGGATAGCCTTTGCTATCTCGGCGTTAAATTCGTTGTCTTCCGCTATAAGTACCTTTTCGCCGTTAAAGGTAATATTCTCCTGCTCGCGCTTAATTCTCTCGGAGCATGCGATTGCGGTACGAAGATTAGTTTCCGATATCGGCTTTGCAAGGAAGAGGTCAACACCTGCCGCTCTTGCCTCAATTTCAATATCGGTCCAGTCAAATGCGCTCATTACGATAACGAGAACGTCGTTTCCGACTATTTCTCGAATACGTCTTACGGTTTCAATGCCGTCAATATCGGGCATTTTCCAGTCAATAATCGCTACGTCAAATTCGTCGGGAGTACCGACGTTTGCCTTTACGAGCTTAACTGCATCAAAACCGTTATCGGTTATCTTTGCGGAAATTCCCATACCGTGCAAGAGAATGGACGTATACTCGCAGACGTCTATATCGTCGTCTACCACAAGTACGTTTATATCGGTGTCGATAGTTTCGGAATAAGCGGTGAGATTTCCGTGTTCAAGGGGAACCTCAAAAGTAAATTCGGAGCCCTGTCCAAGCTCGCTGACAACCCCTATATCGCCGTTCATAAGGTGAGCAAGATTGCGTGCGATTGACAAGCCAAGGCCTATATTCTCGACGGTGTCCGCATTTGCGCCCTGCGAGAAGGGCTCAAATACCTGTGATATAAACTCGGGAGCGATGCCAACTCCGTTGTCCTTGACTTTGAAAACGAGCATATCGTACTCGTCGGAATGGCGTGCGATATCCACGTCAAGTGAATATTCTCCTCCCTCGCCGGTGTAGCGGTAAGCGTTGTCAAGCAGATTCGTCAGCACCTGACGAATACGGAACTCATCGCCTATATAGCTGTTTGAGATTTTGTCGTTAACCGTCACGGAAACGCTCTGTCCCTTGGTTTTTGCCTTTTCGCTCGTCTCTGCAATTATTTCGGATACAAGGTCGCGCAGGTTAAAATCGGACATATTGAGAGCGAGATTTCCGTTTTCTATCTTCGTATAATCAAGCACGTCGTTTACAATACCGAGCAGGTACTTTGAGGACGTACCTATTTTGAGCAAGCAGTCGTTAATCTTCTGTTTGTCGTCAATATGAGCCGAAATTATCGTCGTCATACCGATAATGGCATTGAGGGGCGTTCTTATGTCGTGGCTCATTCTGGAAAGAAAGTCGTACTTTGCGCTGTTTGCCTGATGGGCAAGGTGCAAAGCATCGCTCAAAATCTTTCTGGTCTTTTCCCTCTCCTCTATCTCCTTGTCTATATTCTGCGACAGAGATATTTCGAGCAGGTCGCCGTTGCGCGCGTCCTCAAGGAACAGTACTCTGTTGGATAACCAGTGAAGCGTTCCGTCGTCGGAATACTGAGGGTATTCAAGCCTTACGCTCTTTTTGCCCTCGCGGTATGCCTTGATAAGACTTGCGCGACAAAAAGTATCGTAAAATTCCTTTCTGTGAGAAACGGGAATCCTATCTCTGTATTCTTCCACAATATCATCAAACACGCCATTGGAATTGGCAGCGCGAGCATCAATTCTGCTTTGGTCAATTATATAATATCTGTTTTTCGTAAGGTTTACGGCAGTTATCATATCGTAAGCCGTTTGAACAGCGGTCGTAAGAAGCATCAGGTCCATTACGGAATCCGATGCAAAATCCGACGCAATGCCGTCCGACGCGCGGTCATACATCTCACGGAAACGCTCCGTATCCTTGGTTATACTGTCGGGAATATAGCTCCGGTCTTCGGAAAGATACCATTTACGGATATCTCCCTCGACCTGCAAAAAGCATTCGACGAGCTTGGGATTAAAGCAGCCGCACTCGCCGTTTTTAATCATTTTGACCGCCTCATCGTACGAATAGGGCTTTTTATACACCCTCACGCTTACGAGCGCGTCGTAAACGTCGGCTATTGATACCGCCTGAGCCGCAACGGAAATTTCATCGCCCGAAATTCCCTCGGGATAGCCCCTTCCGTCCCAACGCTCGTGATGATGAAGAGCGATATCTTTTGCATACGTATATATTTTATGACTCTGAATCTGACAAATCTGTTCAAGAAGCGCCGCGCCCTTGACGGTATGAAGCTTCATAACCTCAAATTCTTCCTTGGTAAGCCTTCCGGGCTTATTCAAAATAACGTCGGAAATAGCTATTTTGCCCACATCGTGCATAATAGCACCGCGCGCGATGCTTTCAATATCGTCATCGGAAAGTCCCTCGCCGAAAGAGGTATTTGAAAGAATATATTTCGTTATTCCGTAAATCCTGCCGACGTGCTGACCCGATTCTATATCGCGGAACTCGATAGCAGTAGCGAGTGCCTCTATCGTTCCTCTGTTTAGCTCGTCAATCGCCTTTGCGTTTTCAATAAGCTTTTCTTCCTGACCTTTGACCGTTTCTTTCAGTGCTTCTCTTGCAGAGAAAAGCTCGATAACCGTCTTTACTCGCTTCTGAATGATTACGGACATAACGGGCTTTGAGATAACGTCCATTACGCCGAGTCTGTACGCCCGCTCTACGAGCTCGTTGTCGTCCTGGGCGGTAATTATAAACGTCGGAATTTTTTCGGTAATTCCTTTCTCGCTTATTCTCTCAAGAAGTTCAATTCCCGTCATCTTGGGCATTTGAACGTCAAGAATTATCGCACAGAGCTTGTCAGCGTGCTTCATAATCTGAGCCAAGCCCTCCTCTCCGTCCGCGGCTTCCTCAAAATCGAACTGAGAGGAAAAAATATTTTTCAGCAATTCTCTGTTAAAATAATCGTCATCGACTATCAAAATACAATTCTTATTTGTAATGTCGTGTTGCATGGTCTCTCCCATATCAAATAAAATCAATGTATTCCGGTGCTGTTGTTTATATATAAATCACCATTATATATTTTAGCAAATATTTTTAATAATTGCAAGACATTTATCGCCTTTTTTGTAATAAAACGCAAAAAAATGCAAAAAAAGAAAACAAATCTCTTTTGAGATTTGTTTTCTTTCACATTACAGAATATGTTCTTCGTTAAGAAACGAGATATAGTCGGTAACGGGAATCGGACGGGAGTAGATATATCCCTGAATTATATCACAGCCGAAGCGTTTCAGTCTTTCAAGGTCGTCGGTAGTTTCAACGCCTTCCTGAGTTACTTCCATACCGATACTCTTTGCCAGAGATATCATCGTTCTGAGCAGTTCGTCGTCGCGCTCCTTTGACGTTCCCTTCTTCAAGAAGAAGCTGTCGAGCTTCAACTCGTCCATAGGCAGAGCTTTAAGGATTTGGAATGACGAATATCCCGCACCGAAGTCGTCTATCGAGCAACGGAAGCCGTTTCTGTGGAGTTTTTCGACAAGCCCTTTCAAAACCTCGTAGTTCTCATACGCAAAGCTCTCGGTAAACTCAATCATTATGAAATTATCCGCAACGCCGTATTTCTTCTTCGTACTGATATAGAAATCAAGGAAATTATCGGCAATAGCAGTTACACGGGAAACGTTGACGGAAATGGGCACTAACTTGTAGCCCTGCGCAACGGATTCTTCAAAGTATTTGCAGACCTCGACGAAAACGTATTTATCCATTTGTGCGATAAAACCGTTTGCCTCAAAGAGCGGAATGAACTCATCGGGCTGACGGAAGCGTGAGTTTTCGGGGTCGTACCAACGCACGAGAGCCTCTGCACCGTCTATCTTGCCCTTTCCGATATTGTATTTGGGCTGGAAGAATACCTTAAATTCACCGCTTTTCAGCGAGTTCTCCATTTTAGCCTCAATTTCAGCTTCATGAAGGAACATATCGTGAATTTTTCTGTCATAAATTCTGATATTTCCAACCTGCTCCGCCACGCTTGAACGCTCTGCGGAAATAGCGTTATCGAGCATCTTCTCGGGGGACGTCGTTTCCTCTCTGTCAAGGAAATATATACCGCAGGAAGTCTTGATATTATAATGTTTAACTACGAGAAGCGGACAGTTCGTAATGAAAGATACTATGTTCTTTACACGCTTCAACACGTCATCATTTTCCTTGTAGTGAAGCAAAAGTGCAAAGTCAGCGCTGTCAACGAGGCAGTAGCTCTCGTCGGCTTGCATCGATTTTTTTAGAACCTGAGCTATGAAGCGAAGCGAATCCAAAGCGATATTTTCGCCGAAATGCTCCTGCATATATTCATAGTGCAATACTTTAATATATACTACCGCAAAGTTCGTAACCTTATTTGAGTGCAGTATTCTATCGGTATCGTTTTCATACTTTTTGAACGTCGGACATTCAAGCACGGGGTCAATCGTACCGTAGTCGTCCATTTTGCTCAAAACGTGGAAGTTGGAAACGAGAACGTAAATCAGCAAAACGAGCATTACGAGCGTAAGAACTATAATAGTCGAGTAAATCGTGCTGACAAGCTGATATCCGTCCTTATAAATATCGGACGCCTTATAAACCGTGACGGTATAGAGCATATCGGACGCGTAATCCGCACAGTCAAAGCAAACGACGTATTTCTCGCCCGCTATAACTATGGAATGTGCACCGTTTTGAACAACGTTCTTTTCAAGCACGTCAATAGCGGGCTTATCACCCGTAAATTCGCGGAGCTTTAAGAAAAGATTGTTGTACCTTTCAAGTCCGAAGCCGCCGTCGCGGACGGTATAGAAAATATCTCCGCCCTCGGAGCAAGCTCCTACGTAAACGGGTTCAACGTCAAGCTCTCCCTCGGAAACAAGGCTTTCTTCAAGTGCGCCTATGTAATAGTAAGAGATAACTCCGTCAACCTCGCTTCCGTGAGGGACGGGCGCGTATACGGCAAACACCCTGAGAGCTGTATTTCTGTCCGTGAATACTCCCGTTACGGCGAGCTTATTTTCAGCAACGGTTTCAAGTACCATCGGGTTTTCCACACCGTTAAAAGGCTCTCCGGTGGTGAAATACACCTCCCCGTCCTTTACCAAACGGAAGAAAGCAAGCGTATTGTGATTTCCGTCGTGCAGAATATTGTATAGATAGTCAGTTGCCTGCTCCATACTTGCAGGCATACCGTTTGCGATAAGCTGCGATTTCTGAGCAAAGTTGCTTACGGTATCGCTTAGCATTTTACCGAATTTCACCGATTCAAGCTTTGCGCTGTCCTCTGCCTGAGCGTCAAGTCCAACTGCGAAATCCTCGACTAATATTACTGCACAGCAAATGAGCAGTATGAAAAGAACCGCTGCAACAGTTATCAAAAGTTCTTTATATCGCTTTTTGAAGAAACTCTTCATAGTTCTTCCCTTTCTCGTCGGTTTTCGGATTATTTTTTAAGGTTAAGCGCGTCAAGCTTGCGTTGGCACTCGTGCATCTGCTCTCTTATGGAGTTAATCTGAGAGGTAAAAGTATTGAAGTAATCAACGTCATCATCGTCAGGGACGGTGTTTGAGAGAATTGCCTCGACGAGAGCCGCCTGCGAGCGCGCTCTGCGGCGTTCAATGGCAACTATCTGCTTTTTGTACTTTTTTATCTGCGAATTGAGCTTTAATTTTTCAAACATAAGTCATTTCTCCTCATTTTGTCTGTCATTTTGAAGATTCTCGGCTTTAAGGCGCTCTATCTCGCGGCGAATGAGCTCTTCTTCGAGCTTCTTTTTCTCGTCCTCGTTCTTCTCTTTTTGCGCCTTAAAATGCTTTACGAAATCGGGCACGCACATGGCGAGTGTCAGCATGAGAAAGAGGAGTGCAATTATCACAAAGCCTGCTGGAGTGAGGAAAAATCTCACGACGGCGGTCATCGTGGGCAAATTTTTGACGTATCTGCCGACAATTTTATCCGCTTTTGCGGTATATTTGTCGTTTATGGGATTCGTCGCTTCGTTGTCGCCCTTGGTAACAAATTCCTCGTTGTCGCCGATTATTTCAACAACCCTGTGAGTGTTGAGCGCACCGTTAAGCATTGGGTCGTCGGAGTAGAACATAATCACGTCTCCGACCTTTATATCCTTAGGCTCAACCTTCTCTATCTGAATGTACGAGCGGGCAGGAATGGTGTCTTCCATACTTTGAGAAACTATCCAAACCGACGCTTTATCAAAAATGAACGTCACTTCATTATTGGAGCGGCGGACGAACAGCAAAACCGCCGTACACAGCATCGCGCCGAGAAGCACGATGCAGAGAATATTCAAAATCAGTTTTTTTGTTTTTTTCATTCGAGCAAGTACCTCATATATTCTACGTAATTGAAGGTTTCGTCAAGCTTTGCACCCTCGGTTTCCGCCTTTTGCTCGGCGGCCTTACGTATTTTCTTTTTCTTTTTACGTCCGACCTTGCGGTCCTTGATATTAAGCTCCTTCTTGCTCTGTGCGGCTTCTTCGGGCTCGGTTTCGGGCTCGGGCGCAGGCGGTGGGGGCGGAGGTGCAAGACGCATTTCATCGTAAATAAGGTCCGCAAAAAGTGCGACGTCGATGGCGTGCGCTATCTGCTTTTCGCTCTCGGACATACGGCGCTTCGGATTGACCTGATTATAGGGAACCATACGCATATAATTTGAGTCGAAAACGTTGTAATCGCTCTCGTTAAATGGCTCGATATCCGTGACGAACTTCGGCATAAAATTGCCCTCTGTCGCGGCGGAGTTAAGCTCCCTGTCGTCCTCAAAATCGTTGCGGATTTTGTATCTGAAAATAAGATACTGAAGCGCGCAGGTCGAGTAGAGCTCTTTAATATAGCTCTCGTCGGCGCTCTCGGCGTGCTCCTCGATGCCAACGCCGTAGCCCGTTCCCTCGTAGCTCTCGATGAACTCCCAGAGTGCCAGGCACTGTTTGAGATTTTTGTTTTTCAAGATGGCGTTTGTACGCATAATGGGAGGCTTGACGTAGGCTTTGCCCATAGTTTTGGCAAATTCGGAATCGGTATAAGTTTTAGTAATATTATAAAGCCTTTCAACACGGTCGATAAGGTCGAACGAGCACGCGGGATTGTCCGCCATCATCGCCTCGTCGGGTGCTTCGGAAATTTCGATTTCAAAATTAAGTCTTCCGCGCGTTTCTCCGTGCGAAAAATTACCGCCGAAGCGGAGCATAGTGCTCTTTTCGCTTCTTCCGCTCTCCTTGATGGCGTCGTAACGGCGCATAACGAAAACGTAAAGACGGTTGATAAGCGTGTTGACGAACTTATTTTCGTAAGTCATCATCGTTTCATCGTGGAAAACATTGAGAATCTTTGACGGCGTTACCATATCGCCCTCGACGCTGTTAATATAGTCGGTGTGCTGGGCGAGGTGCTGAATGGAACGGCTGGTGATATGCTTTGAAAACTCTATCGGGAGCACCTTTTCGTTCTCCTCGATAAAGCGCGAAGGATTTCTTATCTGATGGTCAAGAGCTATGAGCGAGTCCTCGATAGTGGAAATCCACATCTCGTCGATAGCCTTCATCGTGTAGCGCTTTTTAAGCTCGAGCGACATATTTCCGTCGCGGAGCATGGAGATGATGGGGGGATAGAGCTCGTATTCGCTCGTCATTCCGTCAATAAAGTAGAGCGTATCGTCGTAGACCTGCTTATACGCGCCGAGATTTTCGGAGCTTATATTCTCCTCTGCCATAGTATCGCTCCTTTCTTGATTAGTGAGTAATTTAATGAAAATGAGGGCAACGAAGCAACCAAAATTTGTGCCTCGTTGCCCTCAGACAATTCTATTGTGTCGGATTAATACATCTTCTGAAGTCTGTTGAGATATTCAATGCAAACTTCCATTCTGCCCTTGCCGAAAAGCGTGTCAAGGTAATCCTTGAGTCCCTTAATCTCGTCGCGGATAAGGGAGAGGTTAAGGCTCTCGAACTTACGGAACACCTTGGTAGCAAGAAGATAGTCAATAGCTTCTATCTCGTCGCCGCCGCAGGCAACGTAAACAGGCACGAATTTGTCAAGCTGTTTAATTATACGGTTACCGAAGGCAACGCGGAATTTTTGAATGACGTACATATCGAGCTTCTGAATCTTATCGTGATTCTCCTCGCTGACGGGGTACTGCTCGATGGCCTTTTCGTAAAGGTCTGCAACGTAGGAGTAGCTGATTGACTTGCTCTCCGTTACGGGCGCCTCGAATGCAACGCCCTTGGTGTCGAGGTTGATAACGAGCGCACGGTCGTAAACCTTGTCGGAAACGGCGAAGGTCGAGTCGTCGTTGTTAGCTGTTCCTATGTACCAGACGTTCTGGGGAATGGAGAGGTTGCCGTTTTCGAGGTGCTTGGGGTCGTTGGGCCATGTAGCCGTAACGAGATTGAGCTTCCACTCGCTCGGGTCGGGCATCTCAAGCACGGAGAGCATCTCCGCGAAATAATATTCCACGCGGGCGATATTCATCTCGTCGAGAACGATAATGTTGATATCGTCGTTGTAGGACGCTTCGTATATACGCTTTAATACCTCGGTTTCGTTAAACTTCTTTGTAAATTCGTTAAAATATCCGAAAAGCTCACTGCGGTCACGCCACGAGGGCTGAACTGCGGAGATTGTGGCATCGCTTTTGAAATATTTACCCATGCAGTAGGGCAAAGAGGTCTTACCTGTACCGGAAATACCTTGAAGTATGATTAATTTCGTAGAGGCAAGTCCTGCGAACATTAAGCGAATGGTCTTTTTCTCATAGTAAAGGTGCATCTTGGAGCACGCGAAATTGCGAATATCGTCGCAAATTTCTTCAAGAGTCATGCCCTCAACGTATTCGGGCGGAGTGAGGTACTCGTATTTGTCGTCAACACCCGAAAGACGGAAGAAACGCTTTGCATTGGGGTCGTCGGGCTTTACGTCCTTGCCCGAAGCACCCGCGGGCGCGCTTCCCTGCACTTGGCGGGTTTCCTCGTCGAAAATGCCGTTCAGTTGTTCCATTGAAATTCCCGTCTGTCCGACCTTGAGCGCCATGATGCGCTCCTTTTCCTGCGTAAGACGGATAACGTCACGGTGAAGGTCTGCTATCTCTTCAAGCAAGTCCTCGTTTCCGACGAGCGAACGGCGGAAGCGAACGTACTTACGGATAGCCAGGATTATTAGGAAAATGATTATCGCCCAAACGCCGTAAACCAGAATTATGCTGAGTACGCAAAATACCCAGTCGAGCGCGCCGAACTGATTTTTGTACATAAGCAACTGGTCAATGTAAACGGGTAAATTGAAAATCTGAACGATACCCAAAAATAAGTTATAGAAAATTCTCCAAACGCCGTCAATGAGCATTGACGTCATGAAGGCAAAAAACCAACTCAGATATCCGTCCATAACATCTATCGTGAGCACTCATGTGAGTGCGTTCCTTTCTTTTTTAGAATAAGGGAGTATAAAAAGGCATAGTTAGCCTATACATTAAGTTGCAGAGAAAAATTATTCCTCCGTTCCGTTGTTTTCCTCTTCGAGCTTTGATTCGGGCTCTGCCTTTGCCTGTTCTTCTGCCTGTTGGCGAAGGTATTCGGCGATAGCTCTCTGCTTGATTTCCTCTTCTTCTGCAACGGAGAGCTTCTTTTGGCTGTTGTTCACAGAATTAAGAGTCATGATGAACTTTACGAGCTCATAGATAAAGAACGCGATAAGGGGAAGTATGATTATAAGGAAGAAGCCGAGCTGTGTCTGGATAAAGTTGAGGAATCCGCCAAGCCCTGCAAGTCTTGTACCTGTGTAAACGCAGATAATGTCGTGAGGACTTACCTCCTGCTCGTCTGCTATCGGGTTATTGTCGCCCTTCGTAACGTAGGAAACGGAGCCTGCCGAAGATGATTTGACCTCAATAATTCTGTGAGTATTGATTTCCTTTACACCGTCGCCGTTAAGGTCAACCCAATAGGAGATAACGTCGCCTTCGTTAAGTTCGAATTTCGCTTGGTCGGAGATTTTCTTTCCGAAGATAACGTCGCCCTTCTTCATTGTGTCGCCGTCCATTGAGTTGGTAACAATGTTAATCATGCAGTTACCGTTGATAGCGGGAACACCGTCGGGGTCAGCCTGTGCGATAAATACCATAGCAGTTACAAGTACGGCAAATGCTACAAATACCCAAGTTACTATGTCAACGACAAGCTTCAATGTTTTCATATTTTTTTTCATATTTCTTTCCTCTCATTCTTAAAAAGTTAGGGACATACACTTTATTCTAACATTTAATAATGAGTTTGTCAATATCAGCTTTTTATTTTTATCGAAAAAAATTACTAAAAATAAGAGTTTTTTGTGAGTTTTGTCATAAAAACCCAAGAGCAGAGCAAAAAGCTCTGCTCTTTGGATTTATGTAGTTAATTATCAGTCAACTGCAAACGTCAATTGAACGCTACCTGTAAGTGTGGTTGCATTAGAGGAATATACGTTCGTATCATCACCGTTGATGTAATAGTAAACCGTTACCGTAACACCCGATGTAGTAACTGTATCAGCAAGAGCATCTGTCAAGCTTGCCTGGGATGACTCATAATTATAGATGTTGGTTCCGCAAACAACTACCACAGAAATACCTGTGCTTGCGGGAAGAGTAACGCTTGTCAATTTCAGGTTGTCTACCGATGTTGTTGAACCTGAGTATGCTGCGTTCAAACCGATTGAGAAGGTCTCAGAAGCTACGTATCCTGTCAAGTTAGTGCAAGCAGTGTAATCACCGGACACCGTAGCACTGTCGGCGCTATTACTGTAACCATACTGCCATGATGTAGGAGTAGTAACATTTGCAGCGGTAAGCGTAGTAGCAGGTGCAACAGGCTTCAAGCTTGATGATGACGCTGAAGTGTCAACAGAGGTAGTTGTAGTTGTATTGTGGAAAGTACTACCTGCTTCAATAACAAGGAATTTACTGTCTACCTGAGCATTGATTGTCATACCGGTTGCGGATACGCTTGTGTTCATTGAGAACCATGCGTAAGAAGCTGTTGACAATACAACCGCAGAGATGAGTAAAAGAGCGAATGCGGGGATTAACTTTTTCATAATTAATTTCTCCTTATAAAATATTTTTTTATTTCAAATATTCCTTAGTGGACTCGGAATATTCAAAGTCTTATTACTGTCCCGTCTGTTCGGGATTTACGATATCAATATTCAAAATATTGATATACATATCAATTTTGAACTGACCGCCGATAATATTATCAACACATTCGGGGTCGTCGCCTTCAAGCCAAATAACTACTGTGAATTTAGTAATCTCACCCGATTCAAAGCCGTGAATCCTTTTCTTTACGACTGTCTGCGGGTCATAAAATTCAGTAGTGCCAGGCTCGGGACCCGAGCCGTCATTCTTCGTTCGCGCGTAATCGGTATATTCACCGTTTACGTACAGCCTTACCCTGACTGCGTTCTCAATTCCCGTAGTCTGATTGGCTATCTTTACAGTGTACTCGCAGTCAACCGTTTCAGTACCCGTATTCTTCATATAGAATGAATATGCGACGTAGTTCTTGCCGTTGTGCTCGCCGTTCTGTGAGTCGAGGTCGTCGGGCAAGTCGTTAACGCTGATATTCGTTATCTCCTCGCTCGCCTTCGAGTTAAGGCGCATAGTAGGTGTGAAAAACTCGGGGGTTTCCGAAAGCGAAAGTCCGTATTTTACATTATCAAATTTGTTTACCGTTACGGTAAAGCTGCCGTACTTATTATACATAACCGCAATTACGTATACGATTATAACCAGCATTGCAAGAAGTGCCGCCGCCGCGCGGAGAACCTTCGTCGATACGCGGTAATTCTTTATCTCCTTGGCAGTACGGCGCAGCGTTATGTTCTTATTGGGGTCTATCCCTGCCATTTGCAACCTCCTTAAGAAGTCTCTCGCTTGAGTTTGCAAGCACGTATCCCATACAGCCGGCGCGGCCGCACATTCCTATGTCTGCTTCATCTGTGAGCACGGGAGCCAAAACCTCTATTCTCATCGAATGAAGATACGATATAAGTGCGCCTGCACTGTCCGCTCTCTTTTCGTCTTTAAGCATTGAGAGCATTTTTTCGTGCATTATGACGTAGTCGAGGGGATAATCCTGAAGCTTCATCGTAGGGCAGTATTCATCGCCAAAGCCGTCGAGCATTATCTTAACTCCTCTTTTCCTTACAAGGTCAAGCGTTTCCACTGCCTTCGGCGAGGGGTTATAAAGCAGGTGGGGCGAAAACTCCAGACAAAGCTTGCCAATCTTTTTTTCGTCTTTGCCAAAAATCTTATCAAGCGTTTTGTCAAGACTCGTTTTGCTGAGAATCGCGTCCGGCAAGCGAACCGAAATCCAGTCGTATTCAAGTCCTCGCTCCATATCCTCGTCCATAACTCTGTTTACGTACGTCAGCGCCCTGCTCGCAAGAAGCAACGCGCGCTTCGTGCGCTCGGCGGTAACCGAATACTCGTTATGAGTCAAGATTCCGAGGTCAAGGCTGTTTATTTCAAGGCGAGTTCGATAGGCAAAGGGTTTGTCGGAAATAAATCTTAAAACCGAGTCGCGGTAGAGCTCGATTGGCGCAACACCCGATGCAAGAATCGCTTGCACCTCGGCATTTATATCCGTCTTTTCCATATCATCACCCGGCTTTCTAAAAAAATATATCAGCCCGACACAAAATGTATGGAGCATACATTTGCAACTGGCTGACTTAATAATGAAGTCCCTTTAGCTTTGCGTCACAGGCTTTCACCTGCTTTGCCAAGTATTTTTCTATACGTATTTTACACCTATGTTGCAAAAATGTCAAGTATTTTTTTGGGATTTTTTTAATTTTTTAGCAAAAAACTCTGTGCGCACGCTTTAATTTGCTATTTGCGGAATCAGGACGAGCATACGGGAGCACTTTTCGCCGGCGCTCGACGAGCCGAAATTTTTGTACGCGTTCTGGCTGACGGGCATATTCACGAACGTGAACACTATTTCCACGACAAGCTGTCCGTCCTGTGTTCCGTCGTTTGCGGGAATGATGAGTCCCGACGCAAGCGGGGTATCCGCGATACTGTCAAGAAGTGCGTCCTTTGCGACCTCGTTGCCACTGTTTGCAACGAGAAAAGCCCCGTTTGCCGTGCCGTTTACGCTCTCAACTATTATCTGCGAGCCGAAATAGTAATATTTATCGGGGTTGCCGTCGCCGTCGCTGTCAACGCCCAGCGGTATTTCTCCGTCCGCGCCCGCCGTCAGATATAGTTCTCCGACGTAATCGTCGTCCGAGGTGTTCGTGTATACCGCCCTCAGCGTTACGCTGTCGCCGGGGGTAAGCCCTTCAAAAAGCTTTTCCCAGCTGTCTATCGGCGCGTATTCAGTAGCTCCTACCGCCTTGTACGAATATTCGGCGGAAATGGGATTGCCCTCTGCAACTATTCCCATATTGTTCGCACCGACCGTGTCGTTCATGGCAAACCAGCCGAACGTGTCGCCCGAAACGGCGTATATCGCCAGAATAAGCACGAGAAGGACGCTTACGATTCCAAAACCGCTTTTAAGCAGAGCTTTTCTCTTCTCTATCTCATTCATAACTTTTTCCATAGTATCGCGCCCTCCTTTCGTGCGTTTCCTTACATATTAATTATTAAGCGTCATGGTGTTGCCTGTTCACGCTCTTTGACGATATCGGCATACCTCGGCAAGTAGCGTGCTATTTTTACGTATTTGTTATCAAGCGCCGCCTGCGTATTCGACGTTATGTTGTAAGATACCGTACTCTTGATATTTTCGGTAACGTCGGGGTCAATATACCGCCGTATCTTGATAAGCTCGTCGTTGATATCGGGAAAAGGATTTAACGTAGCTCTGTTGTCAAAATACAGCATGATGTGCGAGGGATAATACATATTGTAATCCTCAACGCCGTTTTCACCGGTGTTTGACTCGTCCTTAACCGTGATAACTCTGTTGCCGTAATCGTAAACGTAGTCGATTGTGCCTATCTGCGAACCGCTCGCGCCGTCACGTCCCGAGGACGCGATGCCGTCAGCGGAAATATAGACAAGCTCCAAAGGCGCACCTTCCTCAGTGTACGCGCCCGCGTCGTTGTCGTAAGCGGACATACCGAGAACGTAAACGCCCTCGTCCACTACCGTAAATTCGTAAGCCACGAGTATTTTGTCGCCGTTGAGCGAGCAGTAATAGTCCTCTGCTCCCGCAACTACTTCTCTCGTTATAGTTCCGTCTTCGTTTTGAGTTTCTTCAACCTTTCCAATGTTTACCGTAATGTACTCGCCGTCTGCGGGTGCCGTTCCGGGTGTATATGGGAATGATTTCGGGAGCTCAAAGCGTTCTACGTACTCGTCCGCGGTAAAAAATTCAAATTGGAAAGAGCCCGTTACCTCGGGAAGTTGATAAAGATTGAAGTAGTGAGTCCAGTTATCGTTAAACTCGTATCCGTCCTCGTCCTTGGAAAGCTCGGACGTGGGAACTGCCAGAATAACTCGGATTTTCTTCTCACCCTCGGCTTTGTTTACACGGAATGCCACACAGCTCTGCGGAATATTCGCCTTCACGGGCGGATACGTACCGACGGGAGCCTGAATAAAACCGGGTTGGTCGTCAATATTGCTCGAGCCTAACGAGCCGCCGCCTATGTTAACGTTAAGACCGAACCTGATTCCACCCGTAAGGTGTATTGTTTTTGAAAGGTTGCTCGGATAGAGCAGATTTCCCTGTGCGTCGTAAATATCCTCGCCGTGCAAAATGCCGTTGTTGTCGAGAGCATTTCCGTTATTCCATTCGAGTGCGGAGAGCTTGATTACGGAGTATTCCGTCGTATTTCCGTCAGCAGCATAGTTCGGGAAAAGCACGTATTCTTCAATGTTGAACGTGTTTTGAACCTTTGTAGAATCATTTGCCACGTCTTCCGCCGTAACGATTTCAGCAGGGTCAAAGGTTACGCGGCCGTAGTCAAGCCCCTGAGTGCCTTCAACAGAGAAGATTTTGAGACGAGTGCCCTCATCATTCATAGATGCCGTGCCTTTGAAAACTCTGTTTGCGGAGTCGTATTTGATATATCTCGTCGTAGTGCCTATTGTGTAACAGATATAACAAGTTCCGTCATCGTTGAATCTGATATAAGCGTTTTGAGTGGAGCTGTTTACCGTCGGAGTAATGTCTTGAACTGCGAACTTATGATTGAAATTACTTCCGGTTTCGGCACCTGTAATCGTACCGTTCCAGAGAAGATTATATGTACCATAATTGGCACCAAAAACACTGCTATATGAAACCTGCACCATTGACATATAGTTAATACCGCTTACGTTGGAAAAAGTGTAGACTTGATAGCGTACAAGCTTTATACCTTCATAATTTGTACCGTCAGCCTTGTAGACCTGTCTTCCGGCATCGGTTGTGTAGCTGTAAGACAAATTCCCAACGAGAATATCACCGTTGTAATAATACCACTCGTCAGTTCCGGCAGGCTGATAAAAGTATCCGACTGCATTTCCTGCGGGCTTTGCAAGCTGAACACCGCCGGTGGTTATAGCTGTATTACCGCTTGTGTAATTAGTTCCGCCGTTGTAGAATATATTTCCGTCAGGATATACTACTACTCCTGTTGCATTAACGGAGTTGCCGTCAACAGTAACTGTCTTGGTGTACATAGGTTCACCTTGCCACATTCCTGCCGTTGTTGTGCCGAAATAATCTTGAGGTGTGGTTGTCGTACTGCTTTGAATTTCGTAGGACGTACCTTTTTCAAAATCTACCCAGTAATATGTATAATATGTCCGCGTAACGATAAATCCCTTTTTTTCTATGGTATAATAGAAATAACCGTTATAGTTTGTAGGAATGTCGGGATTTTCGTAATCACCGGTATAGTCGTAATAGTCCTGCACGCCGTCAGCAGTGGGTGTAATAGGGTTATTGCTCATATCGAAATATTGATACGTATTCAATACGGTATCTGCGTTGATTTTGTACTTATTGCGTATATCTTCTACGGTTAAATTAGAAGAGGTAGTGCCTACGTAAATAGGAATAAGACCGTCATTTTCGATAGCGTTTTTGAGCATCTCGGGAGTATTATACAAGCCCATTTCCGCAAAGGCGGAGTCCAACTGCTCCTGTGTCATTCCGGAATAGCTATCAAACAGCATATTCAAGAATTCCTGATTTGCGTACTGCAACTGTCCGAAAGGAACGGTGTACTTCTCCTCAGGACCGCCCGAGCCTGCCGTTGACTGCTCGTAAAGGCTCATAAGGTTGATATATTCGCCGTTTTCATTCAAAATGAATACGTCTTTTGTTTTAAGTGCCTCTATCAATTCTGCGTCGCTTGAAATTGGTTTTACAAATGCGGAAACGGACTGGTTACCCTTTAAGGTATTCGTTATCCACTGACTCTTATCAGTAGGGCCTATGGAGAACTGACCGTGGAGCGAGTCCGTCCAAAACTCACTGTCTTTATTCCAAGTCGGCTCCATAACGTCGTCCGAGGGGTTGCTTGCAGTGCCCGAAAGAGCAAAGGTGAAAACTCCGTCGTAGAAATAGTAACGTCCCGTAGCTTCCTGACCGAGGCCGAAAAGCCTGTCGCGCATCCACTCCTGACAAAGAGCATTCCCGTCTTTATCAAGCGCGTCCTTAATGATTACCGTGCCGCTTTCGTCCTCGCCCAAAGCCGTCCAGTGATATAGCTCATACATATCTTTTGCAACGATATATCCCGCGAGCTTACCCGATTCAAGACCGCCGCCACCTATTGGGCTGTACACGATATTTACGTTACTCGTTCCCGAACCCGAGGAGATATTTCCGTTTTCGTCAACAGTGGGGTTGATATTATCGAGATAACCGATAATTCCCGTTACGGAAAGATAGTTTGCGCTTATGCCGTTTACCGTAGTCGTGTCCGTCAGATTGATGGCAACCTTATCGTCACTGCTATAATACACGCTGATATATTCAATTTTCGTATAAGAAACGTGTCCTGCCAGAATACCGATATGGTGGTTTTCGTGGGGGACTTGCGCGGCATCGCTTTCATTTAAGCTTGTAAATGAGAAGACGTGGTCCTCGATAAACGAAGTAACCGTGTCCCACAAGCTGCTGTCGACCTCAACCGTTACGTCGTAGAGCAAAAGGTCGGATATCTCGGATATCTGTCCTTGGAATGACGCGGACTCGCTTTCGGGAAGCGTGCCCAGGAATCCGACGTATCCGAAAAGTCCCGCATCAACGTCGGCGGGGTTTCCCTTAACGGTGATATTATAAATTACCGACGTGTCGGAGCTCTTTCCGTCCACCTCGCAATCGCCGTCAACGAATGCGCCCTTAACCGAGCCGATGAAGGGATATTTTTCAGTTCCTATGGAAGCGATAGTTCCGTCGAACGTATTACCGTCAATCGTGACGGGCTTGCCGTCTGGCGTGCAAACCATGAAATAGGGCATTATCTTGCCCTGCCCCGTTGTAGCGTCAGTTACGTAATTTCCGTTTTCATCATAGTTTTTGGAAATGTAGTGAATGTCGAAATATCCAAGTCGCTGAAGCTCTGCGAGGTTGTAAAGGTGCTTGATATTCGAGATGATATAGGGATTTTGTTCAGTTCCCCATTCAGCGTCAGAGTCGGCAGTTCCGAGAAGATATTCCGTCTGATATTTTGCAAGCGTTTCATCATCAAGCCGGTCAAAAAGCAATTCGACCTCTCCGCCGAGCATTCCGTCGTATATTTCCTGCTTTGAAAAATAAGCATATCCCACTACGCCGAGCAGAGTTACTATCGAAGCTATGCAAAGGCAGAACGCCATTTTTAATATTCGTTTCATATTCTGCCTCCTAATTGTTGGGTATTATCTCAATCTCTGCTTTGACGTGGAACATAGTGTAGCACGGCATTATTTCAGCGAGAAATTCGATTGACCTACCGAACGCCGTGAGATTGGGTGTGATTTTTATGTACAGGTAATAATTTTCACCGTCGGCAAGCTCTCCGTATTTATCGTAGGTAAGCTCGGTTGTCGGCGCGCTGCCGTATGCTTCCGCGCCGATGAAATCAGCCACGGGCGTTGAGAAAACGAGCTTTTTGTCGGCTTCGTACTGAGCGAGCTCCTCGGAAGCAATAGCCTCGTTTGAAAAAGCATAGGAATACTGAAGATAGCAGTCGCCGTTTTCGCCGTTTTGGATATTGTTAAATCCTTCAAGTATTGAGGCGTCCTCTGCATTTGAAGAGTCGAGCTTTACCTGTCCCAAAACGGTTTCGCCGTCCGTATCGTAAACGTTTTTGTAAATGTCGAAGAATGAGCCGTTTTTATTGATATTTCCGAGTTTGAGATTTACAGTATCACCGTCTTCTTTCGGAATAGTGAGTCTGAGATAGATTATATTCTCGGACTTTAAGCGCGAGAGGTTATCTATCGAGCCGAACGAAAGATTTTCAAAAACGATACTGTAATACGTTTCGCCTTTTTCGGGGTCGCTCATTCCTATGTAATTGCCGGTACAGCTCTCGTACTTACGGTAACTTTCATCTTTGCCGTATTCAACGCGAGCCATTTCGAGCACCAACGGGTCTACGTCGCCCGCAAGAAAACCGCCAAAACCGCTATTCTGCACGAAACAGAACCAGGCGTACGCCGTAAAAGACATTGTACAAACGAGCACGAGTGCCGTGAATGCAGTGAATATCAAATCGAGTTTCTTTTTCATGACCGTGCTCCTTTCATACAAAATAAAAATGCAGTATCGAACACACTTGTTTCATACTGCATCTGGCTGACCAATATGGTCCCTATAGCTTTGCGTCACCGCTTTGCAACGGCTTTGCCTTTATATATCTATACGCACTAATTATAACTCCTATGATAAAAATTGTCAAGTGCTTTCATCAAAAAAACACGTCCGAGGACGTGTTTTTTTCTCTTTATTCGACTGTAACGGATTTTGCAAGATTTTTGGGCTTGTCTATGTCACAGCCCTTTTCATTTGCGGTGTAGTACGCAAAAAGCTGAAGAGGTATTACCTCAAGCAAAGGCGCTATCAGTCCGTCAGCGCGCGGAATGCGGATAACGTCGTCTGCGTGCTTTGCCACGCTCTCGTCGTCTGCAAAAGCAAGTGCCACGACGGACGCTCCCCTTGCCTTTATCTCAACGACGTTGCTCATCGTTTTATCCTTAATCTTCTCATTGCAGAGAAGCGCAACGACCACCTGCTCGTCATCAATAAGCGCAATGCTTCCATGTTTAAGCTCACCTGCGGGGTACGCCTCGGCGTGAATGTACGAAAGCTCTTTCATTTTGAGCGCGCCCTCAAGCGCTATGGCGTAATCGGAATTTCTGCCGATGAAAAACATCGAACGGCAGTTGCAGTATTTTTCCGCCAAGGTTTCAAGCATGCTGTTCATATCAAGAGTTTCATGCAAGAGGTTCGGGAGATTTTTAATCTCCTCGAGGAGCTCTTGATATCTCTCGCTTGACACCTTACCGAGCTTTCTGCCGAAATGTAGAGCCAAAAGATAGAGCAATGAAAGCTGAGTCGTATAGCCCTTCGTCGTTGCGACGGCAATCTCGGGTCCTGCCCACGTATAGAGTACGTGGTCGGCTATATTTGCGATGGTGCTTCCCACTACGTTGACGATAGCCAAGGTCTGCGCTCCCCTTCTCTTACACTCCTTCATCGCCGCGATAGTATCCGCGGTTTCTCCCGACTGGGAGATAACAATGAGGAGTGTATGCTCGTCGATGAGCGGGTCGGAGTAACGGAGCTCACTCGCTATCTCGATTTCAACGGGAATAGAGCAAAGCTGCTCAAAGGCATACTTCGCCGCGCGTCCCGCGTAGCAGGCAGAGCCGCACGCGGTTATCATAATTTTATTGATTTTTTTGAGCTGTTCATCGCTCATATCAAAGCCGTCAAACACTATCTCGCCGTCCTCAATTCTCGACATTACGGTTTCTCTTACGGCTCTGGGCTGTTCCATTATCTCTTTGAGCATAAAGTGCTCATATCCGCCCTTTTCCGCAGAATGAATGTCCCACGAAACCCGACGTATTTCTTTTTCAAGAGCGTTTCCGCCTTTGTCAAATATGCTGACGGACTCCGGAGTAATCTCGGCAAAGTCGCCATCGTCGAGATAAATAACGTTTCTCGTGTGATGAATGAGTGCGGTGATATCCGATGCAAAATAATTTTCACCCTCACCTATACCGATAATAAGGGGGCTGTTCTCTCTTGCAACGAACACTCTGCTCTCGTCCTCGTTTGATATAACGCCGAGCGCCCACGAGCCGTGAAGTCTTGCCACGGTTTTAAGGAAGGCGTCTTTAAGGTCGCCATCAAAATACATATCTATAAGGTGAACTATTACCTCGGTATCGGTTTCGCTCTTAAATACGAAGCCCTTGCTTATAAGTTCGTCGCGTAAAGCGACGTAGTTTTCGATTATTCCGTTATGCACTACGGCAAATTTTCCGTCGTTGCTCAGATGTGGGTGTGCATTGATGTCCGTGGGAGCACCGTGCGTCGCCCAGCGCGTGTGGCCTATGCCCGTGCTTCCCGCGAGGGCCTGTCCGCCGTCTGCCTTTGAACGCAGATTGGCTATCCTTCCCGTGCTCTTGCACACGCTTATCTCATTTTTATTTACAATGGCAATTCCTGCCGAATCATATCCTCTGTATTCGAGCTTTGCAAGTCCGTCAAGCAATATGGGACTCGCTTCTCTTTTACCCGTATATCCTACTATTCCGCACATATTAAAACCTCCCAAGGCTCAAAACAAATTTTTACCCATAACAACTATATTATACAATCTTTTTTTCATTTTGTCAATCACAATATATGACAATAAAAGCACGGTGCAGTTTATTTTTTTGTAAATAACTGACTGCGTTTCTGCCGTCTTACGCGGTTGATATGCCTTTCAAAATCTCCGTTTGATATCAGCTTTGCCAGAACGTACTGCATATACGTCGGCACGGTACACGAATAAAAACCGAGCTTTTCCTCAAAAAGCGGGACGAGCCCTCTCGGCAGTATCATGTATCCCACGCGCAGGCTCGGGGAGACGGTCTTTGAAAAAGTGTTCATATAAATTACGTTGCCGCCCTGCGAGCTTCCGAAAAGAGTTTCCTCGGGCTTTTGCGAGATTGAAAATTCCGACTCGAAGTCGTCCTCTACGATATATCGGTTCTCCGTGCTCGCCCAGCGAAGATATTCGTGCCTCTTTGAAGCGGAAGCGGTAATTCCGCTTGGAAAACTGCGGTAGGGCGTAATGTGCAGAACGTCGGCGCCCGACGCCCACAGAGCCTTACTGCTTATTCCGTCATGCTCCAAGGTGAGCAATTCGCATTTTGCGTCGGAGGCACGGTAGACCTCTTCAATCTTTTTATACGACGGAGATTCTATACCGTACACCCTGTCCCTGCCCAGCAGCTCGACAATAAGCGTGTAAAGATACTCCGAGCCCGCGCCCACTATTATCTGCTCGGCGTCGCAGAAAATCCCTCGGTTTCTCGCAAGGTGCTGCCTTATCGCCTCACGAAGCTCCGTGCAACCCCTGTTCGGGGAGCGTTCAAGTATGGATTCGCCCATTTCGGTAATTGTAGCGCGCATGGCTTTTGTCAGGGTGGAAAACGGAAATTCCGCATACGTATCCGAATGCGCGCGCGCAGTGCGCTTTATTCGTCTGTCCGATGGGACGGCAAAGCCGTCGTCAGTGCGGAAAATTACGAAAAATCCGCTTCTCTCCTTGGACTCCACGTAGCCCTCGTCGCAAAGGAGCGCGTAAGCGTGCTCCACCGTTATGGTGCTGACGCCAATCTCGTGCGCGACCGTGCGCTTTGACGGCAATTTTGTATTGTAAGGGTAAACACCCGCCACGATGTCGTCGCGGACCAAGCGGTAGAGCTGAATATACGCGGGACTGCTCGCGTTCTTTTGAATTATGTATTTCATCTGGTTATATAAAATTCTCCGTTTCTGACTATTTCGGTATGCCAAAAAATATTATATACTATATTAGTTAAAAAATCAAGGAGGATTTTTCATAATGGCAGAAAAAAGATATGAATTAAATAAAAATCTCGCCCAGATGTTAAAAGGCGGTGTAATCATGGACGTTACCACTCCCGAGCAGGCAAAAATTGCAGAGGCGGCAGGCGCTTGCGCAGTTATGGCTCTTGAGAGAATCCCCGCGGATATCCGCGCGGCGGGCGGCGTTTCGCGTATGAGCGACCCCAAGATGATTAAGGGCATTCAGGAAGCCGTGTCCATTCCCGTTATGGCAAAGTGCCGTATCGGTCATTTTGCTGAGGCGCAGATTTTGCAGGCTATCGAGATAGACTACATCGACGAGAGTGAGGTTCTCTCCCCCGCCGACGATAAGTACCATATCGACAAGACGAAATTCGACGTTCCCTTCGTCTGCGGTGCAAAGGACCTCGGCGAAGCACTCCGCCGTATCAACGAGGGCGCATCTATGATTCGTACAAAGGGAGAACCCGGCACGGGCGACGTCGTTCAGGCGGTAAGACACATGAGAATGATGCAGGCGGAAATCCGCCGTATCGGCTCTATGGCAGAGGACGAGCTCTTTGACACAGCCAAGCAGCTCGGCGTTCCCTACGAGCTCGTTCAGTACGTTCACGAGCACAAAAAGCTCCCCGTCGTAAACTTCGCGGCAGGCGGTGTTGCAACTCCCGCAGACGCGGCTCTTATGATGCAACTCGGCGCCGAGGGCGTGTTCGTAGGCTCGGGCATCTTCAAGTCGGGAAACCCCGCAAAGAGAGCGGCGGCTATTGTCAAGGCGGTTACAAACTACAACGACGCAAAGCTCTTAGCAGAGCTTTCGGAAGATTTGGGTGAGGCTATGGTCGGAATCAACGAGCACGAAATTGAGCTCTTGATGGCGGAAAGAGGCAAATAATGCAAATTGCGGTTCTTGCACTTCAAGGCGCGTTTGCCGAGCACGAATATATGCTCGAAAGACTCGGTGTGCCATTTTTTGAGCTCCGTCAGAAGAAAGATTTGAGCAAACCCTTTGACGCTCTTATTATTCCAGGTGGGGAGAGCACCGTTATCGGTAAATTGCTCCGCGAACTCGATATGTTCGATACCATAAAGGAAAAAATCGAGAACGGACTTCCCGTTTTCGGCACCTGCGCAGGACTTATTCTGCTTGCGAAAAATATTAAAAATGACGACAGAAGACACCTTGCTACGATGGACGTAACGGCAGTAAGAAACGCCTACGGACGTCAGCTCGGAAGCTTTTTTGCAGAATGTGATTTTGCCGATACAGGCAAAGTTCCGATGACGTTCATCAGAGCTCCGTATATTGAAAAAGCGGGCGATGGAGTTGAGGTCTTGGCAGTATGCGACGGCAATATCGTTGCGGCAAGACAGGGCAACCAGCTCGTAACGTCCTTCCACCCCGAGCTCGACGACGACCTCTCCGTTCACAAATATTTCGTGGACATGGTAAAGGCATCAATTAAATAGCAAACCGATAGAACGCCGATAAAGGCAGGGATATTTTTCGTTCCCGTTTTCGTCGCCGTACAAAAGTACGGCAGAGAACGGGAACGAAAAAAGCAAGTCGGCACAAGGGCTCTCGATGATGCCCTTGTGCCGTTTTCATATCTGTATTATGAAGATAATGCCATACTAATTCGATAAATATTCACTTGCGGTAGCACGGCTTTATCGGCGGTCTGACAGAACGCCGATAAAGGCAGGGATATTTTTCGTTCTCGTTTTCGTCGGCGTACAAAGGTACGCCAGAGGACGAGAACGGAAAAAGCAAGTCGGCACAGGGATATCTCGATGATATCTCCGTGCCGTTTTTTAGCTGTATTATAAAGACAATGCCATACTTATTCTATAAAAATTTGCTTGCGGTAGCACGGCTTTGTCGGCGGTCTGTCAGACCGCCGATAAAGGCAGGGATATTTTTCGTTCTCGTTTTCGTCGGCGTACAAAGGTACGCCAGAGGACGAGAACGGAAAAAGCAAGTCGGCACAGGGATATCTCGATGATATCTCCGTGCCGTTTTCTTAACTGAATTATAAAGATAATGCCATACTAATTCGATAAAAATTTACTTGCGGTAGCACGGCTTTATCGGCGGTCTGAACGACAAGCTTTTGAAGCTTGCCGTCTTTTATCACTTTTCACACATAAATGGCAAAAGCGGAACATAAAGCAAAAAATAGTTGGCGATAATACATATATACACAAAAAGGAGGTATATATGGATAGAAATTATTTTGACAGAATGCAGGAAAAGCTCGACCAGCTCAAAAACGCCGACCGCCCCGAGCCCATACGGAGCGACGGAGCAGGTGCGCTCGATTTGGGACCGCGAGACGTTGCAAGGGACAGAGAAAATCCCGATATGATTGTTCCGCCCGCCACGGACCACGGTCTGCTCCCAAATCTGCGCTTCTCGTTTTCCGACACACATATGGAAATCAAGCCGGGCGGTTGGTCACGGGAGATTACCAAGCGCGAGCTGCCTGTATCGGACACCTTTGCAATAGTGGATATGAACCTCTCCCCCGGTGTGCGCGAGATGCACTCGCATCAGCAGTCCGAGTTCGGCTTCGTACTCGTGGGCGGAGCGCGCGTTACCGCTGTTGACGAGATGGGACGCAATTTTATCGCGGACTGCAAACCCGGCGAGGGTTGGATTTTCCCGAAGAATATTCCCCACTCCATTCAAGGTCTCGGCGAGGGCTGTGAGTTCCTGATGCTTTTTGACAAGGGCGATTATTCCGAGGACAATACCTTTTCCATAAGCGAGCTGTTTTCGCATTTGCCAAAGGATGTGCTTTCGGCGAACTTCGGCTGCGATGAGTCCGCTTTTGACAAAATCCCCAAAGAGGAGGTCTATATCACGGACGGCGGAGACCCCGGCACGCTCGAATCTCAGACTATCGACTCGCCCTATGGCAAAGTGCCGAACACCTATAAGCACGAGCTTATAAACGTTGAACCGATTATGGGCGAGGGCGGTTGCATCCGCATTCTTGACAACAGAAACTTCCCCGCCTGCACTACTGTGGCTTGCGCGCTCGTGGAGGTTGAGCCCGGTGCTATGCGCGAAATCCACTGGCACACCAACAACGACGAATTTCAGTATTATATACAGGGCGAGGCGAGAATGACGGTGTTTATGCCGGGTCCCAAGGCGCGCACCTTCAACTACCGCGCGGGCGACGTCGGATACGTTCCCGTCGGCGGATTTCACTACGTGCAGAATATCGGAAAAGAAAAGCTCGTATTTCTTGAATTTTTCAACAGCACTCATTTTTCGGATATTTCTCTTGCACAGTGGCTCGCCAACACGCCGAAAGAGGTAATCAAGACCGTTCTCAATTTGCCCGATTCGTTTATCGACAACTTGAAAAAAGAGAGCTGTCCCGTAGTAAAATATCCGGGATTTGAATTTCCTCCTGCGAGCGGTACACCGCAGAACGTACGCTATTTCAAAGATTTTGACTATAAGAAAAAGGACGTTATTCTCGGTTCAAGCGATGTTATTGGAACAAACAAATAATAAAAAGTGCTGATAACTTGGGTTATCAGCACTTTTTTTAGTTCAATTCCTTTTTATATACTTATTTTTGACGAATGTCAAGGCAAAAGCCGTTTTCCCCTGCTGTTTTCCGAATGACTGTGTCATTTTTATGCAACTTAAAATAACATGTTTTTTATTTTTTTGTTATTCGCACTTGGTTGACTTCTCCGCAACTGTATGTTACAATATTTATACAAATCGTAATGCGTGAGGTAATTATGAGCATTGTACAAATAAAAAATCTGAAAAAAGAATATCCGTCATTTTTGCTCGATAATGTTTCATTCAACCTTGAAGCAGGCAGAATCACGGGCTTTGCGGGAAGAAACGGCGCGGGCAAAACAACGACTATAAAATCCATGCTGAATCTTATTCATACAGATGCGGGGGAAATCACCTATTTCGGTATGCCTCTTGCCCGCCACGAGGCGGAAATCAAGCAACGAATAGGCTATTCCACGGGCACTGTCAGCTGGTATCCCAGAAAAAAGCTGAAGGATATCGTCCGCGTAACGAAGAGCTTTTATCCGAATTGGGATGAAAACGCTTATCGCAAATATCTTGAGCTTTTCAAGTTAGATGAAAACAAAACGCCGCTCGAGCTTTCCGAGGGAATGAAAGTAAAATTCAATCTGCTTCTGGCACTCTCGCACAGAGCGGAAATTCTCATTTTGGACGAGCCGACAAGCGGTCTTGACCCATTCTCACGAGATGAGCTTCTTGATATTTTTACGGGTCTTCGTAACGAGGGAGTTGCGATATTCTTCTCGACACATATTATCTCGGATTTAGAGAAGTGTGCCGATGATATCGTATATATTTCCGGCGGCAAAATTCAAGCCGCCATGCCGCAGGGAGAATTCCGAAAGGCTCATTCTCTGCCCGGAGAAACCTTGGAGCAAACGATATTGCGTATGGAAAAGGAGAGGACGATATGAAAAACATATTGAAAAAGGAACTGACACTCTCTGCGTCGATTTTGTCCTATCTGTTTATCCCCTTCGGACTTATGTTCTTTGTCCCCGGATATCCGATTTTGTGCAGTGTATTTTTCGTAACACTCGGCATTTTTCAGAGTTTTCAAAATTCCCGCGAGGCAAACGATATAGTTTTCTCCGCTCTTTTACCGATTGCCAAGAAGGACGTGGTCAAGGGCAAGTTTATTTTCTCCTGCTTTATCGAACTGTGCAGTTTTATTCTTATGGCTGCCTCAACATTTATTCGCATGACGGTGCTTGCAGACTCCACTGTATATCGGAACAACGCGCTGATGAACGCAAATCTCTTTGCCTTGGGAATGGCACTCCTTATATTTGGAGTTTTCAACCTCATTTTTATCGAAGGATTTTTCAAAACAGCATATAAATTCGCAAAGCCGTTCGTTGCGCACATTATCGTAACGTTTATTATTATCGGAATCGGTGAAGCATTGCATTATTTTCCGGGACTTGAAGCAGTAAATGCTTTCCGATTTGAGCACTTTGCTTTGCAGCTCGGCTTGTTTGCTTTGGGAGCGGCAGCATATATTGCACTTACCGTATTATCCTACCTACGCGCTTGCCGTAATTTTGAAAAAATAGACCTATAAGGAGAATTTTTGTGTTACAGGATAATTTGATTGTTTTACGAAATATGTACGGATTGTCCCAAGAGGAGCTTGCAACGAAAATCGGTATTTCCCGTCAGGCGTACGCCAAATGGGAAAGCGGTGCGACTGTGCCCGATATCGAAAAATGCAAGCGTTTGGCGGACTTCTACGATATCACCGTCGACAGTTTGCTTAAAACTTCAACTGAGGACAAAATCGGAATGATTCCCCCTGCTCCAAAGGGTAAAAATATTTGGGGCACCGTTACAATAAACGAACGGGGGCAGATGGTTATACCAAAGGAAGCAAGAGAAAAATTCGCTCTTAAAGGCGGACAGCGGCTGGTTGTACTCAGCGATGAGGAAGGTATTGCTTTGATTCCCGCAGAAACGTTTGAAGCAAAGATGAAAGCAGCAATGGAATATGCCTCAATGATGAACGAGGAAGAATAAACAAAAGCAGCCTATACTGCCAAAACAGCAGTAAGGGCTGTTTTTCCTTGACTCCTTGCGACGTTTGTGATATAATCACTACGATAAATCCAAATTTGTAGGGGGGATTTTCTTGGATATAAAATGGATTTTCTTTGATATTGGTTCGACACTTGTTGACGAAACAAAAGCATATGACCGCAGAGCAAGAGAAATGATCGAAGGAACTGATATTACATTTTCCGCTTTTGACAGCAAAAGAGTTGAACTGGCCAGACAAGGCTTTGATGGCAATTCAGAGGCAATCAAATACTTCGGTCTAAATAAAACTCCGTGGCACTCAGAAGATGAAACGCCATTTGATGATTCTCTTGAAACGTTAGAAATATTAAAACGACGAGGGTACAATTTAGGTATTATTGCAAATCAGGATATGGGTACAGCCAAAAGATTAGATGCATGGGGATTATCTGAATATTTTGACGTTGTGGTTGCATCGGCAGAATTCGGTATTGCAAAACCCGATAAGCTGATTTTTGAAAAGGCATTTGAATTGGCCGAATGCCGCCCCCATAATTCAGTAATGGTCGGTGATAGGCTTGATAATGACATCGCCCCGGCGAAATCCCTTGGCATGAAAACGGTTTGGATTAGAAAGGGATTATCAATATATCAAAATATTGAATTAGGGAAGAATATCGCTGATTGGGTGATTGATAATCTGTCTGATTTGAAAGAAATATTCAAGTAATCAAATTCTAATTATCAATTAAAGCGCGGACTTACCCGCTACCCGACAGATAGCAACACAAAAAGCGACAGAGAGTTAACGTTCTCTATCGCTTTTAACTTCCGTGCGGAGCGCGCCCAAGGTCGGGATTTTGGTGCGGCCGCAGGGACTTGGTCTCGCGCCTCGACGGCGCTCGGTCTTCCGCCGGTTCTGAGAATCCACAGGACTCTCATTCATTCCCGGCTCCCCTTCAAGTCCCTTCCATTTTATCAAAAACAGAAAGAGTCTATCTACGAAAACACAAAAGTTCTCGGAAGATAAGCTCTTTCACACTAAATGTTCTCTTTTAATGTTTTAACACTCGCAATCAGCATCCGCCTGATTCGTCCACAAAGATTGCGATATGTTTTAAAGGTTTCTTCATCTATGACATTGGTGTTATATAATAATTTTAACCAACCTTCCGTTTCGCTGCATTCTTTAAGAGCTATTTCAAACTTTGAAATCATATCGTACTTACTTTGCCCGTAATTTGCTTCACGAATATTCGCATAAATACTGCTTGAGCTTTTGCGAATTTGTAACAGAGTATTTGATGGTGCTTTTACACTTTGACAAATCAATTCAGTTCCCGTTGCAAGCTGCTCGGAATATATCAATAAATAGTTTTTTGACATGATATCACCTCTTTGCTTTATTATAGCATAAGTTTATGAAGAAAACAAGAGTTTTTCGCATCCTAATCACGCCATAGGCGTGTATATCATCCACTCGAAGAGTGGTATATCATAAAAACGAAGTTTTGTATATCATCAAGTCGCAGAAGGATGCACGCTGAAGCGTGATGATATCCAGCCCCGCAGGGGCTGATGATATGCACCGCACTTCGTGCGGTGATGATATGCCAAGTCTGCGACTTGGATAAAAAATAGATGCAGAATGTATAACATTCTGCATCTATTTTTGGTGCGGCTGAAGGGACTTGAACCCCCACGTCGGTTGACACCAGATCCTAAGTCTGGCGCGTCTGCCAGTTCCGCCACAGCCGCATATAAATAGCCGACTCGTGTCGGCTATTTTTTAGTTGTGTTCAGCGAGCCAAGCTTCTGCCTTAGCCTTACCGAGTCTCTTGATATCCTCAACGGGATAAATGGACTCTGCGCCGCCGCTTACGTAAAGGAAGTAGTTGCCCTTCTCAGTCTGGAAAAGGCATTCCTCGTAGCCTGCGGGATCGCCGTAAGAACCAACTGTAAATTTTGCTACGAAAGTAGATGTTTCCGTATCGTAGTTTACCTTGCAAATTGTCTTATTCATTACACTTCTCCTTATAATTTTATTACTCATTAATTATATATTGTTTTTGAGCATTTGTCAATTCGTGTATTTGTAAAAAAACAACAAAATAAACCCTCGCATACTGTGAAAAATACACAAAGAAAACCTTATTTATCGGTCTTTTCTTCAAGTTTGAACTTAAATTCAAACATTCGCTCGACCTGATACTCTATAACGTCGTCGGGTGCGAGGTTTGTAACTCCGCCGATAACGGGAGCCTGCGCAATACCGTGCTTTATCGAAAGTATCTTTTCAAGCACGAACGGTTTGCCGGGTATTTCTTTTTGATGAACCTCGAAATATCCGTTGTGATATATGAGCTTGAGTATGAGCGAGCATGGCGTTTCAAGGAAGTCTATCCTTATTTTCAGAACGAGCTTGCCGTCATCGTTTTCGGCAAAGCAACCCGTCGCACCGATATAAAACGGCGTGTTATGGATATAGATATTATCGTATTTCGGCTCGCCGAATCCGAGCTCGAAGCGGTATTTCTCGTCGTTTTGAGCGTAGATAACGTAAAATTTTCCGTCGGATATTTCAAACGACAGTGACTTAAAGCCCTGAGAATAGTTATTCTCAACGACCTGCCAGACGAGCGGCAAAAGTCCCACGGTCGCCGCTCTTGAATCCTTGCAGACGAGCGTTTTTCCGTCAAGCGAAGCGCACTCCGCAGGCAAAATTCCGAGCTTGTATTTCTTCATTTCAAGTGCCGAAAGTGTCGCAAAATTACGGCTCACGGCGATATTTTTGAGGGTGCGTTCAAGGCACATTTTATCCTTCAAATTCTTTGGGATACTGCTATCAAAATCGCGTTCAAAATACTTTTTGACGATGGCAAAATAGTTGCTCTGCTGGAAGAGCTCGTCGTTTCCCGCGTTATTTACGATGACTATACCGCTCTTTTTGAAGCACCAGACGTTCTGCCCGAGCATTCCGTTGAAAAGAAACTGGTCGCCGTCGCTGCTTACCCACATTTGCAGTCCGTAGTTGAATCCGTACGCGGAATCCTTACTGTCGGCGTGCTTTTTCGTGGCGTTATTTACAAATTCCGCAGATACGATTCGCTTGCCGTTCCACTCACCGCCATTCAGAAGCATAAGACCGATTTTAGCAAAATCGCAGGGTGATATATAGAGTCCCCATCCGCCGAATTCTATTCCCTCGGCGCTCTTTTCCCAATAATAATTTTTAATTTCAAGGGGCGCAAAAAGTCTCGGTTCGAGATAGTCGGAGAGTCCCATTCCGCTGACCTTTCTCACTATGCACGAGAGCACGTAGGTATTAGTGCTGTTATAATAGAATTTATCTCCGGGCGAATGCGAGAGCGGAGTGCTTACGAAGGTTTTGAACATTTCCTCCTCGTTCATTGCACCCGTTTCCTCAAAGGTTATCATACCCGAACGCATTGTAAGCAGGTCGTACACGGTCATATTTCGCATACGGAGCTTTGCGACGGAGTTCATTTCCTTTGCAAAAATGTCTTCAAGCTTCGTATCGTAATTGAGCTTTCCCTCGTCTATAAGCATTCCTATTGCAATAGCCGTTACGCTCTTGCACGCAGAGAAGGTGGCTTTCCAGATACCGCCCTTGTGCGCGCCGAAATACGCTTCGCAAAGAATTTTTCCGTTTCTTGCGATAACGACGTTGTGCATATTCAGCGTTTCATCTGCATTGAGTTCTAAAAGAAAATCGGCAATATCACGCGAGGAAACGCCTTGATTTTCGGGAATATCGGACGGAATTTTACTCTCCCTGGCAACGAAATCAAGGCAGGGCTTGCCCGCGGTGGGCGGTAACATTCCGCGTCGGCTGTTTGATATGTCCAGCAGTCTTGTGAGCATTGTTATTCGTTTCATTTAGGTTCCCCCTATCACTCAAACATTTCCGCTATTTTAAGCGCAACCTCCTGAATGTCGGTGTCGTTGTCGCTCTCGACGGTTATATCTGCATATTTTTCGTAGAGCGGTATTCTCTCGTTATAAACGTCGCGCAAGGTTTGTCCCTCCTCAAAAACCACGCCCCTGCGTTTAAGGTTCCCGAGCCTTTTCTCAATCACCTCGCAGGGTACTTTAATATATACCACGGTCGATATTTTTTTGAGATTTTCCATAGCCTCTCTGCCGAAAACGGCACTTCCGCCCGTGGAAATTACAGAATTATGGACGTTAATCGAAGCGAGCGTATCATTTTCAAGCTTCAAAAAATTCTCGTTGCCAATCTCCCCGATTATCTTGTGCAGGCGCTTGCCCTCCCTGTTCTGTATGAGCAAGTCGCAGTCGATAAAGGTCTTGCAGAGCATTTTCGCAACTACTACGCCCACGGTGCTCTTTCCGCTTCCGGGCATTCCGATAAAAGTTATATTCTGTTCAAACATTTATTCTCTGCCCCCTTTTTTGAGTCCTTCCTCACAAAGATGCGCTATCGGGCACTCCGAGCAACGCGGTGCGCGTGCAGAGCAGGTGTCGCGTCCGAACTGCACTATGCGGTGGCAGAGGTCGCTCTGCTCCTCGGGCTCGACGAGCTCCGCCATAATAAGTTCAACCTTATGCGGGTCTTTAAGCTTCTGCGGATACATTCCGAAGCGTCCGCAAATTCTTATCATATGCGTGTCCGCAACGATTGCGGGCTTGTGGAATATATCTCCGAGCAAAAGATTTGCTATCTTTCTGCCAACGCCCGCGAATTTCAGAAGCTCGTCCATATCGTCGGGCAAAACCCCGCCGTACTCGTCGCAGAGCATCGCGCAGGCGTCAACTATATTCTTCGCCTTGGTGCGAAAAAGTCCGCACGGGCGGATTATCTCCTCGACGTCGGCATAGTCCGCGCGGGCGAGGCTCTCGCAGGTGGGATAAACAGCAAAAAGCTCTCTGCAAACAATATTCACACGGGCATCGGTACACTGCGCGGAGAGCCTTCCCATAACGAGAAGCTTCCACGGCTCGCCCTCAAATTCGAGCGCGCAGACTGCTTGCGGGTATATTTTTTTGAGCTCGGTGATAATCCCGGCTATTCTTTCCTTTTTTTCTGACTTTTTCATATTATTCCACCGTAAACGACTTGATTATCATAACTCGGCTGATATCGTTAAAATTGACCGCAGGCTCGACCGTTGCGATAATGGAACGGCTCGCGTCGTCAATCTGTACCTCGGTAACGGTGCCTATTTTGAGCCCGTAAGGATAAATGCTTCCCTTTCCGCTCGTGATGACGTTATCGCCGACGGCGACGCTACTGAAATCGGTAACGCCCGTCGTGTAGAGAAAACGGCAATTTCCCTTGTAATAGCCTTCAACGATACCGACGAGAGCACTTCTCTCGATAACGGCACCGACCGACGACGAGATGTCCACGACGCAGATGACCTCGCACGAGGTGAGTCCGACCTCGGTTATTCTGCCGACGAGTCCCTCGCCCGCGATGACGGTCATTCCCGCCTCGATGCCGTGAAGCGAGCCTTTGTTCAGCGTGAGCGTAGTGTGGGACGTGCCCGAATTTTTGCCTATGACCGTGGCATCGGCAAATTCAAAGGTTGTGTTCTGATTTTTGACGTCAAGGAAGTCGCGCAACCACTCATTTTCCTCTTTGAGCACGGCAAGATCGCTCCGTAGCTTTTTAAGCTCCTCGTTTTCCTTTCGCAGCGCCTCGTTTTCAGCCAGAATACGGTCAAATTCCGTAAAATATTCAACGAAGCCCGAAAGCCCGTCGGCGCAGGCGTTGAACACTGCCCTGAAAGGCGTTGAAATCAGATTTACCGCGTCCTTTAAGAACCAAGCGTTACCCGAAACGGAGAGCACAACGGAAAAAACCGTCAGGCAGAGCACAACGGTGAGAGCTATCATAAAAAATTTGTTCTTAAAATAACGCATATCTTCCTCAATTCAGTAAAATGGGGGAAATTCCCCCATTTTACTATATTTTATTTTCTTGCGATAACCTCTTTTGCTTTTTTAGCAATATTTTCGGCTGTAAGTCCGTAGTATTCCATAAGCGCGGGAACGCTTCCCGAGCGTCCGAAGGTATCCTCAACGCCCACTCTTGCCATGGGCACAGGGCAATTTTCAACCAGGACCTCGGCAACGGCAGAGCCAAGACCGCCGAGTACGGTGTGCTCCTCGGAAACCACGAGAGCGCCCGTTTCTTTCGCCGCCCTTATAATAATATCCTTATCGATGGGCTTGATAGTGTGAATATTAACCACTCTTGCAGAAATGCCCTCTTTTGCAAGAAGCTCGCGCGCCTCAAGCGATACGGAAACCATAAAGCCCGTAGCGACGAGAGTAACGTCGGTTCCGTCGGCAACCGTAACGCCCTTGCCTATTTCAAATTTATAATCATCTCTGTCAAAGAGAATGGGAAGCGCGTATCTTCCGAAACGGAGATAAACGGGCCCGTCGTGCAAAATCGCCGCCTCGACTGCCGCTCTCGCCTCAACTCCGTCCGCGGGGTTCAGAATAACCATACCGGGAATGGAGCGCATAAGCGCGAAATCCTCATTGCACTGGTGGGTTGCGCCGTCCTCGCCGACGGAAATTCCGCCGTGGGTTGCGCCGATTTTTACGTTAAGGTGCGTATATCCTATGGAGTTTCTGACCTGCTCGAACGCTCTGCCCGATGCAAACATGGCAAAGCTCGACGCAAAAACGGTCTTGCCCGTTGACGCGATTCCCGCGGCAACGCTCATCATATTTCCCTCTGCAATACCGCAGTCGAAAAATCTATCGGGGTATTTCTTCTTAAACATTCCCGTTTTCGTAGCGGCGGCAAGGTCTGCGTCAAGGACGACGAAATCGTATTTTTCGGCGAGCTCGCAGAGTGCTGCGCCGTAGGCTTCTCTCGTAGCTATTTTCTTAACATCTGCCATTTTTCCGTCCTCCTTATACAAAACGTGTTTTGAGCTCTTCGATAGCAGCAGCGTGTTGCTCATCGTTTGGAGCCGCACCGTGCCAAGAAACCGAGTTTTCCATAAAGGAAACACCCTTGCCCTTAGTCGTTTTTGCGATTATCACCGTAGGTCTGCCCTTTGTGGCTCTCGCCTCGGAGAATGCTCGCTCTATCTCGTTAAAATCGTGTCCGTCTATTGTAATTACGTGAAATCCGAACGCCTCGAATTTCTTGTCGTGGGGTGTGGGATTCATAACCTCCGTGATAGGTCCGTCAATCTGAAGACCGTTGAGGTCAAGAATAACGCAGAGATTGTCAAGCTTGTAGTGGCAGGCAAACATTGAAGCCTCCCAGACCTGACCTTCCTCGCTCTCGCCGTCGCCGATTATCGTATAGACGCGGTAGTCCTTATTGTCTATCTTTCCCGCAAGCGCCATTCCGCAAGCGGCTGAAATTCCGAGTCCCAAAGAGCCCGCCGACATATCGACACCGGGGATTTTGTGCATATCGGGATGTCCTTGAAGATAACTGTCTATCTTACGCAGGGTTACAAGGTCGTCCACGGGGAAAAATCCTCTGTGCGCCAGCGTTGAATAAAGCGCGGGCGCTGTGTGTCCCTTTGAGAGCACGAAACGGTCCCTGTCCTCCTTTTTGGGATTTTCGAGGTCAATATTCATTTCCTCAAAATAGAGATACGAAAGAATATCCGCAATGGAAAGCGAACCGCCGGGGTGGCCGCTCTTAGCGGCGTGCGTCGCGTCGATTATTCCTATTCTTATATTATTTGCTATGTTTTTAAGCTCTGTAATTCTCTTTTCTTCCACAGCCAAACCTCACTTTTTATCTTTTTTATCGGGTACAGTCGCCCGTATAATATTATACCCGAAATAAAGAGCGATGTCAAGATTATAATTAATATTATTAAATCAAAGTTACATAGCACATTACCCCCCCGATGTCAAGAAAAATTTTCGCGTTTTCACCCGTATATTCAACAAAATTTTTCACCTTAAATTATTGAAAGTGCCGATTTTATTTTTCTGCTCTCTAACCCTATTGACATTTTGCAAATGCGATTTATACTATAATCAAGGAAACGTAATATACTTAATTTTAACGGCGCAGGGGGGTAAATGGCATCGTGTCGCAAATAGGAGGTATATTATGAAAAACGCAAAAAAATCAGTTAGCTTCATTTTGTCATTAATTATGGTTTTTACCGTATTTTGTTATATTTCCGTGCCTGCTTATGCACTCGGGGATGAATCCGCGGCGCAGACGTACTCTGCCGACGACATTACTATAACATTCTCAGAGGGAACCTTCACAGTTAAATACACCCAAGATTACGACGCGTTTTACAGAATCGAGATAGAGATTGAATTAAAGAAAAACACCTGGCTCGTACTCTGGGAGACCGTTGACAGCGTCAGCGATTATTCCTACAACAACGCAGGCACACTCAAATACTCCTTTTCCATGGGCAGTTCCGGCACGTACCGGGCGTATTATACTATAAGTATCTACTATATGGACGGCTCCGTAGATACAGTCGAGGGTTACAAACAAGCATAGTAACCCGCCGTCGGGAAGAATCAAACCTCTGCGTTTGAAATATACCGTATTCTTCCGAAATCACCGACCGATAATAATATCCTATCAGCATAGCTGTACCCAAAGCAAAGCGTGTCGGGTAATTTGATTTTTATCGGACGGTATCATTAGTATTTATTAACCAGATGCCTTATTTTCCCCCCTGTGCTTATAATAAAAACGGGACTGCCTACGCAGTCCCGTTACATTTTATTTTCATTTATTCATTTATCCTGCGGCATTTTGACCTCGTATCTTTCGAGTCCTTCGAGCATCTTGTAAATTTCCTCGTACTCTAAAAGTAATCTGCTTTCTATCAGAACATAACTAGCCTCGCCGTCATACCATATATAGTCGCACAAGTTATTTTTTTTGTTGGAAATACAGATTATCTCATATCCCTTGTATTCTACTACCTCTGCGTCATAACGCTCGGCATCGTATCGAACATTATATTTCGTACATGTAGTTATATGAATTTCATTACGCATTTTGCGGCTTTTATAAATCGCACTGCGAGGAACATCCGAGCGAAGATAATAGTAGCTCTCGGGCATATAAGTCAGTCTGTACGCATAACTGTAATCTTTGCAGGGGATTTCCTCAAAACAATAATATACATCGCCGTTCTGATATTCCTCTTTTATCAAATGGCCCGATACTTCTCTGTATATTAAACCGGTAGCGCAGGCGGCAAGCAGAGTCATCGCCGCCACAAGAAGCACGAGAAGCCTTCTTTTGCGCCTTGTGAGTACCTTTTTACCTGATACTATCCGCGCCATTCTCTTTTTATGCGCCCTCGTTGAACTGTCGGATTCACTGCTTTCTGCAACGACAGTATCAAATTTATCGCACATAGCCTCGCTCAAAGCTCCGAGAAGAAGCTCGCGCTCGGATTCATATTCAGTTCTTTGCATGATTGTCCTTCTCCTTCAAAATTCTGATAAGTTCAATACGGGCACGGCGGAGCCTTGTGTAGACGGTCTGCTCCGAAATTCCCATATATTCGGCTATCTGTGCGGGTTTCATTCCCTCAACAGTCAAAAAGAGAGTACTGCTGTAAATCAGGTCGAGCTCCTTGATAGCATCTACTACCTGCCCGTACCTTTCCTTTATCCTCAGCTCCTCGTAAAAGCTGTTGTCGGATATCTCAAAGCCGTCATCGAGCTCCCCGTCCGATGCGTACTTTCGGTTCTCTCTCAAATAGTCAACGGCAACGCTGTGAACGGTGCTTATTAAGTAGGACTTTATCTCGCGCTCGCTCTTCGCGAAATCTATCTTTCCGCTCTCAAAAAGCTTTATGTACGTCCGTTGGATAACGTCCTCGGCATCAAGCTCGTAGTTGCGGCAGCCGCTGCGTTTCAGCAATTCTTTCGCGTAAATGAGCATATCCCTGTGGTAATGCTTGTAAAGGTATTCAATTCCTTTTCCCATCTCTTCGGGGGCTATGGTCATTAAAAACGAAATCATTGTCATTCTCCTTGCAAGTAATGTTATAATTATACAACATTTTCCACCAAATTTCAAGTGGTTTCGCAATAAAAAATTAAGAATGAAAAAAAGTTTTGGGCAGAACCAAAACGGATATATCAAGGAGTAAGACAACCGAATCAGTTAAACTTTTTTTCATTCTCATATATTAATACGCATTTTTTTGCGGTTTTTATTCACTTTTTTTCAATTTTTTTGATTTTTTTTGATATTTTACCAAATTTTTCGGCTTTTTTTCATTTTGCGGGATTTTTTCTCGCTTTTTCGATTTTCGGATTTATCAGGACGGATTTTTAGCGGTGTTAAAGATTTTTTGCACAACTGCACTTCACCGCGCGCATTTTCGCGCCTTTTTCCGCACCGCCACGCACTTTTACACGGTTTTCCCGCAAACCGCGCGCATACCCTCGCGCCTTTTTCCCGCGCCAGCACACACTTTTACACGGTTTTCCCGCGAACCGCGCGTCTTTCCAGACGGATTCCGCACGGTTTCCCTATGTGCCGCGCGCCTTTTCGTGCGATTTTTTCACACCCAACATGCAAATTTTCTCAATAAAAACAAAAAAGCACTCAATATTGAGTGCTTTTTGCTCCATTTGAGCATTGAAAACCGAATAAAGAGAGGAGAGATGGAGTAAGGAGAAACTCAAGTATAGTGAAACGCTTGAGACCTTTTAAGGAAGGTT
>JBJDZG010000005.1:0-19695 GCA_051867875.1 Eubacteriales bacterium
CGCTACCACTGGATTTTGAGTCCAGCACGTCTGCCAATTCCATCACACCGGCATATTCTCGACAAATGGTATTGTATCATAATTAAACAAAAAAATCAAGGGCTTTTTTGATATTTTTTTGAGAAAAAATGAAAGAATAAATGTTGACACGAGATAAAAATTGGAGTAAAATTTAGAATGGATTTATATTTACACAAAGGAGGGTGAAAAATGGAGAACAGAGAAGATATTTTTGAGAGGCTCAACTCGTATTTAGCTGAGAAAAAATACTCCGCTTTTATTCACGAGATAGACGAGCTTAACGATATAGACGCGGCGGAATATCTCGCGTCTTTGCCCGACGAGCTTATGCTCAGCGCTTTCCGTATGTTAAAGAAGGACGCGGCGGCGGATATTTTCTCGCGCCTTGATTTTGAGGAGCAGGAGAGCATTATCGGAAAAATGTCCGATACCGAAATAGCGATGATTATCGAAGACCTTTTCGTGGACGACGCGGTAGATATTCTTGAAGAGCTTCCCGCGATTATGGTCAAGAGAATTCTCAAGCTCTCGCGTCCCGAAACGAGAAATTTGATAAACAAATTTCTCTCCTATCCCGAGGACAGTGCGGGCAGTGTCATGACTGCCGAATTTATTGATTTGCACAAGAACATGACGGTCTCCGAAGCCATTGAAAGTATAAGGCTCAAGGGTGTTGAGAAGGAAACCGTTTACGTAGCCTACGTTACGAACACCTCGCGCGTGCTTGAGGGAATTGTGTCTTTGAAAGACCTCATTTTTGCAAAGCCCGACGCGCTTATCTCTGACATAATGGATACTGATATCCTTTGTATGAACACGCTTGACAACAAAGAGGACGTCGTTGCGATGATTCAGAAATACGACGTGTTGGCGCTTCCCATAGTTGACAAGGAAAACAGACTGGTCGGCATCGTTACGGTTGACGACGCTATCGACGTTATCGAAGAGGAGGCAACCGAGGATATCGAAAAGATGGCTGCTATCGTGCCCGGCGACAAGCCATATATGCGTTCAGGTGTCTTTGAAATCTGGAAAACGAGAATCCCGTGGTTGCTTTTGCTCATGCTTTCGGCGACATTTACGGGTCAGATAATTGCAAACTTTGAAAGCAAGCTTGCCACTATTCCCGTGCTGATTGCATTTATCCCAATGCTTATGGACACGGGCGGTAACAGCGGCGGTCAGTCCTCTGCAACCGTAATACGCGGTCTTGCAGTCGGTGAGATAGAGATTAAAAACCTGCTTAGCATCATTTGGAAAGAGGTGCGCGTGGCGATTCTTTGCGGCGGTGTGCTCTCCGTTTGTAATTTCTTGAAGATACTTGTAGTTGACAATCTGATTTTCGGCAACGAGGTTTCAATTGAAGCAAATCTCGTGGTTTCGCTCACTCTTCTTGCAACGGTAATCGTGGCGAAAACCGTCGGTTGCGTGCTTCCCATAGGTGCAAAGAAGATAGGTCTTGACCCTGCCGTTATGGCGAGCCCCTTTATTACGACCATCGTAGATGCGGTTTCGCTTTTCATATATTTTCAGCTCGCAACTCTCATTTTGCTTGGATAAAGGATAAATATTATGTCGGTAAATAATGCTGAAATAGTGCCTTCAAAGGTAATAGAATATTACTCCTGTCAGCAAAAGGAGCACTGGTTATGCAAAATGAGAAAGTGCGACTGGACTGCGGGGCAGTATCTCTGTGAGCTTATAGAGCAGAACAGACTAAAAAAGCTTGTGGGAGAAAATGCGCTGGTACTTCTTTTGACGCGAGGAGATGAGCTTATCTCCTTTTGTACTTTCGCTCCCCTTGACGACGTACAGCCTACGGAGCTTAGAAACTGGATAGGTTTCGTATACACCTTCCCGCAATACCGCGGGCACGGGTACGCAGGCGAGCTTTTGGCTTATGCAGAGGCAATTGCCACGGTGATGGGACGGGAATATATACATATTTCGACAAATCACGTAGGATTTTACGAAAAATACGGATATGAATTTTTCCGCATGGATACCGATGTAAGCGGTGAGCCCACCCGGGTGTACCGAAAAGCTTTACAGCTTGACGGTGCACAGAAGGACGAGCGTTTTGCAAGGGGCTGTATTTACAAAGCCGAGATAGTGGAAAATGCAAAAAAGGGAACGGACGCACTTGCTTTTTGCGGATTTTCCTGTTTGCATTGCTTTTTAGGTCAATGGTGCGGCGGCTGTCGCTCCTCCTTTAACTGCTGTTCCTATGCTACGCTTTTTGATGGCGGAAGATGTCCAAACGCAGTTTGCTGTGAGCAAAACGGACTTAACGGCTGTTACGAGTGTGATATGCTTGAAGATTGCAAGAAAGGCTTTTATACTCCCGATAATGACGGTTCAAACGCGTGCAAGGCGCAGGCGATATTCGTAAAACGGCACGGCAAGGACTGCTTTTTTGCGGTGCATGACAAGCTACATGAAAAATACGATTTCAAAAAGACTCAGGAAATTCTCGGAACTTCGGTCGAAGAGGGTTTAGAATCGCTTGAAGAAACATTAAATGAGGTAAAAAATGAAAACTATATGCGGACTTGAATGTGAGGATTGCCATTTCAGCGGAATGTGCAACGGTTGCACGGAGTCGGGCGGTTGTCCTTTGGGTAAAAAATGCTTTATTTACGACTACATAAAAAAGGGCGGGCTTGAAAATTACAACGCCTTTAAGCAGGGGCTTATTGACGAGTTCAATGCCCTCGGAATCGAGGGAATGCCGAAGATAGATGAGCTTTACGCACTCTTCGGCTCGTTCGTAAATTTGCCGTACCGTATGCCGAGCGGTGAGGACGTAAAGCTGCTTGACGACAGCGAGATATATCTCGGAACCCAAGTGGAATGTGAGTTCGGAGGACGTTGCTACGGCTTGGCGGCAGGACTTGGATTTCTGCTCGTATGCGAATACGGCGAGGGCGGTGTTGACCCCGAGATAGTGATTTTCAAGAGAAGGTAGGAAAAATAAGTGATATTCGAAGAAAAGAAAATTGTATTAAAAGACGGCAGAGAGGCAATTTTCAAAACTCCCGAGATAAGCGATGCCGAGGCAATGTTGAAATATATCATCAAGGCGTGCGGAGAAACGGAGTTTCTTACGCGTTACCCTGAGGAATGGGTCGGCGCGAGCGTTGATGCCGAAGAAGCTTGGATAAAAAAGCTCAGAGACTCCGAACACAGCTTTTGCATTACCTGCTTTGTCGACGGTGAGGTCGCGGGAAACTGTGAGCTTGTCTTTAACGGCGGTATGAAAACCTCGCACCGCGTAACCGTTATGATAGCGATACTCAAAGATTATTGGAATTTAGGTATCGGTTCGGCTATGTTTCACGATATGCTGGCAGAAGCACAGTGCAGGGGCGCGGAGATACTTGAACTTGCACTTGTCGAGGAGAACGAAAGAGCATTGCATTTGTATGAAAAATTCGGCTTTGAGGTCGTTGCAAAAAAACCGAAATATTTCAAATTCAAAGACGGTACATATCATAGTGAACTCTATATGCAGAAATATTTGATTTAACCGCTCAGCTAAAAAACGAAATTCAACACAAACTTCCGCCGTCCCAAAGGAACGGCGGATTTTTTTATATTAATTATTATTTTTTTGTTGAAATGCCTTGTATTTTATATATTATTGTGATAAAATAACACTGATAATTTTTTGTTAATGAGGCAGTTTCTATGGAAGTATTAAAATTAGAAAACCTATCTAAATATTATACCTCTGAAAATTCGGTTGTTGTCGGACTTACGGGTATAAATCTCTCGTTTTCAACGGGAGAATTTGTTGCGCTGACGGGTGAGAGCGGAAGCGGTAAATCCACACTTGCACACGTGCTCGGCGGTATCATTCCTTACGAGTCGGGCGAGCTGTATATTTACGGTCAGCCGACCTCGCACTACGACGCTGACGACTGGTCGAAATACCGCAGGGACCTAATCAGCTTTATTTCGCAGAGCTACGGCATTTTGCCGGGAAACACCGTTGCGGAGAATGTTGAGAGTGCACTGCGCCTCAGCGGTCTTTCAATCGAAGAGGCTGCTGAACGCACCAAGGCGATTTTGGACGAGGTTGAGCTCTCCGAGTTCAAAAACAGAAAAGCGGGTAAGCTATCCAGCGGTCAGAAGCAGCGGCTTTCAATAGCGCGCGCTCTGGCAAAGCCCTCAAAGATACTTATTGCAGACGAGCCTACGGGAAACCTTGACAGAGAGAACAGCGAAAAGGTAATTGCCCTGCTCAAGCGCGCGTCGCGCGACAGGCTGGTTATACTTATAACTCACGAGTTTGACGAGGCGAAGGACCTCGCAACGCGCCGTATAATTCTCTCCGACGGCTCGGTGGTTACGGACGCGGAGCTCGCCCCGAGATATATCCATAGCGGAAAGGACAATGTCGAAAAATCGGTATCTGAAGCGGAGAGGGAAGAATCTTCAAGCCAAAAAGGCACGAAAACGCACAAGCCCTTGCCGCCGTATATATGCGCGCTGACCTTGAAATCGCGTCCCGTTTTTTCGATGCTCCTGTGCTTGCTCTTGTGCATAACTACGCTGATTACCTTTATTTTCCTTGGTACTTTTATCTCTTGGTTGGACGATTCTCCGACGAGAATTTACGATAGGAGTGCCTTTTACAACGGCGACCCCCGGAGAATAGTCGTTATGAAAGCCGACGGTTCTTCTATGACCGAGGCGGACTATATTGACCTTCTCTCGAAAAGATACGTCGAGAATATTGAGAGATTTGGGTACGTCAACGACTATATTTATCACTACAAGGACGGCGTTGACCACTCACAGAACAGGGTGCTCACATTTGGTCCCGACTATCACCCGATTAAAAATCCCGACGATTACAAGCTCGAGGGATATATTAACTTTTTTGAAGATAACCTAAATTTCGTAAGGACGCTTCCTTACACCGACCGCGATATAATTACCGGGGGAAGAGCCCCCGAGGGCGTTTACGAGATTCTTTCCGCAGACCCCGATTTGAATGTCGGCGACACCGTTACGGTCTATATCAGAAATCTCGCAAACTGGGGAATTGACTCATACATAGACATAGATTTTGAGGTCGTCGGAAAGACGGAATACGGAGAGGGACTTTATTTCTCCGATAAATTTGCCGCTACGCTCAGTCAGCCCAAGAAGCTCGAGCTTCCGTTTCCGCCCTATACGAGCTACGCGTCTGATTTCATCTTCTTGCCTTACAGTGCAGACGGTCTGAAATTTGACTTTTCGTCGGTCAGCCTTACAGATGACGATTTCGTTCTGATGCTTGCAAACGACGCTATAAAAATTGACAAGGGAACTAAGGTTTCCGTATCGCCGGGCGATACAAGGCTCAGGCTGACTTGCCTTAGCAAGATGGATTCCGACGGAATAAGCGTCGTTATGGTAAATGAGAAGAATTTTGATGCGGTAACCGACCTCTCGTGTGCAAATCAGGTATCGCTTTACATTGAGGATTACTCTTACTCTGAAAGAGTTATCGATTCACTTACCTCAAACGGTTACGTTGCTATATCTCCGTACAAGCTCGGCTCAACGGAGATAGACAAAGAACTTGCAGATGAGAGAATGGCGACGCTCGCCATTTGTGCCGCGGTGTTCGTTATTTCGTTTATCTTGCAGGTAATACTGCTCCGCAGTATGTTTGCATCTCTTCACGAGTATTACAGACTTATGTCAAATACGGGACTTACGGAAAAAATCGCAAATACAGCGCTTTCGATGATGCTCCTTATCTTGACTCTCACAGGTGAAATTCTCGGTGCCGCCGTAATACTGTCACTCAATGCCGTCGGCTTTGACAGAGTTGCGGACATATTCAAATATTTTGATATCGGTATGATATTTATGCTCTTCGGAGTGCATTTCGTATCAGTTGCAATCTCTCTTATCGGCATTCTTCGAGGCTTGAAGAAAACCGTATTCGGAAAGGGAAAGAGCAATTACGACGTTGATTTCAGTTTGATGGAGGACAGCGCTTTATGATTAAGGTTGAAAATTTAATAAAGACCTACGACAGAAGAACGAAGCAGGCGCACGAAGTTCTCCACGGTATGTCCTTCACGCTACCCGAAACGGGTTTCGTATGTATTCTGGGTGCGTCGGGCTGCGGCAAGACGAGCTTGCTCAATTCGATAGGCGGTCTTGACAGCTTTGACAGCGGTAAGATTATCACGGACAGCGCCGAGATAAGGAGCTCGGGCTCAAAGGCTTTTGAGAGAGAGCGAAATGCCAATTTCGGTTACATATTTCAAAACTACTATCTTTTAGGCGAGCACTCCGCGTCGTACAACGTTTTTATCGGTATGCACTCCATGCCTCTATCCAAAAAGGAGAAGATGCAAAGAGTAAAAGAGGCGCTTATAAAGGTCGATATGTTCCGTTACAGAAAGCGTCCCGTAGGTCAGCTTTCGGGCGGTCAGCAGCAGAGAATTGCAATTGCCCGCGCAATCGCAAGAAATCCCAAGGTCATTTTTGCCGATGAGCCGACGGGAAATCTTGACGAAGCCAACACGATGAATATTTGCGGTATCTTAAAAGAGCTTTCGCACGACAGTCTTATAGTAATGGTAACGCACGAGGAGAGAATCGCGAGATTTTTTGCCGACAGAATAATCACTATTGACGAGGGCAGAATAGTATCCGACAGCACCGATTGGTCAAGGGGCACTATGAATGCGGGTGAGAAGGACGCGTTATATTCCGAGGATTACAGCGAGAGTAAGTATTCTTCCGAGGAGATATCGCTCAGAGTGCTCACGAAAGAGGACGCAGAGCCCGTTTCCGTTACGGTTATTGCTGAAAAAGATAGAATAATTATCAAGGTCAACGACCCGCGAGTCGTGCTTTGCTCGGAGGGCAATGTTTCGCCAAGGCTTATCGAGGGTGCGCGCCCCGTGCTTGACGTTTCGTCGTTTATTCACAGCGCAAGCGAAGAAAAAGTTGCAAAGGACGACAGTTTATCTCCTAAGAAGCCGCCGAGAGGCGGTCTTGGCTTTAAGTTCCTCTACGAAGAGGCAAAGACTCTGGTTTCACGCAAAAAGCTCGGCAGAGTGGGCATGGGGCTGTTTCTCATTCTGCTCTCGCTTATGATATCAATGTCCGTTTCCGATATCGTTACGGTCGCTCATATCGACCCCGAGGATTTTATAACGACGGATTCGCACGTTTTGAATATTGAGTTTCAGAGGGGAGAGAATCTGCCCGCGTACATTTGGAAGCTCGACGAGTACAAGACGGATTATATCGAGCATCTTGGGGCTTCGGGACTTGATTTTGACCTTGTTCTTCAATTTGACAGTTATTTTGAATACAAGGACAGCACCGTGCCCCAGTTTGAAGAGCTTACACTCGAAATTCTCGGTGCAAATTATGTTGACGTCGTAAGGCTTGACCCCTCGACTATTATCTTAGGAAGAATGCCCGAGCGTTACGACGAGATAGTTATTGACCGCTGGGTGCTCGATAAGCTTCTTGAAGAGGACGGAGTAATTCAGAATATTATTCCAAGCTACGAATATCTCATAGGCAAACAGCTTGTGCTTTCAAGGAAGAGCTTTACGCCCACTATCGTCGGTATTTGCGATTCTGGCCAGCCCGATATTTACATAAGCGTTGAGGGTATGCTCTCCATAGGCTCGGGCGGAATGGAAATCATCTCGTTTTCCGAATTTTGCGAGCTTACGGGCTATGACAGCGTTGACTCACTCGGCGAAAACGAGTGTATTGCTCTTGCGGACAACGCAGGCGCGATCTATATGCAGTATATAGGAAAGATTTATTCCGTGGGCAACAGGCGTAACATGGTGATAAAAGACGCCATAACGGGCAAATACGAGGATATAAGTGCGAAATTCGTCGTTGCCGACGAGAGAATACCCACGCTTTACAGTGAAATGCTCGCGTACTACGGCTCGTTTGGCGTATGGTGTGAGGACAAGGAAGCGATGCTTGAATATATGAGCGGTGAGCTTCCGGAGAACTTTGAGGGTATGGTTGAAATAAATATTATCGACCAATATGAAAAGGATTACAACGCATACCGTGACAGGACTCTTGCAAAGGTCGATGCGAGGACTATCGTTACAGTTACAGTTTTAGCGCTGTCCATACTTATGCTCTACCTTATGCAACGCTCAAAAATAAACGAGCGAATGGACCTCGTTGCAGTATACAGACTTCTCGGTATTCCGAAGAGTAATCTCGTTTTGGTATTTGCCATTGAAACCGTAATTCAGACTCTACGCTACTCGATTCCGACAGTGGGCATTGTGTGGTTGGTAATAGGCATTATCAATCTGATTGAGGAAATCGGTATCGTGATGATATTCCCGCTTTGGGCGGCGGCTCTTACGCTCGTATCAATCCTCGCGGTGAGACTCATAATAGCAATAGTACCGATAATCAGACTCCTTTCTTTACCGCCTGCAAGGCTTGCGGCTAAGTATGATTTCTGATAAACAAAAAACAACCGAGTTTTTACTCGGTTGTTGTTTTTTACAGTTTAGCGACGTCTATTCGCGACATCGCCCTTGCGAGCTTTAATTTTGCAAGCTCGATTGCCTTCTTGTCCTCGGTGCTTGATAGGAGTGCCTGTGCCTTTTCCTTGGCGTGCTTTGCGCGTTCAAGGTCGATATCCTCAGCAAATTCAAAGGTTATCGCAACGAGTTTGACCGCTCCGTCGTTTATGGTTACAAAGCCTCCCGAAACCGAGGCAAACCTGTCCTTGCCGTCGATTTTTATTCTCGCTCTGCCGATGCCGAGAGAGGCGACGTAGTCAACGTGTCCCGCCAAAAACTCCGCATCGCCGTCTTCGGTGCGTATGAGCAGGCTTTCTGCCATGCCGTCGTACACAAGTCCGTCGGGTGTTACTATTTCAAGATGAAATTCCTTCATAGCTCTCACCTGTGATTATTGAGCCGATTTTTTAGCTTTTTCTACTGCTTCGTCTATTGTGCCGACGAAGAGGAATGCGCTCTCGGGAAGGTCGTCGTGCTTTCCGTCAAGGATTTCTCTGAATCCTCTGATAGTTTCCTTGATGGGGACGTACTTTCCTTCCATACCAGTGAACTGCTCTGCAACGGAGAAGGGTTGGGAGAGGAATCTCTGGATTTTTCTCGCACGGTTTACGAGGAGCTTATCCTCTTCGGAAAGCTCTTCCATACCCATAATTGCGATGATATCCTGAAGCTCTTTGTATCTTTGGAGCATTCTCTGTACCTCGCGCGCTACCTCGTAGTGCTCGATTCCGACAATGTCGGGGGAGAGTATTCTCGAAGTGGATTCAAGGGGGTCAACTGCGGGATAGATACCAAGCGACGCTATGTTTCTTGACAAAACCGTGGTTGCGTCAAGGTGAGCAAACGTAGTTGCGGGAGCGGGGTCTGTAAGGTCGTCCGCAGGAACGTATACCGCCTGAACGGACGTGATAGAGCCGCGCTTCGTCGAGGTAATTCTTTCCTGAAGTGCGCCCATTTCGGTTGCAAGGGTGGGTTGATAGCCTACGGCGGAGGGCATTCTGCCGAGAAGTGCCGATACCTCAGAGCCTGCCTGTGTAAATCTGTAAATATTGTCGATGAAGAGAAGCACGTCCTGTCCTTCCTCATCTCTGAAATATTCAGCCATGGTAAGTCCCGAAAGACCTACCCTCATTCTTGCTCCCGGAGGTTCGTTCATCTGACCGTACACAAGCGCGGTCTTGGAAAGAACTCCCGATTCTTTCATTTCATTATAGAGGTCGTTACCCTCTCTGGTTCTCTCGCCAACGCCCGTAAAGACGGAGATACCGCCGTGCTCCTTGGCGACGTTGTTTATGAGCTCCATAATAAGTACCGTTTTTCCAACGCCTGCACCGCCGAAAAGACCTATCTTACCGCCCTTAGTATATGGTGCGATAAGGTCAACTACCTTAATACCCGTTTCAAGTATTTCGGTAGCGCTCTCCTGTTCAGAGTAGGTAGGAGGGTCTCTGTGGATACACCATCTCTCTGCATTTTCGGGAGCGGGGAGGTTATCGACGGGCTCGCCGAGGAGGTTGAAAATTCTGCCGAGAGTTTCCTTGCCGACGGGAACAGTGATGCCCGTGCCCGTGTATACGGCTTCCATGCCTCTTGACATACCGTCCGTTGATGACATGGCGATGCATCTTACCACGTCGTCGCCGAGCTGACTTGCAACCTCGCAGACTATTTTTCTGCCCTCGTGCTCGATTTCTATTGCACCGAGCAGGTCGGGAAGCTCACCGTTCTCAAATCTGATGTCAAGAACGGGACCGATTATCTGTATTACTTTGCCGATGTTCTTTTTCATCTGCCTAAATTCCTTTCAAATTCTTGTGCCAAGCTATAACGCCTCGGCACCTGACACGATTTCTGTTATCTCCTGAGTTATCGCAGACTGACGTACGCGATTGTACTTCAGTTTGAGAGTGCCTATTATCTCCTCGGCGTTTTTGTTAGCCGAGTTCATAGCCATTCTTCTTGCGCCTGATTCGGACGCGAGGCTCTCGCAGAGCGCGGAGTAGAGAATACCGCCCACGTACTCGGGCACGATGCTATCAAGCATCGCGTCGGGCTCGCAGTCCGTCTCGGGAACCGAAACCGCTTTGGTATTGGGCGAAGAGAGGGGAAGGAGCGTTTTATATTTAGGTCTTTGCGTCATCATCGAAACAAATTCGGTAAAGACCATGACTACCTCGCCATACTCGCCGTTCTTAAAGCCGTCGGTAATGATTTTTCCAAGACTCAGCGTCGAGCCTACGGTCAAATCCGATGCTTCTGCGAAAATGTCCGTATAAATGGGGATATTCCTGTGCTTTGAATATTCAAGAGATTTTTTGCCTATGGGAAGCCAGATTGCATCTTTACCCTCGGAGAGAGAGGTAACAAGCTTAAAGATATTTGAATTATATCCGCCTGCAAGTCCTCTGTCGCCCGCAAAGACGATAAAGAGAGTTTTCTCGGAATCGGCGTGCGAAAACCAAGGCGTTTGCGTGTTATCCGAAATAGATGCGATATCGTTAATTGCCTTACCCAAGACCTCGTAGAAAGGACGTGTACGTTCAACGTTTTCCTTGGCACGGCGGAGCTTCGACGTAGCCACGAGTTCCATAGCCTTAGTTATCTGCATCGTGCTCTCGACACTTTTCATTCGTGCCTTGATATCGTTCATTCCTGCCAAAGCTTATACACTTCCTTTCTTTATCAGATTATAAATTTTTCCTTAACGTAAATAATGGATTCTCTGAGCTCCTGCTCACTCTCGGGAGAGAGGACGCCGGTGCTTCTTATCGTTTCGAGAAGCTCGCCCTTTACGGCGGTGAGATACTCAAAGAGCTCCTCTTCAAAGCGATGGATATTTTCGGTTTTTATCTCGCGAAGAAGATTGTTTACTACCGCGTAGATGATAGCTACCTGAAGCTCAACGGCGATGGGGGAGTTTCTGTTCTGTTTAAGAACCTCAACGATTCTCTCACCCTGTTCAAGTCTTGCTTTCGTATCCGGGTCAAGGTCGGAGCCGAACTGGGCAAAGCTCTGGAGCTCGCGGTACTGCGAGTAGAGGAGCTTAAGCGTACCCGAAACCTTTTTCATAGCCTTAATCTGCGCGTTACCGCCGACACGGGATACCGAGATACCGGGGTTTACCGCAGGTCTTACGCCCGAATGGAAAAGCTCGGATTCAAGGAATATCTGTCCGTCGGTTATGGAGATTACGTTAGTGGGGATATAGGCAGAAACGTCGCCTGCCTGAGTTTCGATTATGGGGAGCGCCGTAAGCGAACCGCCGCCGCACTCCTCGGAAAGCCTTGCGGCACGTTCAAGAAGTCTTGAATGGAGGTAGAATACGTCGCCGGGGTATGCTTCACGTCCCGGAGGGCGTCTGATAAGCAAGGAAAGTGCTCTGTAAGCAACTGCGTGCTTTGAGAGGTCGTCGTAGATTATGAGGACGTCCTTGCCCTTATCCATGAAGTATTCGCCCATAGTACAGCCCGAGTATGGAGCGATGTACTGAAGCGGAGCGGGGTCGCTCGCATTTGCGGATACTACTATGGTATAGTCCATAGCACCCGCTCTGTAAAGGGTATCAACGACGCTCGTAACCGTTGACTGCTTCTGACCTATTGCAACGTAGATACAGATAACGTCCTTGCCCTTTTGATTTATGATGGTATCGGTCGCTATGACCGTTTTACCCGTCTGTCTGTCGCCTATGATAAGCTCACGCTGACCGCGTCCTATCGGAATCATGGAGTCTATTGCCTTGATACCCGTTTGAAGCGGAACGGATACGGATTTTCTTTCGATAATTCCGTATGCACGGCGTTCAATGGGGTCAAAACGCGTTATATCAATAGGTCCTTTTCCGTCAATGGGCTTTCCGAGTGCGTTTACGACTCTGCCGATAAGCTCCTCACCTACGGGGACGGACACAACCCGTCCCGTTCTCTTGACGATACTGCCCTCGGCAATGCCGACGTCGCTTCCGAGAAGTACGCAGCTGACGAACGTTTCTTCAAGGTTTAATGCCATGCCGTAAGAGCCGTTTGAAAATTCAAGAAGCTCGTTAGCCTTGCACTTTTCAAGTCCGTGTACCTTGGATATGCCGTCGCCTACGCTGATAACGTAGCCTATCTCGTCCTGCACCGTCTTGCTTTCGTAATGACGGATTTGTTCTTTTATGATTTTGCTTATATCATCTATTCTTGACTGCATTATTTCACCAACTTTTTATATTACGATATCTTTTAAGCTCTTTTCAAAGCGGTCGAGCTTTGTTTTGATAGAGCCGTCGATTTGTCTGCCCATAAAGCGGAGCTTTACTCCGCCGAGTATGGAAGAATCGACTTTGTTTGTAATTATAATATTTTTGCCTGTTATTTTTTCGAGCTTTTGTGCAAGTCTTTCTGTCTGCTCATCGGTAAGGGGTACTGCCGAAACTGCCTCAACTCTCTCAATTCCGCGCGCTTCGTCGAAGCTTTCGAAGAAGGAGTCGCGGATTTTGAAAATGAGATATACTTCGCGGCGCTGTGCAAGAATCTTCACCATATTGACAAGATACCTGTCAAGAGAGCCGAATGCCTTATCCGCAAGCGCAACTCTTTCCTCACGTGAAAGAGCGGGGTTGTCGAGGAGTTTTACGTATTCGGGCTCACCGCACAGGGCGGAGCAGAGAATATCGAAATCTACCTTTACGGATTCAGTAGTGCCCGCTTCCTCGCAGAGCGCGAAGAGTGCGTCGCCAAAGCTCTTTTCGCCATTGTCGATATATGCCATATCAGTCACCGACGCTGTCTATAAAGGAGTCGATGAATTGGGCGTGCTCCTCTGCCGAAACCTCGCGCTCAATAAGTGCGCCTGCAATCTCGACAGCCATGCCCGAAACCTCGTCCTTTACCTCGGAGAGGGCGCGTTTTTTTTCAAGAGCAATCTGCTCCTCGGCTCTCTCGTAAATCCTTGACGCCTCGCTCTGCGCGTCGCGGAGTATTTCTTCCTCTTTGAGTTGGGCGCGTCTTACGGCGGTTTTTAAGATTTCCTCACTCTCCTCGTTTGCAGAATTAAGCTTCTGCTCGTAGGATGAGCGCATTTCCTTTGCTTCAAGCTCCGCACGCTCGGCATTTTCGTACATATCATCGACCTCTTTTTGTCTTTGGTCTATCATTTTTTTGATGGGAACAAAAAGAAGTTTTTTTAAGAAAAAATACAGAATAAGTAGGTTACACCATGCAAAGATCATCGTCCAGACGTTTACGCCGACGAATGATTCAAAAGCATCAATTACTATACTCATTATGTTCTCCTTGTGTTTTCTTTTTTACAGAACTCCCATGAAGATGAGAAGAAGGGAAACGATGAGCGCGTAAATACCTGTTGTTTCCGTAACGGCACAACCGAGAATCATATTTGTTCTGAGCGTACCTGCGATTTCGGGCTGACGAGCCATACCTTCGAGGGCCTTGCCTACTGCATTACCTTCACCGATAGCGGGGCCGATAGCTCCGAGTCCCATACAAAGTGCTGCACCGAGTGCTCTTGCTGCGTTAATATCCATTTTGAAATTCTCCTTTTGATTTTATTTTTAATAAATTTAATTTTGGACTGTGTTATTCTTCATTCTCGGACGGAGGAGGGCAAGCTCCTGCCACGTATACCATCGTAAGCAGGCAGAACACGAATGCCTGAACGAAGGCGGAGAAGAAGTCGAAATAGAGCGACAGGAAGGCGGGAATGCCGACCTGAAGAATAGGGGGGATTTGCGAAGCGACGTAAGCGGGCAACCATGAGAAAATTGCTTTCGAGGCTACCGCAAGTGCCGCATAGATAAGAGACGTTACAACCGAGCCGCCCGCCATATTTCCGAAATGACGGAAAGCCATAGCCAAGGGCTGTGCTATCTCACTTATTATGTTCATGGGTGTCATTACGACGATGGGCTCCGTAAAGCCTTTAAGCCAACCTAAAAAGCCGTTGGCTTTGATGTTATGGTACCACACCATACCCGTCGTAACGAGAGCATACGCAAGCGTTACGGAGAGGTCTGCCGTGGTTGAGCGGAAGAGCACCGTCGTGCCTATAAGGCTTCCGAAGATACACGAGAGAAAGAGCGTGCCGATGTAGGGGGCAAATTTGAGATTGTGCTTTCCCATTGTATCTTCAACGAGATTATAGAGCATAGTGACGAGTTTTTCGACAATTACCTGAAATCCGCCGGGTCGTTTTTCGATTTTCCGAGAGGCGGCATAGCCCGCTATCATAAGAGCAAGCGTTACGACGAAAAGTGATACCGTCGTTGAGGTTACGAGATTTCCGAAATTGCCGAAAATGTCCACCAGCGTGCCTTTGAACATTTCATAGAGCTCGTCTATTCTGACAAAGACCTTAGGACCTGTTACCGATATATCCAAGTATCACTCACCTCTTTTCTTTCTTATAAGCTCGGATACATAAATCAGAGGTTTATACATAAGGGGAGGAATGAGAGTTGCGAGCGGGTTGAAGTAGCCTGTAATAAGTGCCAGCACGAACGCGACGAGCATGAACGCCGTTCTGAAAATGTACGATTTTGTCATAGCGTTCTGAACTTCCATGCTGTGAGCGTTTGAAAAAGCAGCCGCTTCTTCCTCACTCATCTCCTTGTCGCCTCTTGTGTCAATGTATTTTTCGATAGCTCTGTCAACGGATACGGTAAGCATAAGAAAATTTATTACCGTTATCGCACCGCCGAGCAACGCTCCCGTTACCACCGTCCACTCAAATCTGCCGAGCAGAGCGTAAACCGCTATGATGACAGCAGCCACAATCGCTTCGCCTGCCGCAAGTATTAAAGTGTCGGCGTATTTATTGCTTTTTTTCTTTGTTGCCATTTTTTCTCCGTTTGTTTTTCTGAGATTTTTCAATGCTGTCAAGGGCAGTCATTGAGGAAATAATGAATTTTATCATTGAGAATATGCCGACGAATGTGCCAAGCACCGCGAGTACGGCATAAATCCAAGCGGGTGCGCCCGCCTTTTCGACTAAAAGCCACGAGATTCCGAGTGCAACTCCAATGTTGAAAATGAGCGTGAATATGGATTGAAATACAATGTTCAGCACGTATACTGCACTGTACGCTCCTCTCATTTGCCCACCTCCGTTTTATTATTCATCACAAAATTCATTGTACCACAAAATCGAGTTAAAAATCAATAGAATTGATAAAAAATTATCGCTTTTGCACGAAAATTTTACAATGTATTAATAATATTATCCTATCCATTTTGACCGAGGTTGATTTATATTGTAACACAAAATAAATTTTGTGTTACAATCAGGAAAAAAGTGCCTTAATATTCATAATTTGAGGTAATACAGATGGCAGAACAATTTTTTGTTATTTGAAAGATTGCGGTAAAATGGCAAACGGTGTATAAAATCTCAAAAGAGTCGAAAACTAATTTAGCAGGAAAAAGATTTTTTTGTAAAAATGGCTGAAAAAAGGAGATTTTATATATGAAGGCAACAGGAATCGTGCGCAGAATTGACGACCTCGGCAGAGTAGTCATTCCCAAAGAGATTCGAAGAACGATGAGAATAAGAGAGGGCGACCACTCTAATACGTCATTGACACAGTTGCAAAGGTTCAGCAATTCTATGGCAAAGCTCCAAGAAAAAGCGAGACCTCGCGCTCCTTCAAAGCCTGATAAACCTAAATAAGATACATAACCCCGTCGAGCATAATGAAGCTCGACGGGGCTGTTTTCGCTTATATATTTCTTTAATCATTCATTTAAGTCCGAAATGCCTGAGCTCCGAAAGTTACGGTATTTTCAAAAATTTTGCTTGATAAAAGGTCATATTTGGCACCCTGTGGCACCTTTTGGCACTGTTTTATATGGTAAAAAAGAATGAGTAAACGGCTGTAAGTGAAAGGATGTGGTTAAATTGATCTGCTAAAGTCAGCATTGATCATCCGCACAAATGGTTGATGTGAAGTTTATTTAAGCTGTGCAAACAACAAAACAAAAAAATTTATTAAAGAAATGGAGAAAAATTTATGAGTTATGTAAAAAATTATGATGTTGGACAGATTCAGCTCGATCTCCCGACATCCAATTATATTCACGAGCTTCCTTTGCTGTCGTTTGGCGACGTTCAGCATACAATCAATCTTTCCCTCGTATTCAACTACGCGAGAAAAGCAGCAGGGGAAAAATCTTTCCATATCGCGAACGGATTTAAGCTTAATATGCAAAAAAAGCTTCATATTGTTGATGATTACATTCAATATGAGGACGAAAGCGGTAAACTCATTAATCTTACTGCTTATGGTGATGTTTACACATTTGATGATGATTCGCAAAGAATACTCAGAAGAACAGAAATTCCCGTTGGTCCGCCCATTGGCGGTTCAATTACTCCGGGATTGGCTGTTACATTATACGATTATACGGTAGAGTATCCCGACTATAGTAAGGAAGAATATGATTACAACGGCTATATTACAGGTGTTTACGATAAGTATGGTACTAAATTTTTGTCCTATACCTATAGTGGCACTAAGCTCACTGCTATTACCTATAGAGGTGAGAAAATTATCAGTTTTACTTATGATGGCAATAATCGCCTTGAATCCATTACTTATGCCGATAAAGATATCGATATTGAGTACGACACCACCCCCGATATAACACTCACTTTTACCTACACAACATCCGATATAAAAATCACTAACTATACAGGTGTAACATTTACTCTTACATTTTCCGAAAATGCCTTTACAGCTTACTCTACAGATGGCAGTGCGTCATATTCTAATGATTATTCTCACAAGGTGATTTGTACAAATGAGGTGGATAAGTTGACCATTGAAAGATTTATTGGTTCAAAAACAGTTGATAAAACAATATTTGACTTTCTTAATGAAACTACTGAAGGCAAATTCACTGCAGTTAATATTACAGATTTTAATGGTGTAGTTACCAGAGTCCAGTATGAAAATGATAAGCCGTTCTATTCGTATGAATTGATGAATATCGAATCTAATTCACCTGGAGATATTTTCTTTGAAGATGACGGCGGAAACCGAATTTATAAGGGAACGGTATCTATCAATACAGAAGAATTTTGTGGCGTCCAAAGAGTAAATGACGGTATTAAATTTAATAAGTATTCGAATAATTATGATGTCTGGAGATATACTTTTGATGATAACACAAGTCTTTATGGTAACTTCATAGTATCAGGATGGATATGTGCAGAAGAAGAAACATACACCGTAACAGTTAGAGATACATATAAATCTATTGACTATGGTGGATGTATTTTAAGCAATTTAACGCCCGGCGTATGGAACTACTTTTGTTTCAAAGTTTATATGAATAATCCTGAAGATATATTTATCAGTATAAACAATTCCAACGGTTTACCTACGTGTTTGGACATTAGAATGATGTTTGAAGAAGGCAAGATTTACAGTACCAGCGACATTAATCATTTTACTGTTATGAAGGATGTACTCGTTAAGGAAGGATCGGATGCAAGTAATGAAAAGATCATTCCCTTAGATAACACTTTGCGTTTTTATAGGGGCAATAGTCAAATAACTGAAAAAATAACCATTGGTGATATTTTAAGGTATAAGATAAATCAAAAACAAGGTCGTATCAAAAACGAGATCTACTATAACAATTGCAGAGGTGTAATTACAAATGCCGGAGTTTTTGCTTTCGAGTATGATGAAGATGTTAACGGTGTAATTCAAACAACACGGCTCAATGTAAATGACATTGCAGTTGGAAAAGCACGCGTTAATAACGAGAAAACATATTTGACAAAAATGAACTTCTATACAGATTCAAGCGGAAATAGTTATTTTGCATCGAAAATGTATATAAACGGTACAGAAATTAAGAATGAAAAATATGATGATAAATTTGACATCATATCTTCGACCATTGATGGCGTAACAACAACTTATGCAAGAACGAACGGACTTGTAACGAGCGAAAGTGTAGGAAATCTGTATACCAGAACAACTGCGTATGCAAAAGATAGCGCAAATAATCCCACCGTAACCATTACAGATGAATTTAACAATACGACTGTCTATAAGCTTGATTCGGTATGGGGTGTTGTTACTAAAGTAACACTGCCCGATGGTACTATTGTTACGGACGAGTACGATGATGATATGTGCGCTATAACAAAAAGAACCTTCGGCAATTCTAACAGTAAGTCGATACTGTATTCTTATTCTAAAGGTAATATTTCCGGATTACAGACAGGCAATCTCAATTTTGATTTTACTTATTCCAAGGGCGATATGACCGCTGTGAAAAAGTTCGGGACTAATGTTGAGGAACACGAATACTCCGATACTTCTACAACCAGTTATTATCCTTCAAAGATTAGTAAAGTTTATCAGAATACAGTAAATTATGATAAGTATGGTAGGGTTATTTCTGTAGGAGATGAAATTACTAATGTTTACAACATCTCTCCTAAATTTAACAGTTCGGGTAATATCGTAAGTAAACCCAACAATGCAGACTCTGTTCTTGCAATGAGCACCGATCATAAGGCTAATCAGGTAGCCAGATACGAATATAACGATAATAAGACGCTTAAGAAAAAGACCGTAACCGGTTCATCGTTTAGCAACAAAGTAAGCGAAGAAACATTCACATACGATACTATTAATCGTGTAAAATCACATTCCTGTACTTACGATGTTTCTAATTCCAAATCTGTAAGCGGTAATATTACTTACGTCAAGGCCGAAACAGATTCTTCCGCCGATAATAGAATTTACACTTACGCATACAATGTTAACGGAGTTAGAAAAGCCTACTCGTATAATAATTATGATGCCTTTAATCGGTCTAAAACTAAGGGGACAACCGTCGGCAATCAGGGGCTCTATTTTACAAGAGCTATTACCTACAATAAGACAAGAGTAAGTAAGGTCGCTGATACGTTCTCCGGTGCAAATAGGGGTACAGACACTTACGGATATGATGCACTTGGCAGAATTACGTCTCACAGTTATTCTTCCGCAAGTACCAGCGATTCTAAGACTTATGTATATGATAGTTGCGGCCAGCTCGTCAGAGAAAACAATAAAGCTCTTGACAAAACCTATATGTACGAGTATAATAATATTGGTAATATAATCGGTGTT
>JBJDZG010000006.1:0-3645 GCA_051867875.1 Eubacteriales bacterium
CTATGACCCTCTGCTTGTAAGGCAGATGCTCTCCCAACTGAGCTATGCTTCCATACTCTGCCGTTTCGTCAACGGCAGAGATTATTATAACACACGGCTTTGTGCTTGTCAATAGTTTTTTTGTAATTTTTCTTTAATTTTTCCCCAAAATCATTCTTTTCTGAACATTTTCTCGATATCGTTACGCGTAAATACGTGCTTTTTATTACAGAAACGGCAATTCACCTCAAGCTGTTCCGCTTTTCCCTCGGCGACCTGTTCTGCGAGCATCTTATGAAGCTCGGCTTCTCCGAGCGACACGAGTGCGCGTTCCATTCTGGCGCGCGAGCAATTACAGAGGTAGTCGCAGTCGAGCTCGTCAAAGAGGTCGTACTCGATACCGTCAAGTGCTATGGCGCAAATCTCCTCATTTGAGAGTCCCGCCTCAAAAAGCGAGGAGACGTTGGAGAGCTTGGGAACATTTTTCTCGATTTTCTCAACTGTTTTTTCGTCCGCGAAGGGAAGGAGCTGAATGATGACTCCGCCCGCGGCACGGCAAGTGCAGTCCGTATCGACGAGCACGCCGAGCGCGCAGACCGTCGGAATCTGTTCGCTCTCCGCATAATACTGTGCGATATCCTCGGCTATCTCACCGCTGACGATTTTTACCGAGCCCGAGAAGGGAATTTCCGCGCCCGTATCCCTTATGACGTTAAGCAGGCCTTTGCCCACGGCGCCGCCCACGTCAAGCTTTCCGTTGGGTTTGAGGGGCAAATCAACGTCGGGATTCTGAATATATCCGCGCACGTTTCCGTAATAATCGCCCACCGCGAGCACGCGTCCCGCAGGTCCGTCGCCGCCGAAGCAGACGGTTACGGTATTCTCGACCTCGCCGAGCATACAGCCCATAATCGAGGTTGCCGTAAGCAATCTTCCGAGCGTTGCGCTCGCCGTCGGAGCGGTATGGTGGTATTCTATTGCGCGGTTTACTATGTCCGTTGAATTGATAACGTGTATTCTTGCACTTCCGTCGCTCGTCATGGCGCGGAGTATTTTTGACTGTTTTTCGTTCATTTCATTATTCCTTATTTTTTAATTAAGCCTTAAATTAAATATATTTTCCCGCCTCTTCGTCGCATATCAGCGTGCAGTCGGGGTGGTCCTGCAAAACGGTTGCGGGGACTGCCTCTCTCTTCTCGCCGAGGACAAGCTCTCTTACCGCTTCCGCCTTTGAGGCGCCGTTTGCGAGAATTAAAATTTTCTTTGCGTTCATAATGTTTGAAAGTCCCATCGTAAACGCGTATCTCGGCACTTCGTCAATGCTCATAAAGAGTCTTGAATTATCCCGAATGGTGCTCTCTGCTAACGCTACCTTATGCGTTACGGAGTCAAAGGGCGTGCCGGGCTCGTTAAAGGCGATGTGTCCGTTTGAGCCGATACCGAGGAGCTGAATGTCCTGACGGAGCTCCGAAAGGAGCGCGTTATATCGTGCGCACTCCGCGTCCGCGTCGGGTGCTACGCCGTTTTCGATATGTGTATTTTCGGGCTTTATGTCGATGTAGTCGAAAAGATTTCTTCTCATAAAATACGCGTAGCTCTGATTATTGCTTGCGTCAAGTCCGACGTATTCGTCGAGATTCACCGCACGGCACTCGGCGTAGGACGTTCCGTTCTGTCTGTGGTCCTGTACCATTTTTGCGTAAAGCCCGAGGGGCGTCGTGCCCGTGGCAAGACCTAAAACCGCGTCGGGTTTTTCCTTGACTACGCGGAGCATTATATCGAGTGCGCGCTCGTTCATCTCATTATAATCCTTGGCTCTGATAACTTTAATACTCATAATAAAACCTCCGAATTTTACTTCGTTTTAAGTCTATTCACAGTATTCGTTTTTTATTATTACTGATTCAGTTTTTCTCCGAGCCTTCTTTTTTAGCCCTCGCAACGAAATACCAACGCTCCGCCTCGGGCGTTTTTTCGATTGAAGTAAAGGCAAAATCGGAATAAGCTCCGAGCAATTCAAAGCCCGTATTGCAAAGGGCGTCGCAGAGTTCAGAAAGGGAATAGCAGCGCTCGCTCTGCACCTCGTCGCGGCGCGAGTACGTTCCGTCCTTTTCGTTTTTCTCAAAAACCGTGAGCGAAAAATCGCAGATTTTGCTCTCCTTGCCGTAATAATTCTGCCAGACGCAGAACGCACCGCCGCCGCAGTCGTCCTCTTCATAAACGTAGTTATTTTCGCCGTAGACGTTTTCAAATTTATAGGGCGTATTCACGTCGAAAACGAAGAGTCCGTCGGGGTCGAGGTAGTTATGAACGAGAGATAAGCATTTTTCAAGGTCGCCGTCCTCGGTGAGATAATTGAGGCTGTCAAGACAGCAACTTATCGCGCCCACGGTGCCGTAAAGCTCAAATTCTCTCATATCCTGGAGCAAAAAGAGCACGTCGTGCGGAAGCTCCGCGCCGTATTTTCTGTCGAGCGCGATATTCAGCATATCGGGCGAGCCGTCAACGCCTATCATATCGTAGCCTCTGCGCGCGAGTTCAAGAGTCATACTGCCCGTTCCGCAGGCGAGGTCGAGCACAAGCTCGGGCTTTTCGGGCAAAAAGCGAGTAAAGCACTCCTCGATGAAGTCCGCCCAAGCGCAGTAGTCAACGCCCGAATTTATGCTGTCGTAAACCGACGATATCGCGCCGTAATTGTCGTAAGTCTTACTCATCGTCTTCACCGAGCTGTGAAAGCAGCTTTGCTTCAAGTTCTTCCGCCGTGTTGTAGCCCATTTTTTTCTGGCGGTTGTTCATCGCCGCGATTTCAAGAATAATAGGCAAGCTTCTGCCGGGGCGCACGGGAACCGTTATCGAGGGCACGTTGATACCGAGAATGTCGTAGGTCTGGTCATCAAGGCCGAAGCGGTCGTACATTTTTCCCTCAATCCACTGTTCAAGGTGGATAACGAGGTCGATTTTTTCCGTCATCTTGATAGCGCCCATACCGTAGATGCGGCGGACGTCGATGATTCCTATTCCGCGGAGCTCAACGTAGTGGCGAATGAGGTCGGGAGCGGAGCCGACGAGCGTTCTGTCGGAAACGCGCTTAATCTCAACCGCATCGTCCGCGATAAGGCGGTGTCCGCGCTCCACGAGTGCGATAGCCGTTTCGCTCTTGCCTATTCCGCTCTCGCCGAGAATGAGCACGCCCTCGCCGTAGACCTCAACGAGCACGCCGTGCTCCGTAATTCTGTCAGCAAGATGATTGTTGAGGGAAGCTATCAGCGTCGCCATCACAGCACTCGTCTTTTCCTTCGTTCTGATTATCGGAACGGAATATTTTTTAGCCGGCGCGAGGAGCTCCTCGCCCACCTCAAAATTGGTAGTTACAACAACGGTGACGGGGTGTTGGGCAAAAAACGCGTCAAGGCGCTCGTCGCGCACCTTCTTGCCCTGACTCTCGGCAAGCTCCGAAAGATACTGAAATTCCGCTCTGCCCATCAGCTGTATGCGAGAAGGCTCGAAGACCGTAAAAAATCCCGCCAGAGCAAGGCCGGGGCGGTTGACCTCGCGGTTGACTATCTTTATTTCACTCGCCGGCATCGGCATATATATTTCTTCAAATCCAAGCTCGCTCATGAGCCTGTCAAGTGTTATCGAATACTGGTTTTTCATCGCTATGCC
>JBJDZG010000007.1:0-17656 GCA_051867875.1 Eubacteriales bacterium
AGAGGCTCGCACGATGAAAGCGCTTGAAGGCTTCCTTCGCCCCGAGTTTATCAACCGCGTTGACGAGATAATTACCTTTAATTCACTCACCAAAGAGAACTTTGAAAAGATTGCCGATATTATGCTCGGCGAGCTCAGAGAGGCACTCACGGAAAAGGGAATTGCTCTTACCTATACGAGAGATACGCTTAAATATATCGGCGAGAAGTCGTATTCAGCCAAATTCGGCGCAAGAAACATGAGAAGGTTTATTCAGACTCATATTGAAGACGCCATAGCGGAAAAGGTAATCGCAGACTATAACAGAAGTATAACGAAGGTTCATATTTCCGTTAAAAACGGAGAGATTGCCGTTACCTGTATGTAAAAAAAGCTTGGCGTAGCGTTCTTATGAACGCTACGCCAATTTTTATATTTTCAAAAGCACGTTTGAGAGGCAGTCGGATATATCGCTTGCCATCACGGAATATTCGGACAGCTTCTCCGATGCGATATCTCCCGCAAGACCGTGAATATACACGCCGAGGCAAGCGGCGTTATATGCGTCGAGTCCCGACGCCAAAAGCGCGCCGATAACACCGTCAAGCACGTCGCCCGAGCCCGCGGTGCTCATACCGCTGTTTCCGCTCTGATTGATATATATTTCAGTGCCGTGGGGCTTTGCAACGGCGGTGCTGTGGTCTTTTAGCACCGTGATAACGCCGTGTCCGTCGGCAAAATTCTGCGCAAAAAGCGGAATATCCGCCGTAATATTGTGAACCGCCTTATCCGAAAGCCTTGACATTTCAAGCGGGTGTGGAGTAATAACGGCAGGAGCTTTTATCTTACCCCAAAGCTCGATGTCGTTTGAAATAAGATTGAGTGCATCTGCGTCAATGAGAATGGGACAGGTGCAATTTTCAAGTGTGAGTTTGAGAATGGCGAGCGCGTCCTCACTCTGCGAAAGCCCCATGCCGACAGCCACCGCGTCGGCTTTTGTTATTGACCTTGCGAGCTTTGAAAAATCAATACCGTTTTCATTGTATAGAGTCATTACGGCTTCGGGAATGAGGGCTTGCAGTGGAATTCTGTTCGCGTCGCAAGTGAAGATTTCAACAAGACCTGCACCCATTCTGTAAGCGGCTTTCGCACAAAAATACGGTGCACCGCACATACCGCGCGAGCCTCCAATAACGAGCAGACGTCCGCAACTTCCCTTGTTGGAGTTTTGCGAGCGTTTTGGCATCAGCTTTTTGATATCTTCTTCACAGTATGAAAATGTTTTCATTCCTCGTCCCCCTCATCGTAATCCTTGATACCGTTCATCTGAGAGATAGCCTTGAATCCGTCAATTTCGCCTCTCTGCATAGCACCGAAAATTCGGTAGCGCAAGCCCTTGTGCTTTATATCAAGCTCGCGGAGAAGCTGCTTCATCTCCTCGCGCTCGGTGTTGCCGTCGGCGGGACAGGTAGATTTAACAACGGGAAGCTCCGCGGCACTTGCAAAAGCGCGCACGCTCTTTTCGCTTGCGTAGAGGAGTGGTCTGACCATTGTCAAATCTATTCTCGAAAGATAGGTAACGGGAGAAAAGCAACCTATTCTGCCCTCGAAAAAAAGGTTGAGCATAAATGTTTCAATGGCATCATCGAAATGATGACCGAGAGCCACTTTGTTACAGCCGAGCTCCTTTGCCGTGTTGTACAGCACACCGCGGCGCATTTTGGCGCAAAGAGAGCAGGGACTTTTTTCTTTTCTCTCCTCGAAAATAATCTGGTATATTTGCGTAGGAGCAATACGGTATTCCACGCCGAGCCTTTCGCAGAGCTCGCGTATGCCGTCAAAATTCATATTCGGGAAGCCCATATCTACGGTTATCGCCATGAGCTCGTATTTTTTGGGATAAAATCTTCTCATTTCCGCCAGAGCGCAGAGAAGCGCCAAGGAGTCCTTTCCCGCAGAAACTCCGACGGCAATCTTGTCGCCGTCCTCTATCATCTGATAGTCGTCAACGGCGCGTCTTGTATAGCTTAAAAGTCTTTTAAGTTCTTTCATTTCAAAAATTACAGCTTTCGTATATTTGTTTTGCCCGTTCGGTCAATTTTTTCGGGTCTTCGTCGGTGTTGAGATACAGGGGCTCTCCCACCTTGACTGATGATGAAGCGCCTTTTTTTGCCTTGACGAGCACCATCGACGGAGCGGTTTTTGTGTTCGCGTGAACAAAGCATATCTCTTTGGGTTCGAGCGAATTTTCCCTCATAGCGCACAAAAGGTCGGTAAGTCTGTCAGGACGCCACACGCAGTAAAAATATCCGCCGTGCTTCAACAGTCTTTTCGCGCACGCGCAGAAATCTACGATATCTCCGCAGACCTCGTGGCGCGCTATGTACTTTTCGTCGTGCTCGTTCCGCTTGCCGCTGTCGGCTCTCATATATGGCGGATTTGAAAAGACCGCGTCCGCCTCAGCACCGATATCGGAGCTTTTCGCGTCCCTTACGTCCTTGCAAATGGGAAGGATTCTGCCGTTAAAAGAGTTGATTTCGGCATTCTTCCCGATAATCTCCGCAAAACTCTGTTGTACTTCAAGGCAGTAAATCTTTCTGAACTTATTTTTTGCACAAGCGAGCAGGGAAATTATCCCCGTACCGCCCCCGAGCTCGACCGCAATTCCTTTCGGTTGTGCTTTGATAAAGGCGGCGAGCAGATACGCGTCCGTGCCGAAGGTAAGACCGTTTTTCTTTTGTATCAGTTTTATATTTTCATTGACCTCGGTCAATTTTTCATCATTTTTAATAATGATATCGGTATTCAAAATTTCCTCCGAATTAAAAAATACGAAGCAGAAACCTGCCTCGTATTCTTTAATGTAAATGATTATTCCTGAGTAGGAGCACCTACGGGGCAAACGTCAGCACATGCGCCGCACTCTGCACATTCATCAGGATTAATTACGTACATACCATCACCTTCTGTGATAGCACCACAGGGGCAAGCATCAGCACAAGCACCGCAAGCGATGCAAGCGTCGGTAATCTTATAAGCCATGATAAATACCTCCATATAGTATTGATATCACATTATAACACAACCCCATGCCAAAATGCAAGGGGTTGAGTGAAATTTTATAAAAATTAATAAAAAATTTATTCTTTTTCGTTCTTTTTAGCGGAATTTATGACTTTGACCTCATCTCTCGAATATACTTTCGGGGGTTGGTCGTCCTTGTCCGCAAGTTTTACTTTTACCTTTCCCGCGAGATACTGGGCTTCAATTACCGTGCCTATTCCGTCGGGAGTCTTGACCGTGGAATCGACTGCGGGAGTCCTTGCTATCTCGTACTCGTAAGTTTCATGCTCGTATTTAAGACAGCACATAAGGCGTCCGCAAGTGCCCGAAATTTTTGAAGAGTTGAGAAAGAGCCCCTGTTCCTTTGCCATTTTAATGGATACCTGAACGAAATCTGAGAGGAAGGTAGCACAGCAGAGGGGTCTGCCGCACGCACCGAGACCGCCGATGAGCTTCGCCTCGTCGCGGATACCTATCTGACGGAGTTCAATTCTCGTTCTGAAAACGGAGGCGAGGTCCTTTACGAGCTCGCGGAAATCGACTCTGCCGGACGAGGTGAAATAGAAGAGGAGCTTGCTGTTGTCAAAGGTGTACTGCGCGTCAACGAGCTTCATATCGAGTCCGTGGCGCTCAATCTGCTTCAAGCAAATGTCGAATGCCTCTTTTTCCTTTTTGTGGTTGTCCTCGTTGTGAACGACGTCCTCTTCCTTGGCTATGCGTATAACACGGCGCAGAGGGGGTACTATTTCGGATACGCCGACTAACTTGTTCGGAATAAATACCTCTCCGAACTCCTCACCGCGCGCGGTGTCAACTATCGCGTATTCGCCCTTGCTTGCAGTTATGCCTGCGGGGTCGAAATAGTAGACCTTGCCGACCTTTTTGAACCTGATTCCGACGACCTCGACCTTCTCCTCATCGTCCTTTGCTTCACTTGCATGGGCGGGAGTGTCGGCAAACGCCTCGGGAACGATATCTTCAAGAAAAGCGGTGTTTTCTTCGTTTTCCTCGGGTGCAACCTCATCTTCGGCGTCACTTGCGAGCATTTCCTCGTTTTCCGACTGAAGCTCGGGAGCGTCCTTTTTGTTTCTGTGCTTCTTGTTGTATCTGTGATGATACCTTTTTTTATTGTTGGGCTTTTTGCCCTGACTGTTCTGATTGTTTTGATTGTTGTTTTCCATATATATCTCCGTTCTGCCATTCGGCAGATTTTCTTGCTAAATTAATCCGCTCAAATAATTGATGACTGTAAGTTTTACATTTGCATTTCTGAGTAGGGAAACGCGTGCTTTCTCCGTGCTTTCAAGCATATCTACGAGCTTTTGAGTCGAAAAGCTGTACGAGAGCTCTTCGGCGCGCTCTCTGTCGGTGAAAAAAACAAGCGCTGGCGAGTCCGCTTTTTTTAATACCACGAGGTCGCGGAGCGCCATTTGTATCTGAGAGAGCTGTGCGATTATGCGCTCACGCTCGTCGCGCTTTTGAGAGAATAGGGCACTTATCTCTGCAAAATTCTCCGAAAGCGAACGCTGTGCGACAGCTTCGATAAGTCTTTCGGTAAGCGCTCTGTCTTCAAGTATCTGCTTTTTGTCGCTTGACGAGATGAGTTCGAGGATTTTTCCGATGCTTCCGCCGCTCGCCTTGTAAATCTGCTTGTAGTCCTCGGGCGAATTGTTTATAAAATTCCTTGCCGACGGCGACGACGATTTTATATATTCGAGAGTCTGCTCCTCGGTTGGAGTTTTCATTCTCAAAACGGGCGCGCGGCTCTTGATTGTTTCAAGTATCGTTTCGGTATTCTCGCAAAGAAGAATGAAAATGACGTAGGACGGCGGTTCTTCAAGGCTTAAAAGGAGCGCGTTCTGCGCCTGCACGGTCATGGTGTGAGCACCCTCGATAATATATACCTTGAAGTCCCCGTCATTCGGATAGATTGAAATGTCGCTTTTGATAAAGCGAATGGGCTCAACGCCGAGCATCGCTTTGTCTTTTTCACGGCGTATCAACGTGACGTCGGGGGAGATTCCTTCCATAATCTTTTTACAGGACGGGCAAAGCCCGCAGGGCACTGTGCTCTCACCGTCAGAGCGTTTCTCGCAGTTTACGGCAGAGGCGATGAACTTCGCAAGCGTGTGCTTACCCGTGCCCGAAGCACCGAGCAGAATGTATGCGTGGGAGAGCGAACCCGCTTTTGCGGAATTTGCAAAATAAGAGCAAAGCTCCTCGTTTGCAATTACAGAAAAAGAATTGTTTTCCATAGTGCACCCTCCTAAAAATCATACGAAATTATTATATCAAAAAAAAGAAAATCTGTCAATAGGGGGCAGGGCGCAAAACTGAAAAAAACCTTTGCGCGGGGCTTTATGTAACAATGGCGTAAGCCTGTTTTGTGAATTATTAACAAAATGACGAAAATATTGAAAAAACACTTGAAAAATAAAAGGTTTTGTAATATAATAATTGTGTACGGCTATGTTTATATCATATATATTGTATAAAGTTAACATCATGAAGGGAGATTCTTGATATGTTTAAGAAAAAAGAATGTGTCGCCATGCTGCTTGCCGGCGGACAAGGTTCAAGACTTTACGCACTTACCGTCAAAACCGCAAAGCCTGCGGTTTCATTTGGTGGAAAGTTCAGAATTATCGACTTCCCGCTTTCAAACTGTATCAATTCAGGAGTAGATACCGTCGGCGTTCTCACCCAGTATCAACCCCTCGTGCTCAATGAATACATAGGAAACGGACTTCCTTGGGACCTTGACAGGACCTTCGGCGGTGTTTCCATTCTTCCCCCGTACCAAGGACACAGCGGCGCTGACTGGTATAAGGGAACTGCAAACGCAATTTACCAGAATATCGAATTTATCAAGAGATATGACGCGGACTACGTTCTTATCCTTTCGGGCGACCATATCTATACCATGGATTACAACAAAATGCTTGAATATCACAAAGAGCAGGGAGCTGACTGCACGATAGCGGTTCTCAAAGTTCCAATGGAAGAGGCAAGCCGTTTCGGAATTATGAGCGTAAATCCCGATAACTCCATTTACAAATTCACCGAAAAGCCCAAGAATCCCGACAGTAATCTCGCTTCAATGGGTATCTACATTTTCAGTGCGGATAAGCTTTATAAATACCTCGCGGAAGATGAGGCGGACCCCAATTCCAGCAACGACTTTGGAAAGAATATCATTCCCAAGATGCTCGAAAACGGCGAAAAAATGTTTGCATACGGCTTTGAGGGATACTGGAAGGACGTCGGAACGATTTCCTCTCTCTGGGAAGCGAATATGGACCTTCTCGGCGAAGAACCCGTGCTTTCATTTGATGATGAATCGAGAAGAATTTTTTCAAGGCACGAAAACGAAGCGCCCCAGTATATCGGCCCTGACGCAATCGTTGAAAACTCCTCTATTACAGAGGGCTGTGAGATACATGGAACGGTCATTAACAGCGTGCTCGGCTACGGCGTCGTAGTTGAAAAGGGCGCAGTTGTTAAGGATTCCGTGCTTATGCATCACGTAACGGTTGGCGAGTGGGCGAATATCGACTATTCGATTCTCGACTCCGACGTAACCGTGGGCAGAGCGGCAAGAATAGGCAGACCGCGCGACGCCGCACAGGGCATTACAGTTATCGGAGCAGGCAACACAGTAGCTGACGGCGAGAATATCGCCGATAACCAAATGATTTATTCAAAGGAGTGAGGTGACTATGATGAAAGCAGCCGGACTTATATTTTCCAATATACACGACCAAGCCCTTCCCGAACTTACAAAACCGCGTACGATGGCGAGCGTTCCCTTTGGCGGAAGGTACCGTCTTATTGACTTTGCTCTTTCAAATATGGTGAACTCCGACATAACGACGGTAGGACTTATCACACACGACAATTATCAGTCGCTCCTCGACCATATCGGAACAGGTAAGGACTGGGACCTTGCACGCCGTTCAGGCGGTATCAAGCTCCTGCCCCCGTTCATCACAAGCGGCGGACACGGAAACGATATACTTTACAAGACAAGACTTGAAGCACTTATCGGCGTAAAGAGATTCGTTGAAAATTGCGGTGCGGACAATATCGTTATTTCCGACTGTAATATGATTTGCAATATCGACTATTCCGATGCGCTTGACGCTCATATCCATAACAATGCGGATATCACAATCATCACGAAGCTCGTCAATACGGCAGAGCTCAGATTCCCGCTTGACAGATACATAAAGATAGTTGACTGCAACGAAAAGGGCGAGATAGTTGATTACGCTTCCTACGATTCACAGCAGGGCGAATTTCATATCAACACAAATATGATGATAGTTAAACGCTCCTATCTCCTCTCCGTAATCAGTGAGGCTGATACAAGAGGATATACGAGCTTTTCAAGAGATGTTATCATAAGAAATCTCGGCAAGCACAGATTCTTCGCTTTCGAGTACGACGGATATTTCAACTATATCGACTCTATGCAGAAGTATTTCTTCTGCAATATGAAGATGCTTGACCCCCAAAAGAGAAAGCTTGTATTCCACGTTAAGAACAGACCTATCTATACGAAGGTAAGAAATACACCGCCCACGAGATACACGGAAAACGCAAAGGTTACAAACTCGATTATTGCGGATGGCTGCGTTATCGACGGCGTAGTTGAAAACTCCATTCTTTTCAGAGGAGTTAAAGTCGGCAAGGGAACGGTTGTCAAAAACTCCATTCTTTTGCAGAACACTTACACGGGCGACGACGTATATCTTAACTGCGTAGTAACGGATAAAAACGTAACGATTAAGAACGGCAAGATGCTCTCGGGCCACGAAACGCTTCCTTTCTATATCGGAAAGGGAACGACAGTATAATTTTACCCCCCCTGTATTCGCGATTTTTTCAAATTTCAGTAAGGAAGGAAAAATTATGAGAAAAATATTGTTTGTCGGCGCAGAGGTAATGCCATTTGCGGCAACGGGCGGTCTTGGCGACGTGCTCGGCTCATTACCCACCGCACTTAAAAGAGAATATCAGGACGATATAGACGTCAGAGTGGCTATGCCCCTTTACGATTCGATAAAGCCCGAGTGGAGAAATCAGATGAAGCTTGAAACGGTTTTCAACGTTCAGCTCTCCTGGAGAAATCTCTACTGCGGAGTGCTCAGTCTTAAAAAGGACGGAGTAACGTACTATTTCATTGATAATGAATACTATTTCAAGAGAGGAAATCTCTACGGTTTCTATGACGATGCCGAGAGGTACGCTTTCTTCTGCAAGGCGGTAATCGAGATGCTCGGTGTGATAGGCTACTATCCCGACGTGCTCCATGCACACGACTGGCAGGCAGCTCTCTCGCTTACGTACCTCAACTTTGAGTACCGTTGGAGAAGAGAGTATCAGAATATAAAGACAGTATTCACGATTCATAACATTGAATATCAGGGACAGTTCCCGTATTCCGTCGTTGGATTTGTGTTTGGCTTCGGACACTCCGATTATCTCGATTATAACGGCTGTGTAAACCTTATGAAATGTGCTATCGAAATGGCAAACGTCGTAACGACTGTAAGTCCGAGATATGCGGAAGAAATAAAAAGCGATGAATACGCTCACGGTCTTGCGCCCATACTTAATAAGAATGCCCACAAGCTCACGGGCATACTCAACGGAATTGACTACGATTATTATAATCCCGAGAAAGATTATGCAATTTACAAAAACTTCGGCTCGGGCGATATAAAGAATAAGAGAGTCAATAAGACGGAGCTTCAAAAGAGCCTCGGCTTGCCCGTAAGAGAGGACGTGCCGCTCGTTGCCATCGTTTCAAGACTTGCTTCCCATAAGGGACTTGACCTTGTGCGTGACGTGGCTTACGGTCTTGTAGATAACCACGATATGCAGCTAGTCGTTCTCGGTAAAGGCGAAGGTCAGTATGAGAATTTCTTCGTTGACCTTGAGCGCAACAGACACGATAAGGTTCGTGCGCTTATGCTCTACGACAGAGACCTTTCAAAGCGTATTTACGCCGCGGCGGATATCTTTATGATGCCGTCAAAGAGCGAGCCCTGCGGTCTTTCTCAGATGATAGCTTCCCGTTACGGAGCTATACCCGTAGTAAGAGAAACGGGCGGACTTTACGACTCCATTAAGGGATACTGGCTCCTTAACGGAACGATACTCGGCAACGGATTTACCTTTGCCAATTACAGAGCAGATGAGCTCTACGAGCGCACACACGCCGCTATTGAGCTTTATCATGATAAAGAACTGTATCCGAGATTTATGAAAAAGATTATGGATACTGACTTTTCTTGGGGAGTTTCCGCAAGAAAATACTACGCACTTTATGAGAGAATGTAAGGTGCACTACGATATACCTATTTAACTTGGAGGACACATGAATTACCAACCATCAGTGAAAGAAATCACAGAAAATTTAGAGGGCAAGCTCGCCAGATACTTCGGTTGTACGTCTAAAGAAGCAACGAAAGAACAGATGTACAAGGCGGCTGCCATGACTGTAAAGGATATTCTCTCGGCTAAAAGAGGAGAATACAAAAAGCAGGTAAACGAGGCAAAAGGAAAGAGAGTGTACTATATGTGCATGGAATTTTTGCTCGGAAGGTCGCTTAAAACAAACCTTTGTAACCTCGGACTTGATAAGGATTATGCAAAATCCCTTAAATCACTCGGATTTGACCTTGACGACCTTTACGAATGCGAGCCCGACGCAGGACTTGGCAACGGAGGTCTCGGCCGTCTTGCCGCTTGCTTTATGGATTCACTCTCATCACTTGATTATCCCGCAACAGGATTTTCTCTTTGCTATGAGTATGGATTATTCAAACAGATGATAATTGACGGAACTCAGATAGAGCTTCCCGACGTATGGCTTCCCGGCGGTGAGGTCTGGCTCACACCCAGAACTGACAGGGTATTCAAGGTCAGACTCGGCGGAAAAGTCCGCGAGGAATGGCGCAAGGACCACATGGAGGTTATCTACGAGGACTGCGAAGAATACGAGGCAGTGCCCTACGATATGATGATATCCGGCGCTGACAGCAAGGCGGTTTCCTTGCTCAGACTTTGGAAGGCAAGAGATATTCACAATTTCAATATGGGACTTTTCTCTCAGGGACAGTACGCAAGAGCTCTTGAAGAGAGTACGAATGCGGAAATTCTTACGAAGGTTCTTTATCCTTCCGACAACCATACAGAGGGTAAAATTCTCCGCCTTACACAGCAGTATTTCCTTGTTTCCGCATCTATCCAGAGCATCCTTCGTGACCACATGGCGGTTTACGGCACTATCGATAATCTCGCTGATAAGGTTGCAATTCATATCAACGATACACACCCCGCACTCTGCATTCCCGAGCTTATGAGAATATTGCTTGACGAATATTTCTTCTCTTGGGAAAGAGCATGGGATACGGTACAGAAGATTGTGTCCTACACTAACCATACGGTATTGCCCGAAGCACTTGAAACGTGGAATGAGGACCTCTTCAAGCTTAAGCTCCCCAGAATCCATCAGATTATCAAAGAAATCAACGAGAGATTCTGCAAGGACGCATGGAATGCTTTCCCCGGCAACTGGGATAAGATATCCAAGCTCAGCGTAATCGGCTACGGTCAGGTAAGAATGGCTAACCTCTCCGTTATCGGCTCGCACTCAATAAACGGCGTTTCAAAGCTTCACTCCGAAATATTAAAGGATTCTACCTTTAAGGATTTCTACCGTATGTATCCCGACAGATTTGACAACGTAACAAACGGTATCGCACACAGAAGATGGCTCTGCTACTCCAACCCCGAGCTTTCGTCCTTGCTTGACGACTGCATCGGAACGGGTTACAGACATAACCCCGAGGAGCTTGCAAACTTCGCAAAATTTGCGGACGATAAGGCAGTGCTTGAAAAGGTAAGAAAAATCAAGCACAACAATAAAAAGAACTTTGCAGACCTTCTTTACAAAAAGACCGGCGTAGCGCTTGATACGCATTCCGTCTTTGACGTGCAGATTAAGCGTTTGCACGAATATAAGCGCCAGCTTCTTAATGCGCTCAATATCATTAATCTTTATATCGATATCAAGGAAAATCCCAATCTCGATATCCAGCCCCAGACCTTTATTTTCGGTGCTAAGGCAGCTCCCGGATACCAGATGGCAAAGGAGATAATCAAGCTCATCTGCTTCATTCAGAAAGAGATTGAAAACGACCCCGTCGTAAGAGAGAAGATAAGAGTAGTATTCCTTGAAAACTATTGCGTAAGTATGGCAGAGGCTCTTATTCCTTCCGCCGAGATAAGCGAACAGATTTCCCTTGCAGGTAAGGAAGCGAGCGGTACGGGCTGTATGAAGCTTATGATGAACGGCGCACTTACCATCGGTACTCTTGACGGCGCAAACGTAGAGATGCTCGCCGCAGCAGGTAAGGAGAATATGTATATCTTCGGTCTTACCGCAAAAGAGGTTGAGGATATCTGGGCAAGAGGTTATCACTCAATCGAGTTCTATACCAATAATAACCGCCTTTCCAAGATTATCGACTGTCTCAACCGCGGCTTTGGCGGTCAGTCCTTCGCCAATATTTCAAGATACCTTCTTACAGGTAATATGGGCGTTGCAGACCCCTTCATGTGCCTTGCTGACTTCGAGTCCTACCGCACAACTCATGAAAAGATGATAGCTGACTACGCAGATAAGGATAAGTGGAACAGAATGTCCCTTATGAATATCGCTTCCGCAGGCTACTTTGCGGCTGACAGAAGCATTGAGGAATACGCACAGAAATTCTGGAATCTTAAAAAAATCTGATTAAGTCACGAAAGAAAGAATACAATGTTAAATCAACATTCACTCAATTCCTCGGCGAATAACGTCGAGATAAAAAAAGAAATAAAGGTTGATGGAGCATGGGAAAATGCCTCGTATAGCGGGGCATTTTCCATAAATGAGGATATAAGATTCAAGGTGAGCGTGCCGACGAGCATGGGCGCGCAGGGCGTAGTTTTGAGAATTAACCGCGACGGTGAGAACTATTGGGATATCCCGCTTGCTCTTTCGAGTTTTGAGCTCGGACGCGAGGAGTATACCGTCGAGCTAAATTTGAGGACGCTTTGCGGTGTCGTTCCCGCACTCTTTTTCTATGAGTTCTTGTTGTTGCGCGGAACGAGAACGCTTTTTACGGACAGTATAAACAATTACGACTTTGAACTATCATATCACTCGGCATCAAAATTCAATCTTCTCGTATACGAGGACTGTTTCCGCGCAAAAGAGTGGTTCGGAAAGGGTATAATGTACCACATTTTCGTTGACCGCTTTTGCAAGGGCGAGATAGAGCCGTATCATAGAGATGACGCCGTAATCAACGACGACTGGTATAACGGAATTCCGCAGTATGCCAAGGTTCAGGGCGAAAAGCTCAAAAACAATATGTTCTTCGGCGGAAATCTTAAAGGAGTTGAGGACAAGCTCGATTATCTTGAATCCCTCGGCACGAAGGTTATTTATCTGAGTCCCATATTTGAGGCGTACTCCAATCATAAATACGACACGGGCGACTATATGCAGGTCGATAAGATGTTCGGCGGGGAGAGTGCCCTCGTATCGCTCATTGAAAAAGCCAAGGGAAAGGGCATATCCATAATTCTCGACGGAGTTTTCAATCATACGGGCGACGACAGCCTTTATTTTGATAAGTACGGAAAATATAATCGGCACGGCGCGTATATTGATAAAAATTCCCCCTATAAAAATTGGTTCTGCTTCAAGGAATATCCCGAGCAGTACGAATCGTGGTGGGGAATTGATATTATGCCCAAGCTCAACCAAAAAAATGAGGAATGTCAAAATTATTTCGTCGGCGACGGCGGAGTTATCGAAAAATATACGAACATGGGTATCGGCGGCTGGCGTCTTGACGTTGCCGACGAGCTTCCCGACGAATTTTTGTACAAGCTCCGCGAAAAAGTGCACGAGTGTACCGACTCCGAGGGTATTATTATCGGCGAGGTCTGGGAAAACGCCGCGGTCAAGACCGCATACGGAAAAAGAAGAAACTATTTCCACGGGCTTCAGCTTGACAGCGTAATGAACTATCCTTTAAGAAACGGAATTATCGATTTCGTAACCTGCGGAAGTGCGGAAATGCTCTATAATGTCCTTGTTGAACTGTATTCTTCATATCCGAGATGCGTTTCCGACAGCCTTATGAATATCCTCGGCACGCACGATACGGAGAGAATTCTGACAGTCCTCGGCGACAATTACCGACCCGACGCACCTAATGACCACCTCGCAGTAATGAGAATGACCTCTCACGAGAGGGACGTCGCAATTTCAAGACTGAAAATGGCGTCGATTTTGCAGTATACCGTTTACGGCATTCCGTCCGTGTTCTACGGCGATGAGGCTGGGGTTGAGGGCTATCACGACCCGTTTTGCAGACGCACGTACCCTTGGGGACGCGAAAATAAGACCATTTTGGAGCATTACCGCAAGCTCGGAGAGCTGCGAAATATCGAGCCTGCCTTTGACAGAGGTGATTTCCGCGTGCTTGACCACGGCAGTGAAACGCTTATGTACGAAAGAGTTAAGGGCGACTCACGGGTAGTCATTATCGCCAACGGCGGAGCGGAGAATTACCGCGTGCGCCTTGAAGGAAGGTGGATAGATATGCTCTCGTACGAAAGCTATGAGAATAATATCACGGTAAAGCCCCATACGGCAAGAATAATGAAACAGATATGAAACAAAAGCACTGTATTTACAGTGCTTTTGCTTTTGACTTAAAAAATTTTATAAAAATCAAAAAAGTGATTGATATATCCGCCGAATTGTGATAATATTATCGTAGATAAATATGTTATCCGAAATCTATAAAAGGTGAATATGAAAAAGCAGGATATAAAATACTTGGCGTTGATTTTCGTGCTCCTTGCCTTGTCGGTGATTTTGCCCTCGTGCAACGGAGAGGACAGTGTTTCAAAAAACACGGGAATACTCGCCGACAGAAATGTTATCTCTTCGATAAGGCAGGAAATAGCCGATAAGGAAAATTCTTCTCTGGCTGTAGAGGGCGATGTCTTTTGGACTGCGAGCGGAGCGCTGTGGCACGCAAGCTGTAACTGCTCCTACCTTTCAAATTCAAAGACGGTCTATCACGGTACGCTTGACGAGGCAAAGCTCCTCGGAAAATCGAGAGGCTGCGAGCGTTGCGGCGCGAGTGGCGGTGATGAAAATATTTACGAGCAAATAGAGAACAATGAGGTAGCAAAGGGCGACGTTTTCTTCACCGAGGACGGCACTTTGTGGCATTCAAAGGAAGATTGTCCTGTTTTGCTAAGTCTTTCGGCTGACACAAAGATATACCACTCAAACCGCGCACTTGCCTTTACGCTTGGCAAAACGGAAGAGTGCGAAGAATGTAAAGACAAAGAATGAATAAATATTAACGCTGTAAAGCATAAGGAGTATTTATGACTATCAGACTTGCACAGAAAAAGGACGTTGACAGAATAATGCAGATAATCTCCGATGCCCGCGAGAGCATCGGCAGATTGGGAATAGACCAGTGGCAATACGGATATCCGACCAGAGATATCGTAAAAGAGGATATTGAACTGAAAAGAGGATTTGTGGCAGTTGATGGCGAGCAGATTGTTGCAACCTTCGCACTTATGCTTCACGGAGAGCCCACTTATAAGAAGATTTATTGCGGTTCGTGGATAGGAAACGGAGAGTATATCGCTTTTCACAGAATAGCCATCGACAGCCCTTACAGAGGACGCGGTGTGGCTGAGGAAATCATTAAATTCCTGCACACCTACGCAAATGAGAACGGCTATGAGAGCATAAGAGTCGATACCCATTCGGGCAATATGCCCATGAGAAAAATGCTTGAAAGAAACGGCTTTGAATATTGCGGTACGATTCACTTGCTTGACGGCGAATCGAGAGTAGCTTACGAAAAGCTGACGAAATATACGGAGTAATTATGGCAGACAGTAAAAACACCTCGGTGAAGATAATCGCGCAGAATAAAAAGGCGTATCATGATTATTTTGTCGAGGAAAAATACGAAGCAGGCGTGGAGCTCTTCGGCACCGAGGTCAAGAGCATTCGCGCGGGAAAAGTAAATATAAAGGAAGCATACTGTGATATAAAAGACGGCGAGGTTTTCGTCGTCGGTATGCACATAAGCCCGTACGAGCAGGGAAATATTTATAATAAAGACCCACTCAGACCGAAAAAGCTTCTATTGCATAAAAAAGAGATACTTAAACTTTTCGGGCTTGTAGCACAAAAGGGTTATGCACTCGTACCCCTCGAAGTTTACCTCTCAAATTCGAGAGTAAAGGTCGAAATAGGACTGTGCCGAGGCAAGAAGCTCTACGATAAAAGAGAGGATATGGCACGAAATTCCGCAAAGAGGGATATGGAAAGAGCCTTCAAATCAAATAACGGATAACGGATAGGATTATGAATATCAGTTTTGATAACGAAAAATATATTGATATGCAGTCGAAGCATATCAAGGACAGAATAGAGAAATTCGGCGGTAAGCTTTATCTTGAATTCGGCGGTAAGCTTTTCGACGACTATCACGCGTCGCGAGTGCTTCCCGGATTTAAGCCCGACAGTAAGCTTCAAATGCTTCTTGCATTAAAAGACAGAGCGGAAATAGTAATCGCCGTAAACTCCGACGATATTGAGAAAAATAAAATCCGCGGTGACCTCGGAATTACCTACGACCTTGACGTGATACGGCTTATCGACGCATTCCGCGGTGTCGGACTGTTCGTCGGAAGCGTCGTGCTCACCCGCTTTGAGGGCGCAAATTCAGCAGTTGCGAAATTTGAACGCAAGCTTGTAAAGCTCGGAGTTAAGGTATACCACCATTACAGAATAGCGGGCTATCCCTCAAACGTCGATAAAATCGTCAGCGACGATGGCTACGGTAAAAACGAATATATCGAGACCGAAAAGGAGCTGATTGTGGTTACAGGTCCCGGTCCCGGAAGCGGGAAAATGGCGGTCTGCCTTTCTCAGCTCTACTCGGATAATAAGCGCGGAATCAAGGCGGGATACGCCAAGTTTGAAACCTTTCCGATATGGAATAAACCTCTGCGCCACCCCGTAAACCTCGCTTATGAGGCGGCAACCGCCGACCTTAACGACGTAAATATGATAGACCCTTACCACCTTGAAAAATACGGTGAGCTCGCGGTGAACTATAACCGCGACGTTGAGATTTTCCCCGTGCTTGACGCGATTTTCAAGGGAATTTACGGAAATTCTCCCTATTCTTCGCCAACCGATATGGGTGTCAATATGGCAGGTAATTGCATAGTTGACGACGAATCGGTAGCAGAGGCATCGAAAAGGGAAATAGCGCGCCGTTATTATGACGCACTCTGCGCGTGCAGAGAGGACGATACGGAGCGAAATCGGAACGCGGTGGAGAAAATCGAGCTCCTGATGCAACAGGCGGGAATTAGCAAGGACTACCGTAGGGTGGTTTCTTATGCCAAGCAAAAGAGCGCCGAGAGCGGAGTGCCCGCAAGTGCTATCGAGCTTCCCGACGGCAGAATTGTTACGGGTAAATCCACGGATTTGCTTGAATCCGTTTCGGCTATGCTCCTCAACGCACTTAAAGAGATAACGGGAATCCCCGACGAGATTCACCTGCTCGCTCCCGAGGTAATCGAGCCCGTGCAAAAGCTGAAATGCCAGTACCTTTCGAGAACGTATACAAAGCTGAACGTCAACGAGATACTGATAGCACTCTCTATCTCCGCACATACCTCGGCAACCGCGGCTCACGCACTCAAACAGCTCCCGAAGCTCGCGTCCTGCGATATTCATTCAACGGTAATGCTTCCGAGTGCCGATATGGAAGTCCTTCGCAAGTTGGGGCTTAACGTAACCTGCGAGCCGAAATATCAAATCAAAGAAATTTTTGTAGGATAAAACAAAAGCACTTGCCTTGCCCTCATTTTTTTGCTGTGTTCGCACCGCACCCAAACGGGCGTTTTGCCCCGCTTTTTCAAAAGCGGGTGCGGGCGGCGGGGCGCGTAGCCCCGCCTCGCTCTCCGCAGAGAGCGAAACTCTCACTCGGCATTTCTTTTTTGTTAGCTTTTTTCTTTGGGCCTTTCGCGTCAAAGAAAAAAGCGGCTAACGAGTCTTGGTATCCTCACGGCTATTGATATCAAACAAACACTCGCGCACCCATTATGTTGTTTTGCTCCGCGTTGATTTTATGACATAATCAGTAGGGGGCGACGTCCTCGACGCCCCGAAAAGCGCGGAATTGTTGACGTGTGGAAACATATCAAATTATTAAATGTTTTTTCGGCAATTATGTTGTTTGTGCTACAAAACGGACCGTCGGGGACGCCGGTCCCTACGGTTATCGCGCGTGCGCCCGTGCGAATGCGAGGCGGGGCGTCGAGGACGTCGTCCCCTACGGTTAAGGTGTGCGCACCGTGCCCTACAAATGTTGAAAAACGGGGCGTCGAGGACGTCGCCCCCTACGGTTAAGGTGTGCGCACCGTGCCCTGCAAATGTTGAAAAACGGGGCGTCGAGGACGTCGCCCCCTACGGTTAAGGTGTGCG
>JBJDZG010000007.1:17756-52716 GCA_051867875.1 Eubacteriales bacterium
CACCGTGCCCTGCAAATGTTGAAAAACGGGGCGTCGAGGACGTCGCCCCCTACATTTGATGTGTCCGCACCGCACCCAAGCGATTGTTTTGCCTCGCTTTTTCAAAAGCGGGCGTCCCGCGCGTAGCGGCGGGGCAACCTACAAAATAACAAAATGTTTGAAACTATGGAGCAGTTTAATTTCGAACATTTAGTTCAAAGTTATTATATGAAAAACCCGACAGATTTTTTGTCTGTCGGGGTATTTTATCCTTATGAGAAGTAGTCTTTTACAAGTGCTCATGAGCCACAAATGAAAATCCAAGTCTTGCGACTTGGATTTTATGGTGGACTCGAGGAGAATCGAACTCCTGTCCGAAAACCTCTTGATATGACCTTCTCCGTGGGCAGTCAGTTTTTATTATTTCCCACTATACGGCGTCAACTGACAAACCCCGTACAGTCAGGTAGCACTTTTGTGCTTGACCGGTTCAAGTGCAACCGCCGGTGCAAGTTCACCGCCAAAATCACGCTCAGTCTGCAATCGCGGTACTTTGCAGAGGAACGGGTAACCCGCAGGTTACAGCACTGCTAATTGATGCCCCAAGAGGCGTCAATTAGGCAGCCATAGCAACAGTATTGTTGTCGTTTAATTTTAAGTTTGAGCAGTTATCGAGATTACTCGGCTCGCCACGCTTATCATACCTCAAAATCCCCGTCGAAACCATTACGAGCCCATGTATGATACTTTATTATATACCAAAAACACAAAAAAATCAATAGAATATTGTCAAAATTAATAATTATCTTGTAATTTTGAATAAGATATGTTAAAATGACTATAAGAGGTGATGAAATGTTAAATCTTTTTAAGAGAAAAGCTCCAAAGGATTCATATCCCGAGTCTGCTAAATATAAAAAACGCGATTTCGTAAGATTTCGCCACAGAGGTGAGATACACTGCGGCTTTATTTTTGACGCGTCGCTCGACGAGTCGGGAAACGTGCTTTATACGGTACAGATGGGTGGGGAGTGCCCGACATTTGTGTATGACTACAAAGAGGAAAGCATAGTCGAAGTTATCACCCGCGCAAAGTAAAAACGAAAAAAAAATTCTTTTTCACTTGCAAATTTCAAGGCTTTATGATACAATAATAATACGAAAAAAGGGAAAGGCAGGTATATTTATGGGCAGAAGATTCAGAATGTCCACAGCACTTGACGTTGACGACGTTTTGCTTGAATGTGTCCCTTATGCGATAAGGCTCGCAAATGAAAAATACAAATTTGATCCGCCGCTCAGCATTTACGAGGTTGACCGTTGGGGCAAGCTCGGCACGCGCGCGGACGTTATCTTTGAATATTTTGATGACCCCGATTTTTTCAGAACTCAGCCCGTGATAGCGGGAGCAAAGGAGTTTGTGAGAAAGCTTTCACAGATAACCGAGGTCTTTATCTGCACCTCGATAGTGCCCAAATTTATGGGTATCAGAGCCGAGAAAATCCTCAAAGAATTTCCCGAAATACCTCCCGAAAATATCTATATGGGCTCGCGCAAGGACAAGCTCAACGTCGATATTCTTCTCGACGACGGTATGCACAACGTTTTCAGCTCGAATGCGGCGTACCCGATTTTGATGCGGCGTCCTTGGAATCAGAGTGCTACGGGAATGCTCGCGGTGAATAACTACGACGAATTTTTGAAGCTCGTTGAGGTTATAAGCACGAGCTACTCGGCAGTCAAGAACGACTATAAAAATCCCTCGATAGTGGCACTCGTGGGTCCCTCGGGCTCTGGAAAAACCAAGCTCGCAGGCGAGATGCTAAGCAAGTGCGATAAATTTGAAAAATTGCTCAGCTACACGACCATTGACCCCACCGCCAAGAGTGAGGACGATTGGTATAACTACGTGGATAAGACCGAATTTTTTGATATGATAGAGCGTGGCGAGCTTTTTGAGTCCACAATGTACGCAGGGCACGGCTTCGGCTCAAAGAGGGCAGACGTTGATACGATAATCGGAAACGGTAAGATAGTGCTTGCGATTATGGATATCTGCGGAGCGATGTCGCTCAAAACTCATTATAAGGACGTCGTTACCGTCTACGTCAAGAGGGATAAAAGAGCTCTTCTTTCATCAATTCTTGAAAAGAACAGCGACAACGAGGACAAGGTTAACCGCATAATTTCCATCGATGACGAAAAAAGAAATGAGGAAATTTGTGACTACGTTATCCAAAACGACAGCGACTACGGCGCAACTGCCGAAAAATTGATTGGAATGCTGTTCTGATAAACTTAAAAATCTCGGCGCAAGCGCGGTGCTCATAAAATAGTTAACAGCCTCAGCAGCTTGCGTTGCTGAGACTGTTCTTGTATTTTGTCCTGTTACGTTATAATATGAAATCGAATAAACCGGCAAACTGGAAGTTGTCGATTTGTAAAAGGAAAATCTATATGGCAAACATAATTACCGGCAGCCGCATTCTGTTCAGTATATTGATGTTATTTTCACCTGCATTTTCAACTTGGTTTTATACTATGTATCTGCTTTGCGGATTGTCTGATATGCTTGATGGAATGGTCGCAAGGAGAACAAATACTGACAGCAAGTTTGGCGCACAATTGGATACCATCGCTGATTGTATATTTGCAGCGGTATGTCTGATAAAAGTATTACCGGTCATGCATATACCCAAATGGCTATGGCTGTGGATTGCTTTTATTGCAATTATCAAAATTACTAATGTTACATTGGGGCTTATTTGCCGGAAAAGGATTATAGTCGAACATACTATAATGAATAAAATAACAGGTTTGCTTCTGTTTTTACTGCCTCTTACACTGTATTTTGTCGAATTAAAATACAGCGCTGTCATTATATGCGCCATAGCAACATTCTCAGCAATTCAAGAGGGATATTATATCAGAACAGGGCGGGAAATTGACTGACGAACAGCTACAAGGGCGCACTTCTGTACGGACAAGCCCCATATGTGCGCTTTGTGAGACTGACAGCCCGGGTGCCTGAGTGTTCGTGACGGTCTGTGCCGCAGCGTTACGAACAAGGTACTGTATCCCTTACGCTGCTTTCCGAATATCCGTTTAGAGCAAAAGGCGTGACCTCTTTCGTCACGCCTTTTGCTCTATTAACTGTCTTACGAACACTCTGATAAAGCAGAGATTTTTTATTATGTATTAAGCTTTTTTCTTTGCAATGAGTGCTTCAACTCGGGGATAAAGCTTGTCAACACCGAAGCAAACGCCCATAGCGATTGCGCTTCCGATTACGAAGCCCATAAATACGTCGGTGGGGAAATGAACGAAAACGTAAAGACGGGAAAGTCCCATGAGTGCGGCGAGTACGATGGCAACGATGCCCGCTTTTTTGTGATACTTAAAGAGCGGAACAGCCGCCGCAAACGCGGAAACGGTGTGACCGGAGGGGAATGAATACTCCGAGGGCTTGCTCACGAGAGTGAGAAACTCGGGATAAAAGCTGCAAGGACGGGGACGTGCCACGATGGGCTTTATCGTCCAGTTTACTATAAGCAGACCGCCGAGAAGCGCGAGCAAAATCGCAACGCCGCATTTTCTCGTTTTCTTGAAGAAGAGAAGAACAACTCCCGTAATAATCGAGAGAATACCGCTGTTGCCGAGCTTCGTGTAGAACGGAACGACAACGTCAAGCACCGAGTTGCGAACGTGGTCTTTAATGAAGAAAAGAATGTCCCAGTCAAGCGCCCATAGTGCGAGTGCCGCGGTAACGACGCAAAAGGCGGTTACGCCTATCTTCAAGTATAAATTTTTCTTTGAATTTTCAATCATAAATTTTTCCTTCCTTACTGAAAATATTCAACTAATTCATCGGGTGTGTTGACGATATCCTGCGCTCCCTTGAACAGCAATTTGGATTTTGAGGTGTAGCCCCAAGAAACCGAAAGAATATCAAATCCTGCGTTTTCCGCGGTCAGAATATCGGTAACGCTGTCGCCTATGAGCATGCACTCGCACGGATTTATACCGAGCCTTTCGGCTATGCGGAGAGCGAGAGTCGGCGTGGGCTTTGCGGGAATGCCGTCAACGGAGCCCTGTGCCACCTCGCAAATTCCCGCGGGGATAAGAGCGGATACGAGCGCCTTTACGTATTCGTCCTGCTTGTTTGAAAGCACGGCGATTTTATAATATTTTGAAAGCTCAATCAAAGCGTTTTCCATGCCGCTGTAAAGCCTGTCGGTCTGCATATAGGTCTTTGCGTACATTTTATCGTAAAGTGGAAGCGCTCTGTCAACAATTCCCGGGTCGGCGTCGCGTACGGATTTCGGTATTGATTCGGAGATAAGGTGCCTTGGACCTTGACCGATAAAGGTTTTAATCTCCTGAATGCTTCTCTCGGGCAAAGAAAGCTCGGAAAGCGTCATATTGACGGCTTCGGCGATTGCGGGAATTGTGTCCGCCAGCGTTCCGTCAAGGTCAAAAATCAATGCTTTTATGTAAGACCTCATAAAAATCCTTTCACAAAATGTCGTGTTTATTTAATTATAGCATACTTTTATGCCTCTGTCAAATATAATTCTTGTCAAAAAACACAAAAAAATATAAAAATTTATCAAAAATACCGTAAAAATTACTATATTATATTTAATAAAAAAGTGTTATAATAATTAGGTTAATTTTTTACTTTATATTATAACTCACGGAGGGAAAAAAGTGGTTAGAGAGGATTTAAGAAATATCGCCATTATCGCGCACGTTGACCACGGTAAAACGACGCTCGTTGACCAGCTTCTCAAGCAGGGCGGTATCTATCGCGAAAATCAGGCTACCGAGGAAAGAGTAATGGACTCAAATGACCTCGAGAGAGAAAGAGGAATTACGATTCTCGCAAAGAACACCGCAGTTAATTATAACGGCGTTAAAATAAATATTATAGACACTCCCGGACACGCGGATTTCGGTGGCGAGGTTGAGCGTATTCTCAAAATGGTAAACGGCGTTATTTTGCTCGTCGATGCGGCAGAGGGACCTATGCCTCAGACGCGTTTCGTGCTTCAAAGAGCGCTTGAACTCAATCACAAAGTTATCGTCGTTATTAACAAAATCGATAAGCCCGACGCGAGAATCAACGAGGTAATCGACGAAGTTCTTGAACTTCTTATCGACCTCGGTGCAAGCGACGAACAGCTCGACAGCCCCATGCTTTTCTGCTCGGGCAGAGCGGGCACGGCAAGCGACGATATGGACGTCAAGGGCGTTGACTTAAAGCCGCTTTTCAATAAAATTCTCGAATACATTCCCGCTCCCGAGGGCGACGAGCAGGGCGACCTTCAGCTCCTCGTTTCCTCTATCGACTATAACGATTTCGTAGGACGCATCGGTATCGGACGCGTTGAGCGTGGAGTGATAAAGCAGGGACAGGAAGTAATGATATCAAACTACCATTCAAAAGCTGCTCCCAAGAGAGCAAAGATTATCTCTCTTTATCAGATAGACGGTCTTAACAGAGTTGAGGTTGAGAGTGCAAGCATCGGAGATATCGTTTGCTTCTCCGGAGCTGAAAATATCACGATAGGAGATACCATTACCTCAACTACTTGCATAGAACCTCTTGAATTTGTTAAGGTCAGCGAGCCCACAATGGAAATGACCTTTTCCGTAAACGACAGTCCCTTGGCAGGACAGGAGGGTAAATTCGTAACGTCGCGTCAGATTCGTGAAAGACTTTACCGCGAGCTTCTCAAGGACGTGTCCTTGCGCGTGAGCGACGGCGACACAACCGACTCCTTTAAGGTTGCGGGCAGAGGTGAAATGCACCTTTCGATACTTATCGAAACCATGCGCCGCGAGGGCTTTGAGCTTATGTGCTCCAATCCAAGAGTGCTTTATAAGGAAATAAACGGCGTCAAGTGTGAGCCAATGGAAAGAGTAACGCTTGACGTGCCCACCGATTACGTCGGCTCGGTAATTGAAAAGCTCGGCAGACGTAAGGGCGATCTTATCGAGATGGTACCCATCGGAAACAGAATGAGAGTCGAATACTCCATTCCTTCACGTTGCCTTTTCGGCTATCGCTCCGAATTTTTGACGGATACAAGAGGTGAGGGACTTATCAATACTCTCTTCGACGGCTATCAGCCTTATAAGGGCGAGGTAACTATGAGATTTACAGGTTGCCTTATCGCTTCCGAAAACGGCGAAACCACGAGATACGGCCTTTACAACACGCAGGAAAGAGGACACCTATTTGTCGGACCGCAGACCAAGGTCTACGAGGGTATGATTATCGGCGAAAATCCCAAAAATGACGATATCGCGGTAAACCCCTGCAAGGAAAAGCACCTTACCGCAATTCGTTCGACGGGCGCTGATGAAAAGCTTCTTCTTACACCGCCCAAGATTTTCTCGCTTGAAGAAGCCATCGAGTATATCAACGAGGACGAGCTCATTGAGGTTACGCCAAAGTCCATTCGTCTTCGCAAGAAGATACTCAATACCGAACTCCGTATGAAAGCTCAGATGAGAGTAAGACGAGGAATTATCGATATAAAATGATCAAATAAAATATCCCCACTATACTCGGGTATAGTGGGGTTTTTGTATACCTATATTTCAATAATCACGCTCTCGCCGTATGGCAGAGAATAGATAACGGTTTTGTCCGGAGCTTTGCCCATAAGACGTTCTATCGCCATCGAGTAATAGCGAAGCTGAGTGCCGTGGCGCTCGGTCATCTTTTTGATAACCAGACCTTCGTCGGAAAGCTCAGTCGGAGTCAGATAGTCGGTCTTGTAGTCGCAGAGGACTATACTTCCGTCGCTGTTTGTGTAAAACAGGTCGATAACACCCTGAACGAGTATCTCCTCGTTCTCAATATCGGCAGCGAACTCCTCGTCCTTTGTAAAATGAGAGGCTGGCAGGAGAATGTTGAAACGGGTTTCACGGTATACCTTGTCTGCTCTCTTGAAATCCAAGTAAAACTTGCTTTCAAAGAACTTTTTGATTTGCGACAAATCTATGAGCTTTGCTATCTCGGGAGATATGAACTTGCTTTCGGTAAGGCGTTCAAGCTCGGCTTGGACTCCGTTTTTCTCGGCATTCTCAAAGTCGCAGAACTGTAAAAACAGATGAGTCGCCGTTCCGCGTTCCGCGGAGGTCGTTCTCTGTTTACTCTCGAAAAACTCCTCAATTTCAAGTATTTTCGCCTCGTCAAAGGCTTCGAGCGTTTCCGCATCGCTGTCCATATCGTCAAGCACCGTGGGAGTCAGCTTTGAAATCGAAAGCTTGGCGGGAAGCTTTGACAGGTGAGCGTGCGGATAGGAGTAAGCAAATCTTTCTTTCAGTTCGTCTGCGCCGTATTCGGGCTCTACTTTGTCCTCTTCGCTCTCGCCGTCGCTAAGTACGGGCGGAGCGTAATCAAATTCAATTTCGCCCTTGTCGTATGACTCGAAGGTGTAACTGTCCCCGCTTTCAAGTGGATAAATCGAGGCGAGAATCATCGAAAGCCAGTTCTTGCAGTTTCGCACCTCAAAATCGCTTGCGAAGTAGTTAGTTAAAAGCGCCTTTTCATCGAGCTTTTCAAGCTTTGAGGTTGATTTGCCCGTGATATAAAGTCTTTCTCTTGCGCGGGTGAGGGCGACGTAGAGTATTCGCATTTCCTCTTCAAGCTGACTGTCCTCAATCTGCTGTGCAACCGCCTCGCACATCGGAGTGGTAAGCTGTGCCATGCCCCCCGCATAAGCGAGCTTCAGGGCAATTCCCGCACTCTGATGATAGAGCATATTGAGCCTCGTGTCCTCCATGTTAAATCTGCTTTGTGCGTTGCAGATAAAGCAAACGGGGAATTCAAGCCCCTTGGACTTGTGAGCGGTTATCATCTGTACGGTGTTGGCGTCCGCATCCTCGTAGGTAAGTGAAGGTACTTTGTCGTTTTCAATAAGCTCGTTTATGTACGCGATAAAATTGTTAAGTCCCTTAAACGAGCCTGCCTCAAATTTTCTCGCCATCTCGTAAAGCCTTGTGAGATTTTTCCTGTTTGGGTTCTCAAAAGAATTAAGAGAGAGGTCTTTGTAAATGTGATTTAAGAGCTTGTCAATGGGAAGCGACGCCGCGAGTGCGCGGTAATGAGTCAGTTTTTCCGTAAAGCGGCGGTTTTTTTCTACTATCGAGCCGTCGGCACCCTCGCAATTTTCATAATCGCGCAGAGCCTCGAAAAGCGACATAGACGAGTCGGCACTTGTGCGTATTGTGATAAGGTCGTCCATGGTGTATGCAAATACGGGCGAGTAGAGCGTAGCCGTCAGCGGAATATCTCTGTGTGGATTGTCCACCGTGGAGAGAAGCGAGAGGGCGAGCAGTACGTCGGGAGTTTCAAAAAGGTCGTATTTCGAGTTGTCCGAGCACGGTATTCCGAGCGTTCCGAGCGCCCTTGAAATATCGGATGCGGGCGAGGTCGAGCGCATAAGAATTGCGATATCTCTCGGCTGAATGGGCGTGCCGTCCGCTTTCTTTTCGTATTTTATAAGTCTGTTTATTTCATTTGCTATCCAGATAGCCTCGGGATTTATCGCGTCGCCGCCGTCCTCGCTCTTTTCTCTGTTTCTGCCGAGCTCGTCGGTGATGACGGCAATTTTGACCTTGGGTGAGGGCAGCGTTCTCTCGGGCTCGGATTTTGAAAATATCAAATCGTCCTCGGGAGTGTATTCGATGCTCTTTCCGCAGTTTCCGAAAAGGAATGAAAATACCTTGTTTGTAAATTTTATAATGTTCTCGTCGCAACGGAAATTGTTTGACATAAATATCAGTGCGTTTTCACCGTCCGTGCCAAAATCAATGGGAGGAAACGCCTTTTTATAGCCTGCGAAAACATCGGGGTCGGCACCTCTGAAGCTGTAAATGCTCTGCTTGATATCGCCGACCATAAATCTGTTGTCGGGACGGGAAATGAGGCTGAATATTCTGTCCTGCATGGCATCGACGTCCTGATACTCGTCAATGTATATCTCGTCAAACTGCTCTCTGTATGCGAGTGCGATATCGCTCGGCGAGCCGTCCCCGTTTGCAAGCAGACGGTAGGCGAAGTATCTTATGTCGTCAAATCCGAAGGCACGGCGCTTAATCTTTTCTTCGAGCGCACGCTCCTCAAATTCGGAGAGTATTCTGTGAAGTGAGGTGAGAATGTCGGCGGTCTTTTCCATAGAGGATTTTATGCCGTCTTCGTCAAACGAAAAGAACTTGTCGCGGGATTTCGTGATAAATGACGATTCTTCATTCCGCAGATTTACGCACATCAAAATTTCGTCGGTTTTGTAATCTGCCGAAAGCTTGCCGAGAGCCTGTTTGTTGTAGGAGAGCATTTTCTCCTTTGCGAGCGAGTAGCTCTTCTTGTCAAGTACCTCGCATAGCTCGCAAAGAAAAGTCTTTTCGTAGGCGAATGCGGGAAAATACAGTCTTTTTGCTTCGGCGGAGGACGCGATGACGACATCACAGCAACGCGTGAGCGCGTCGCGGTACGAGCGCACAGCACCCAAGAGATAGGCGTGTATTATTTTGCCCTGCCTGCTCTCAAAAAACTCTCTGCCTGCGTCGGCTCTGAGCTCTTCTGCCAGTGAAAGCACGGCGTCCGTGCCCTCGGTGCGCGAGGATAGCTTGTTTTGTAAGTCAAGAAAAATATCGGAGAGCGTGTCGCTCTTCTTTGCACTCGTAAAATTCTCGACGAAAGAGAGAAAATCGTCGTTTTCATCGTTTGAGAGGTCGTAGTGCTCCTCGATTATCCCGTCCATTACTTCTTTGCGGAGCAGAGCCATCTCTCCCTCGTCGGCCAGGCGGAAGTTTGAGGGCAGAGAAAGACGCTGGAAGTTTGAGCGGACTATATCGAGATAAAAAGAGTCTATCGTGCAGATATTCGCACTTTCAAGAAGAACCAACTGCTTTGAGAGATAAAGGCTCGTGGGATTTTTCTTAATCTCGTCCGATATCGCCTCTGATATTTTTCGCTTTAAGTCGGAAGCGGAGAGGCGAGTGAAGGTAACGACGAGCATTTTGTCAATGCTTGACGGACTGTTTTCGTCTGTCAGCGCACGCACTATTCTTTCCGTAAGCGTGGCGGTCTTTCCGGAGCCTGCGGCAGCGGAAACGAGCAGTGTTTTGCCGCGCGTTTCTATGGCAAGCTTTTGCTTCGGTGTCCAATTTCTGCTCATATTATCTGCCACCCCTTTCTTGCTTTGCTCGGCAAATCGACTTCATTTTGCAATAACGGCAGGGAGATGCGTCGCCCTTGCGAAGCGGGTCGGCACTCGCTTTTCCGTCTTTCATTTCGTTCGCTATTTCTATGATGGTGTCGGCAAGCATCGTGTAGATTTTTTCAAATCCGCCCTCGTCCACGAGCTCCTTGCCCGATACTCCGCCGTCATCGTTTACTTTTACTTTTGAAACTATTTTGGGATTCAGGTCGTGATTTATCGCGCGCAGAATTTCCTCGTCCGAGGATAAAAGTCCGCTTCGCGTAAATTCGTCCGTAATCATCTGCTCAATCCGGTCGCTCTCGCAAAATTGCGTTACCGAAACGGTGGGGGCGTTTGAGGAGAGATACTGAATACCCGCGGGAATGAGCTTCCCGTTGCCCTCGCAACCGAATTTTGCCTTTGTTGCTTCGTCGCCGGAATAGCAGATAGAGAACAGATATATTAAAAGCTGGGTGTTAAGTCCCTCTTTGAGCTCGTCAAATTTGAACTCCTTGCTTCCGGTCTTGTAGTCAACGACGCGGATATAAACGTCGCCGTCGCGCCTGTACGTGTCAACTCTGTCGGCAATACCGCGCAGAGCAACCGTCGAGCCGTCGGCAAGTTCAAATTCAAGAGCCTTGATACCGCCGTCTCCCATTCCGACCTTCAGCTCGAAAAATTCGGGGAAGAAATCGCTTTCCTTGAACTCCTCGATAAGACTTTTAGCTATCATAAACGAAAGTCTGTTAAGACGCTCGAAAAGGTGCTTTGTTCTGTTGGAGATGGAATACTCCTCGCCAAGAAGCTCGCAGAGATACTTTTTTACGGTGCGCGAGAGGATTTCTTCAATTTCCTCGTTCGTTACCGTAAGATTTAGTTTGCCGTCCGCACTTATCTCGCGCACGAACATTTCGAGAATGTAGTGAATGAAAGTTCCTATATCGTTAAGTCCGAGCACGGCTCGTTTACTCTCTCGAAGTCCGAGCACGTAGGTGCAGTAGTAGTCAAATCCGCAGAGAACGTATTTTTCAAGCCTTGATTGAGTCAGCGATAGCCTCTTGCCGAAAACGGTGCTTGCGATTTCGGGAGATACCCTGCATTCCTTTTGTGAAAGCGGAATATCAAGCCCCGATAAAAATGCGCCGCCACCCTCGCTGTTTTCGATGATTTCGGCTACCGCGCGGGCATTTTTGCTGTTTTTAATCGAAGAATAAGCGTCCTTTGCGCTCTCAATATTCCACACCTTGTCAAGCGGAGAAAGTGTGCTTTCTTTGATTACGGGAAGCGACTTGAAGAGCGAGCGCACCCTGTCAAATACTATCGACTGCCTCTGCGTGCTTCCGTCGGAGGAAAGCGCAGAGCAGGTGAGGATAAGCCTGTCCTTCGGGGCACTTAAAGCTCTGTACACGAAGAAGAGCTCTTCCGAGGTTTTAATACTTGTGCTTGCAGAAAGCGTGAGGTCAAGCCCCTCGAGGAGCTCTTTGTCGCGGTCCGTGAAAATTCCGCTGTCCTTTACGGAAGCGGGGAACTCACCCTCGTTAAGCCCCATAACAATGGCGACTTTAATCTTTCCCGTACGCATCATCGATGCAGAGCCTATCATCACCTCGTCCGCCGAGGTGGGAATTGTGCCTATGTCGCTCTCGCCGAACATCAGTGAGAGCGCAGAGGAAAATTCCTCAAAGCTGAACTGCCTGTCGCCGAAGGTGTTTGAAAGGTCGTAGAGAATATTCAAGGTCAGCGAATATAGCTTCATATCCTCGTCAGCACTCTTTTTGTTGCCTGCGGCGAGGTGCGCCCTGCAGCTTTCGCGCGTCTTTTCGGTAATCTGCGAGTCTTTCAGAAAATCTATCGTCGCACGGCACATTTCCTTTACGTTGTTCGATGCGTCAAGCCTTGCAAAATAGAGTGCAAGCGGGGGAACCAAGGCGTCTTTGACCGCGTTTGCGGTTTTGAGTATCCTCTGTGCGCGTTCGGTAAATCTCGCACTGTAACCGTCGGGGTTCATCGTCCAGCTCTCGCCGAAAAATTTGTTTCCGTTTATGTTCCAAGTTGTTACGTAATCTTCGAAAATATCTATATCGTATGGGTCAATGTTGCAAAATCCAGATTTGAGAAACGCCAGAACGTTCTGCGCGCGCCAGTTGCTCTCTTTGATTTTCAGCGCGCTGAAAACGTATTTTGCAAGCGGTTTAGCCATAAGGTCGGTCTTTTCGCTGAAATAATAGGGAATACCGTATTTTTCAAGAGAGATGTCGAGAATACCGCGGTATTTTTCACTGTTTCGCAGAATTACGGCTATCTCGCCGTATTTCACACCGCCCCTTACCGCACGGCAAATCTCGCTTGCCGCGACGTCGCTCTCGGAATAGGGCGTGTCGCATAGATACGGCGTAATATCGCTCTCCTCGTCCTTTGCAAATGCGTAAGAGCCTGCGTTGAAATTCCAGATATTTTCTTGCAGATATTTGAGTTGACGGGAGTCCGTCCTGTGATTTTCGGTAAGATAAGTTTCGTCAAAGGTGCAGCCCAAAAGATGCTTTTTGAGCCTCGACAGAGTCTGCCTTAAACTTTCAAGATGAATGGAGTTGTCCGCGGGCGTGGGCAAGGGGAGCGTTATGTACAACTCATCGCAGCGCTCGCCGATTTTTGAAATCAGTTCAAACTCCTGCTTCGTAAAGCCCGCAAATGAGTCGATATAGACGTTTGTGCCCGCAAAAAAGTCGTTTGTTTTAAGGAGTTCAAGCACTTTTGAAATATCGTCGGAAGCGTCTGAAAAATATTCGCATAGCTGTGAATTGTACGCCGAATAAATAAGGGAAATGTCGCGGAGCTTTTTGTACGACGAGCTCGACTCGTCAATTTTTTCGGTGGTCATCTCAAGCTTTTCGGGCGAGATGCAATACGCTTTCAGCTCATTTGTTGCGGAGAGCATTTTTTGAGTGAGCGAAAAGTCGCTCGCATCGCCCACGCGGTATTCTTCAAGCATGGGTGAAAGCTCGCGGAGCGTATTCCACATTACGAGGGCTTTGAGCGGCTTCGTCGCAAAATTATACGAAATTCCGCCGTAGGTCCTGAAAATCTTGTTGCACAGACGGGAGAAATTGAGCACCTCGACATTCATCTGTGCGCTTTCGTCAAGCGAGGAAATAACGGCTCTTTCCATGGCGACGGTTTCCTGCTCGGGAACTATCAGAAAAGCTCTTTTTCCTTGCCTTGCATCGACTGCGAGATACTTCATAACCGCATAAGTTTTGCCCGAGCCCGCAGGGCCGTATATGTAATGTACCATAATCTCTCCTTTCTATAATTTTTCAAGTATTTTGAGGTTTCGTATTATAGTCTGCTTTCCGCGCCACGAATAAGCGCGTTCGGAAAATTCCGTTTCGCTCATATTTTCAACGTCCTCACTGCGAAGCACGGGTTTCGTCGAGGGCTTAAAAAATTCTACGCCGGTGTAAATCGTTCCGTTTCTTACGGCTTTTTTTGTGTGAGGGCAGACCTCTTGGCAAATGTCGCACCCCCAAGCGCAGCCGCTCGCCTTTATGAGCTCGCCCTCTCTCTTTGTAAGCTCGCCCTTTTTCTGCGTGAGAGACGAAAGACAGAGGAAAATATCCGTATTAACGGGACAGGCACGAAGGCACTGTCCGCAGTTTTCGCAGTGTTCCGCATCTCTTGCAAAAGAGGGAAGAAGCGCGTCGGTAACTATCTCGCCGATAAATACGTACGACGAGTATTTTTCGGTTATAAGCAAGTGGTTTTTACCGATTACCCCGAGTCCCGCGCGCGCACCCGCCTCTATCTCGTCAATGGGCGAATGGTCGGAAAAAATCGCAAATTTGTTTTCGGGATAGCGCTCGCGCAGTTTACCCAAAAGCTCGTCTTTAAGCGAGGCGAAAAAGAGGTGATAATCCCTGCTCACCGCGTATGAGGATATGTTGCGCTCGCCTGCGCTTACCTCTGTAAGATAGGGAACGGCGAAAATAATGACCGAGCCGTCCGCAATTCCAAAACGGTTCAGCAGATACGGACGTTTTACGGTGCACTCGTCAAGGCGGAGTGCGGAAACGAGTTCAATATTCAGTTTTCCGAGCTCAGCGCACAAAAATCCGTACACGGCTGCACCCCCTTCAAAATAATGATATATACCTATTATAAACTAAAAGCCACATTTAGACAACACAATTTTGAAAAATAATTTATCTTTTAGTCAAAAAGTGTCTTTTTATGCCTTTTGTTCAAAAAAAATTCACATATTAGGTATAAAATGAAAAAGTAGACAAAATATAACGGAGAATTTATGGATATAAACACAAACGACATTTTGACCTGTCCCGTCTGCCGCCGTCCGCTTAAAAGAGAGGGAAACAGTTTTTTCTGCAACGGCGAAAAGCGGCACTGCTTCGACGTTTCAGCATCCGGACACGCAAATCTCTGCCCGGGCAGAGCGACGGGGGGCGACGGTAAGAGCCTCGTCCGTTCAAGAACGCAATTTTTAAGCCGCGGATACTATAAGCCCATTTCGGACAAGGTCTGCGAGCTTCTCGGAGAGCTCTCGGAGCGGTCCTTCGTCGTAGACGCAGGCTGTGGAGAGGGCTATTATACGAATAATATCGCAAGAGCCACGGGCGCTCATACCTACGGCTTTGATTTGTCCAAAGAGGCGATAATTTCGGCTTCCAAAAGTGCCAAAAGAGAGGGAATATCAAACGCTTCCTTCTTCGTCGGAGGAATATACGATTTGCCCGTTTGCGATGGCGGTGCAGACGCCGTTACGAGCATTTTTGCACCCTGCTCGGAGAGCGAATTTTCCCGAATCTTGAAGGACGGAGGGAAGCTAATCGTCGTAGCGTCGGGAAGAAATCATCTTTACGGCTTGAAAGAAGCCGTATACGACAGCGTGCATATAAACGAAATGCGTGCGGATTTGCCAAAAGAAATGACTTTGCTTGAAAAGCATACGCTCTCGTACAAGATAGATTTGCCCGACTCGCAGAGTATAAGGGATTTGTTTTCAATGACGCCTTATTACTACCGCACGAGCGAGCGGGATATGCAAAAGCTCCTCGCGCTCGGAGCGCTGACGACCGAGGTCGAGGCTGATATCTTCGTTTACGGAAAGGAAGTGGGAAAATGAGAGTTTCGCTCTGCGTACCAATGTATAACGAAAGCTCCATAATTGCGGATACCGCAAAAACGCTTTATGAATATATGAGTAAGCATTACGGCAGGGATTTTGAAATCATCTTCGCGGACGACGGAAGCCGCGACGGCTCTGCCGATATAGTAAATTCGCTCGCCTTGCCGTCTGTTAAGGTCGTGGGCTACGGAAAAAATCAGGGAAAGGGCTGTGCAGTGCGCCACGCCGTGCTCGCCTCGTGCGGCGATACGGTAATTTTCACGGACGCGGACCTCGCGTACGGTACGGACATCATAGCGGACGCCGTTTCGTTGATTGAGGGTAAGAATTACGACTCAGCCGTCGCCTCGCGCGCGAAGCACAAGGAGGGCTACGATGGCTACACTCCCGTAAGAAAACTCGCCTCTAAGGTCTATATCAGGGTGCTCAACCTCTTCGGCGGCATTAAAATATCCGACGCACAGTGCGGTTTTAAGGCGTTTGCGGGCGATATCGGAAGAGAGATTTTCTCGCACTGCCAAACTAACAATTTCGCTTTTGACCTTGAGGTTATACTCATCGCTCAAAAAATGAAGCTCCGCATTTTTGAAATGCCCGCAAAAATCATAAATCACCGGGAATCCAAGGTGAACGTCCTGCGCGACTCGGTAAAAATGGTTAGGGAAATATCCAAAATCAAAAAGCGCATCAAACATCTCAATTTCCAATAGTCCCAATATTTTTAATATTTAACAAAAAAAGTGAAATTACACTTGAATTTCTCCTGAATATGTGATATTATAGATTATCAAGACACCCAACTTAATCTTTGGAGGTATTTATGAATTTTCAATGGATTCTTATAGCGATTTTCGTAGCGTCCTTGCTCTCGGGAATCGTAAAGGCGATGTTCCGCCCAATGCTTAAAAACGTTTTAAGACTTTTGTGCGTTCCCGTTGCCTTTTTGTTAACCTTTATTTTACAGGCACTCGGACTCTTCCAGTTGATTATGACCAAAGCCGTGGCTTTGGCAAATCTTGCATCCTATATTCCCGGAATGGAGAGTCTTGTTGAAGTTTTGATTGCATTTTGCTCAACGCTTCTCAGCCCCATGCTTTTCGTAACCGTATTTTTCCTCATTCTTTGGTTCTTGCGTATACTTCACGTAAACCTCATTGCCAAATTCATTCAGAAGAGAAAAGAAAAGGCTGAAAAAGAAGAACTCAGGCTTGAGATAAAAGCCGAAAAGAAGAGAGTTAAAGAGGCTATCCGCGAAAATGAGAAGATTCTCGAAGAAGCGGAGCAGAACCAAGGCGAAAAGAGCGTTGAAACTATTATTGCCGAAAATTACAAAGCTCCCGATAACGACGAAATCGAAGAGATGGTCGAACAGAGAGTTGAGAGAGAGAAGAAAGCCCAAAAGAAGGCAGGATTTTTCAGAGAAAGCTCCGAAAAGAAGGCTATCTCCGTCGTTTCCGGCGCAGTGAGCGCGTTCCTCGTTCTGGGGATCTCGCTTATGCCCGTGTTCTACACTATGGGCGTTCTTTCTGCCGCCACTGACGGTATCAGAAATTCGGACGCCGACGACAGTATGATATACCGGACTGTCGAAGTATTCGACAATCACTTCGTTGAGCCCTACGAAGAAAGCTTCGTGACTCAGCTTTACAGAAGTCTTGGTCTTGAAGACCTGATGAATTCCACCGTAAGACTCGGTGGCAGACTCGTTTTGGACGACGGCAGAGTCGTTTACGTTGACGACGTTATGAAGACTTTCCTTACACACGGTGTAAGTGCGGCGGCTCAGCTCACGTCGGGTAAATCATCTCAGAAAAACCTTTCCGAGGACCTCGGAGTTCTCACGACCGACCCGTTTGTTTCAAGCGTTCTTGCAGACACGATACACGTTCTTATGCAGGACGTTGAAACTCCCACGGTAAGCGGTGAGGACGATATCGTAGGCGGACTTACGGCAGGTATCGTTGACCACTACAAAACCGTTGACGCGGCAACTATTTCAAAGGACCTCGGTGCAATAGGGGATACGCTCGTCGTATTCGTTGACAGCGGATTACTCAATACGCTTATGTCAGGCGGAACGTTTGACCCCAATACACTTATTTCCGATAAGAAACTTCTCGGCGACCTCCTCTCCTCAATGTCGGGACTTTCGGTATTTGCTCCCGTCGTAAGCACGGCGTTCACTTCGGGTATTGATATGCTCGGCACCGCGCTTCAGATTCCCGCAGACGACGCTGAAGCATACGATATTCTTATGGAGCATATCTATGAGAGCGTAACGGGCGACACCGTAGCAAGCTTCAATATGACTTCTGTTAAGAATTTTGTTAAGAACTGCGCGGCAAGCGGAAAGAAAGCTAATAACTACGCCTCAACCGACCCCGAAGGCTACGCAAATTTCTTAGCATACTACGCACACTGGACAAAGGTTCAGATGGCGTTTGCAAGCGGTTCCGAGGACCTCTCGCTTGGCTACTTCACACTTGAAGTAGAGGGAACGACCTATATGTACGATTCTTCAAAGCGTACTTTCTCGGCTATCGACGTTGCGGCTGCCGAAAATGCAAAGAAGGTTTCGCCCATACGCGACCTTATCCACTATCTTGCACAGAATTCATCAACGACTATGACAGTTGAAGGTCTTAATACACTTCTTGCGGGATTTGCGGGTTCCGAAGAGGGCAAGGCAGTTGCCACAAGACTTATTGATAAAGAAAATTTCGTATCAAAGGCAGTAACCGTCGAAAAGATGCAGGCTGCAACCGAATTTGACGACTGGACCGAAGAAGAGAAAAAGAAAGACGGCAGACTTTGCGCCGAAATTATCAGCTCGCTTCTCGGACTTATGTCAAACTTTGAAGCTGCGGGCAGTGGCGGATCCGATATGAACGCTATGCTTGACCAGTTTGAGGTTATCGGCGAGACTATGGACCTTATGGCAGAAACAAGCTGCCTTAAAGAGCTTCCTCCCCTCCTTCTCGAAGGACTTGTAAAGAACGATATATTCAGCCAGTACATTACTCCTTCGATAGTAAACCAGATTAATGAAACAGTTCAGAACGACCCCGATATTTGCTACGCCGACTATATGAAGAACTTGGCGTCAACCATCAAAATAATTATAGATAGTATAGGAGGTATTTAATAATGTTCAAATTTTTGATTAACGTAATCCTGTTCTTACTCTCTGTAACTATTGTAGGTGCAGGCGGTGTAATGAGCGTTCAAAACAGTGATTTTGCCGCAATCGGAAACGATTTTCAGGTGGCTGTTGCAACACCCATTTTCCCCGAAGCACCTGCTGGTCCCGAGAATCCCGGTGAAAATCCCGGCGAACAGCCCGGTGAGAATCCCGGTGAGAATCCCGGCGAACAGCCCGGTGAGAACCCCGGTGAGAACCCCGGCGAGAACCCCGGCGAACAACCCGGTGAAGAGCCCGAGACTCCTTCTTCTTCGGACATGACTAATACATTCGAACAGCTCTTCGATTCCTATAATCCCGCTTTCTCGGATATCAACCAGCAGGTCCTTTCCAACGCCATCACGAATAATATTTCCCCTGACGACGAAAATGCGAATACCGTTTCCGATATCGTAAACACCTACGTTGATAACCTTTACAGTGAGATTGAGAACATTCAGGTAAGCACCGAGGGCGCTACCGAAGAAGAGATAGCTCAGGCAAGACAGGAATTTGCCGAGAGAGAAGCGGCAGCTTATAACGGTCTTGTTGAGATTGTTACGGAGACGAGCACTTCGGGCACGACCCCGAGCGAGGAAACCGTTGTTGAATCCGTTGATGCTATCCTTAACTCAACCGTATGTCTTAACACGGTTACAACCGTCGTTACGGAAAACGAAGATATGACGCAGCAGATTCAGGAGGCTACACAGAATATTACTCCCGAAACTCAGACGGCTATTGAAGAAAAGATAAACGAGTATTACGAGCTTAATCCCGAAAACGCAGAGGCTTATGAGAATCTTGCAAGCCTTTTCGGAATTACTCTCGGTCAGACTCAGCTTCCTCCCGTTGAAGCCAACTGATTTTGAATCGTAATTAAAGAATTAAAACAAGAAAAGCCGGGAATTTCTCGGCTTTTCTTGTGCAGATTTTTTGTCTTTTTAACGGATAAAATCTTGAATATCGCAAAAAAATGTGTTATACTTATCTCAGATAAATAAAAGGGAGAAAACAATGGTAAAATTAATTGTAGTAAGACACGGAAACAGTATAGGAAATTTCAAGAGAATATTTATAGGACAGACCGACTGGGGGCTTTCCGAGGTCGGCGAGGAGCAGGTGAAACGCCTTACCGAGTACCTTAAAGATTTTCATATTGATAAAATATATTCAAGCGACCTCTGCCGCGCGTACAATACGGTGCTTCCGACGGCTGAACGCCTGGGACTTTGCGTGCATACGAATAAAGGTCTGCGCGAGATTAATGCAGGCGAGTGGGAAATGCGCACTTTTGAGGAGCTCCGCGAAAAATATGCGGAGAGCTACGGTATTTTCCAGACTGATATCGGAAACGCGCACCCCGAGGGCGGAGAAGCCATTGCCGAGGTTTTTGAAAGAATCAAATCGACTCTCGCCGAAATACTTGCGGAGAACGAGGGTAAAACGGTGCTCATAGGCACGCACGCAACGGTCATTCGCGTTATGAATTGCCTCTGGCACGGCGACACGCTCGATAACTTGCAACAGTATGAGTGGGTGCCCAATGCGGCAGTTTGCCACGTTGAATATGAAAACGGCAGGTATAACGTCATAGAATACGGATACGACGCTCATCTTGAAGGAATAATCACTCACGTCGGAGTGAAAAAACAGGATTAATAATAAAAAATGTCGGCTTCACATTGTGCAATTTTCACAAAAGAAATGAAAAGCCGATATTTTTATATATAAACTATTTACAAATAAATAAAGTTGTGCTATAATATAATCAGAAAGAGGAAACTCTTTTGATTAAATATAATGCGAAAGGAATGATTCGATGAAAATTACTATTGTTGGCAGACAGATGAATGTTTGGGATTCAACCAAAGAAATGGCTGAAAAGAAACTTGCAAAGCTGGACAAATACTTTGGTTCAGAGGCCTCCGCAACAGTAACGTTCAGTTGTAAGCGTGAGCGTGATAACGTTGAAATCACGATTCACGGTGCAAACACAATCTTTCGTGCTGAGGTCGAGGATACAAGCTTCCAGAACGCTATGGACCGCTGTGTCGAGATTATCGACCGCCAGATAAGAAAGAATAAAACGAGGCTCGAAAAGCGTCTTAAAGAGGGTGTATTCACCTTGCCCGACCTTGACGAGGTTCTTGACGAAGACCCCGAGTTTATCGTAAGAACCAAGGAATTTGAGCTCTCTCCCATGTCGGTTGAGGAAGCTATAATGCAGATGAACCTCATCGGTCACCAGTTCTTCGTTTTCCATAATGTTGAAACGGACGACGTTTCCGTTGTTTATAAGAGAAAAGACGACTCTTACGGACTTATAAATCCTAAAATATACAGATAATAATGATTTTAACGGCAGGGAGAAATCCCTGCTGTTTTTTGTTTTACCGTAACTTCAAAAAAGAACTGATTTTTTCAAATAATAAATGCAAAATTAATTGACTGACGGCGCAAAATGTGGTACAATACTAAATGCTGCTAAAAAATGGGGGTGAGAAAAACGGACAAATACAAAAAACTGTTATCCAACACGTTCATACTGTCGATAGGCACGTTTTCGTCTAAATTGCTTGTCTATTTTTTAATGCCTCTTTACACGGCAATACTCTCCAAGGAGCAGTACGGCACAGCGGACCTTATTACGAATATGTGCAACTTGCTCATACCGTTCTGCTGTATAGGAATAACGCACGGAGTTTTCCGCTTTTCCGCGGATAATGAGGAGGACCAAAGAACGATTTTCTCGTCGGGAATGACGGTGCTTATCGCATCAAGCCTTGTTTTCCTCACGCTCTCTCCGCTGATATCGTTGATTTCTTATTTTGAAGACTATGTGGTGCTCATCGCTTTTTACGTAATCAGCTCGAATTTCCATACGCTTTGCAAGGAGTATATAAGAGCCAAGGGGCATATGAAGCTCTACGCAGTACAGGGAATTATCGGAACGGCTCTGACTGTCGCTTTCAATCTGCTTTTCCTCATACCGATGAAGCTCGGCGTGCTCGGATACGTGCTTTCCGTAGCCGTTGCGGACGCTGTCGGAACGGTATTTTTAATAATTGCGGAAAAGCTCTATAAGGATTTTTCTTTCAAAGCAGTATCACTGCCCAAAATAAAAGAAATGCTCCGTTACAGTCTGCCGATGATGCCCACTACGGTAATCTGGTGGATAACTAATGTTTCGGACCGCTTTTTCGTAACTTATCTCTGCGGAAGCGCAGAAAACGGACTTTATTCCGTCGCTTATAAAATTCCAACGCTCATCGCTCTCGTCGCAAGCGTTTTCAATGAGGCCTGGCAGCTTTCCGCCATCTCGGAATCAAAGGACAGGGAAGAGGTTTCAAGGTTCTTCTCGGCGGTGTTTGAAAGATATCAGGCGGTGCTTTTTATCGGTGCTTCGTTCCTCATTCCGCTCTCGCAGATAGGAGCTCGCATTTTGCTCAACAGCTCGTATTTTGACGCGTGGGCGTTCATTCCCGTGCTGCTCGTGGCGACTGTATTTTCATCGCTGACGACCTTTATTGGCACGATATATACGGTCAAAAAGAGAACTATGGTGTCGTTTTTGACGGCGGGCTTCGGCGCAGTGCTGAATATAATTCTTAACTTTATGATGATACCCTCAATGGGCGCGCAGGGAGCGGCTATCGCTACGGCAATATCCTATTTTGCGGTATTCGCATTCCGCGCTGTCCACTCAAAATCGTTTATGCCGTTTGACCTCAAATCAGTAAAGCTTGCGCTCAATACGGGCATAGTGCTCATGCAGGCGGTGTTTATGGTTTTGTCGCTTCCGTATAACGTTTTCGTGCAGATAGTGCTCGTTCTTGCACTTTGCGCTCTCAACGCAAAATCGCTCTATACCGCGATTTACGGAATGTTAAAAAAATTCATAAAAAATTAAGAAAAACTATTGCAATCGGGGAAAAGTTGTGATATAATACACGATGTATGTGTATGCACATAATTATCAAGGAATAGTCCGCTGCGACGCTCTGCATGAATATTCCGATTACTAAGGAGGGCCAAAAAATGGATTTAATCAAGGCTTTTACAAACGAGCAGCTTAAGAAAGAACTCCCCGAGATTAATGTTGGTGACACGGTTCGCGTTCACAACAAGATTAAAGAAGGAACTCGTGAGAGAATTCAGCTTTTCGAGGGAACTGTTATCGCAAGACACGGTGGCGGTATCTCCGAAACATTTACCGTAAGAAGAGTAGCTTATGGTGTCGGTGTTGAAAAAACATTCCCCGTTCACTCTCCCAACGTTGAGAAGGTTGAAGTTATCAGACGCGGTAAAGTAAGACGTGCAAAACTCTACTATCTTCGTGACAGAGTCGGTAAGGCGTCCAAGGTTAAGGAAAGAATTTGATTTATCACTTAACAAAAGCAAAAGAGCAGAGCATCGATTTGATGTTCTGTTTTTTTGTTATTTGACTTGAATTTTGACAAAAAGTGTTGTATAATAGGGCTATGCAACCCAAAGTTGCGTGAATTGAAAACTAAAATGTATGGAAATAACACTAATTTTTTGATAAAATTCGGTCATAAAACGATGAAAGGAAAACAAATTATGACGTTGGAGACGGCAAATAGATTATATGAACTCAGAAAGAAGCAGGGACTGTCCCAAGAGGAGCTTGCGGAGCGCCTTGGCGTGTCGCGTCAGGCAGTTTCAAAGTGGGAGAGAAGCGAGGCGTCGCCCGACACGGATAACCTAATCGCGCTGGCGAAAATTTACGGACTCACGCTCGACGAGCTGATTTACGGAGAGAATGCAGATAAACCCGAAAAGGAAGCTTCAAATACGGATAAGTCCGAGGTCCAAGAGGAAAAGGCTCCTGATGACGAAAAGAATAACGATGCCACGGACGATTTGTGCGGTGAGGTGTTTATAGGAAAAGACCACATGTTCGTAAAGGACAACGAGGGTAATAAGGTTAAGATAGGTATGGACGGTATTTACATAAAAACTGCCGACGACGAAGAATACATGGAAACGGCGGGAACCTTCAAGTACGACGGAAACACTGCAAAGGTAAACGTTGACGGCGGTAAGGTACATATAAACGTCAAGCCCAAGATTACGAAAAGAAGCATCTTCCTTGACGTGCCCTACGTAATAATATGCGTTATAGCGTATCTGCTCTGCGGATTTTACAACGTCCTCGGCGGTTGGGCGCTCTCGTGGATAATCTTTGTAACGATACCGATTTATTATTCGCTCGTTGAGGCTGTCGCGCGCAAAAGAGTAGCGGAATTTTGCTATCCCGTTTTCTGTGCGTTGGTATATCTGTATCTCGGATTATATCAGGGCAACTGGCACCCGTCATGGCTCATTTTCGTTACAATTCCCATATTCTATCCGATTGCGGAAGCGATTGACAGAGGGCTCAGAGAAAAGGGAATCGGAATTGATAACGAGAACTCGGGCGACGATGAGGACGATGACGAATAATGTCAAACCGTATTGTAAAAATATAGATTTGTTCAAAAGCACCGAAAAACCTCGGTGCTTTTTGTTTATTATTTTATTCACAATTCTTTTACTTTTAATTGACTTTTTTTTGTTAAAATGATATAATGACAGATGAAAATAAATCTTTTAAGAAAGGATTATTATTTTGAATAACACGAAGAACAATTTTGGATTTTCACACAAAAGCGGAATACTCATGCCCGTAAGCTCGCTTCCGTCTGAGTACGGCATCGGCGATTTCGGCAAATGTGCTTTCGAATTTGTTGATTTTTTGGACGAAACCGCGCAGAAATGCTGGCAGGTTTTGCCCCTTAACCCCACGTCCTACGGCGATAGCCCCTATCAGTCCCCCGCGGCTTGTGCAGGCAACCCGTATTTCATCTCTCTCGAGCTTCTTTACGAGCAGGGCTTGCTTACCGAAGGCGAGCTTGAAGGCGCGAAACGCGAACAGGGCAGAATCAATTACGGAAGACTCTTTAACGAAAGATACGCTATGCTCCGCAAGGCGTTTGCACGCTTTTCGCCTGATGAAGAGTATGAAGCGTTCTGCGCAAAGAACGCGCTTTGGCTCGACGATTACGCACTCTTTATGGCTCTTAAGGTTCACTACAATTTCTCACAGTGGACGCTTTGGGCAGAGGAGCACAGAGATGCCTCAAAGGCTCGCACTCACGCAGATGAGTTTGAGAGCGAGATGAATTTCTGGAAGTGGATTCAGTTTGAATTTATGAGAGAGTGGAAGGCAGTGGTTGACTACGCTCATACTAAAAATATCACGATTATCGGTGATATGCCCATCTACGTTGCACACGACAGCGTTGACGTCTGGAGCGAGCCCGAGCAGTTCTTGCTCGACGAGCATTACAATCCCACGATAGTTGCGGGCTGTCCTCCCGACGGATTTTCTCCCGACGGTCAGCTTTGGGGCAACCCAATTTATAATTACAAGCTTATGGCTGAACAGGACTTCGCTTGGTGGGTAAAGCGCGCAAGAGCGAACTTCGAGCTTTACGATATCATAAGAATTGACCATTTCAGAGGCTTCTCAAGCTATTACGCTATCCCCGCAGGCGACAGCACCGCGAGAAACGGCAAGTGGATTGAGGGCCCCGGAATTGCTCTTTTCGAAGCGATAGACAAGGCGCTCCCGGACTCCAAGATTATTGCAGAGGACCTCGGTTTTATTACTGAGGACGTAGTTGAGCTCCTCGAACAGACGGGTTATCCCGGAATGAAGATGCTTCACTTTGCGTTCTACGACGAGGAGAGTGAGTATCTTCCGAGAAATTATCCTGACAGTAACTGTATCGTATATTCGGCTTCTCATGACTCCGACTGCTCTTATACTTGGTACTATAACCTTGAGGGCGAGGCTCTTGAACGCTTCAGAGAAGAGTGTCCCCGCCGTGTCGAGCAGACTCCTGTCGAAGCACTTATCGAGTTCGCCATGACGAGCATCGCAGACCTTGCGATGGTTCCCATCATGGACTATCTCGAACTTACTAACAAAGAGGGAAGAATCAATACCCCCGCAGTAGCAGAGGGCAACTGGTCATTCAGAGTGAGCCCCGACTACGCAACGGATAAGCTTAAAGCAAAGATTCTCGACGTTACGACGAGAACTTCCCGTGCCAAATAATTGCAGTAGGTAATTACAATACATAAATGAAAGGATTTTGATATGAAAAAAGCTTTAATCAGAAACTTATCACTCGCTATCCTCGTTTGTATGTTGTTCGGTATTTTCACAACCTCTTGTGAATCGTTGTTCCCGACGAATACGACGACAACGACAACTACGGGCGGTAGCGGTGGCTACGTTCCTCCCGAGGACGAGTACACTATTCCCAAGGAAGAGGGTATGAAACAGCTTACTCTCTACTTCAATCACAGCAGCGGAAACTACGAAAAGTCGGATATCTGGATTTGGTATGACGACGTAGTGGGACAGGGCTACCTTATGCACGAGTGCGAATACGGCGCAAAGGTCGTAATCAACGTACCCGACACTATTACCGAGGTTGGATTTATCGTTCGCCGTGACTGCTCCGAGCCCGGCGGAACTTCTTGGGGAACTTGTATTAAGGACACGAGCGAAGACCGTTTTGCAGTCCTTGAAGGCGATGAAACGTTCATCTTCTTAAAGAGCGGAGACACAAATCAATACAGAAGCACTGATGGTGGTAGAACATTGGAAATTATTAAGAAAATAAATATTGCGGGAATCGTGGATTTCCATACAATCAAATACAGCATCAATCCCAAGGTTAAGATTGAAAACTATGACGACATAAAACTTTGGGAAGGCGATAAACAGCTTACAATCCTGAGCATCTCTTCAATGGGCAAGGTTTCCACTACGGGTAAGCTTGAAATCGAAGAGGGGCTTGAGCTTAATAAGGCATACAGACTTGAAATCGCAGGCTACGGCGAAATCGAGGTAGTACCTACCGACATTTTCGACAGCGATATCTTTGCCGAGCTTTATCACTACGACGGAGATGACCTCGGCTCCTATATCCACGGCGACAGCACAACCTTTAAGGTATGGGCTCCCACAGCTTCAAAGGTAGTTCTTAACCTTTACGAATCCGGACACGAGGGCGAATCCTACAAGGACGTTGAGATGAAACTCGGCGATAAGGGCGTTTGGGAACACACCGAAGCAGGCGTTGGACACGGAACGTACTACACCTACACCGTAACGACGAGCGTAGGTACTCAGGTTGCAACTGACCCCTACGGAAAGTCCGCAGGTCTTAACGGTAACAGAACAATGGTTATCGACCTTGATCTCACAGACCCCGAGGGCTGGAAAGAGGACGGTTTCTCAACGGGCATCAAGTCCTATTCCGAGGCGTTCGTTTGGGAAGTGCACGTTCGTGATTTCAGCAATTTGATTGAAGATTCTCAGTATAAGGGCAAGTATCTTGCCTTCACCGAAACAGGTCTTACAAACGAAGCGGGTATTCCCGTAGGTGTTGATTACCTTAAAGCACTCGGCGTAACCCACGTTCACCTTCTTCCCGTATACGACTATGCAACGGTTGACGAAGCACACCCCGACGAAATGTTCAACTGGGGATATGACCCCAAAAACTATAACGTTCCCGAGGGAAGTTACAGCACAGACCCCTATAACGGTGAAGTAAGAGTAAGAGAGTACAAGCAGATGGTGCAGGCGCTCCACGCGGCAGGCATCGGCGTAGTTATGGACGTTGTTTACAACCACACCTATGACGCTAACAGCTCTTTCAATAAGATAGTTCCTTACTACTATTACAGATACACTAATACGGGCGCTAATTCCAGCGCGAGCGGCTGCGGTAACGATACGGCATCCGAGCGTTATATGTTCGGTAAGTTCATGGTAGACAGCACGAGCTACTGGATAGAGGAATACGACCTTGACGGCTTGCGTTTTGACCTTATGGGACTTCACGACCTCGAAACCATGAAGAAGGTAGAGGCAGGCGTTCACGCAATCAACCCCGAGGCTATTATCTACGGCGAGGGCTGGACGATGGGTTCAACTATCGACGGTACACCTCAGGCTAACCAGGGCAATATCAGCCAGATTAAGCCCACGAACGGCGCTATCGGTTCTATCGCAGTATTCAGCGACGCTATGCGTGACGGTCTTAAGGGAAGCACGTTTGACGTTAAATCTCAGGGCTATATCAACGGTTCTGCCGTTGCAAGCGTAAATAAGATTAAGTTTGGACTTATGGGCGGTACTATCGGCGGCGGCGTAGGCTGGCAGGTACAGAACTCGATGGTAGTTAACTATATGAGTGCTCACGATAACAACACTCTTTGGGATAAGCTCACACTTGCGAACGGCGACAAATCCGTTGAAGACAGACTTAAGATGAACCGTCTCGGCGCGGCTATTCTCTTCGTTTCTAAGGGTATCGTATTCGTTCAGGCGGGAGAAGAAATGCTCCGTTCCAAGCCGAGAGAGGACGGAACGTTTGACGAAAACAGCTATAAGTCAAGCGACGAGATTAACAACATCAAGTGGGAAAATCTCACACCCGACTCCAACGAGTACAAGATGATGCAGTATTACGCAGGTCTTGCCGCTATGAGAAGCGAATACAGCGTGTTCTCCGACCCTGACGCTTATATCGAAATTACGGATATAAGTAATCAGGGCGCGCTTCAAGTATATATGAAGAACGCTGACGGCGAAGCTATGGTAATCATCAATCCGAGCACGTACGCTGCAAGATATACACTTGATGGCGACTGGAACCTTGTCGGAACTCTTGAAGTTTCCGGTACCAAGACTATCGATACAAAGACAAGCGGCACCTACTACGTAGGAAATGACGTTCTTATCTTCGTAAGATAATGATTCAATGATAAAATTTGCCCCACTCCGCTATCGGCGGAGCGGGGCACTTTTTTTCTTTCAACATATTAACCAAAAAAACGGCAATAAATTGTGCAAATGGGCAAATTTGGGAAAAATGTTTTTATTATGTTGACAAATGGCTTCCATAAGGTTTATTATTATAATATAATTATGTCTAACTGTATCTTTTTGCGGGCGGACATAAAAATGGGCCATTAAATTTTTGGAAGGAGAATACCATGACAAAACATTTAAGAATTATCATGCTTGTATTAGCTCTCATTCTTACTTTGTCTGCGCTTTCGAGCTGTGAATTAGGCAACCTCGGCGCCGGCGGAATGTTTGATTCCGTTACGGACGTAATAATCGCAGTAAAAGACAAAGTCAAAGATAAGGTTGAAGAAATAATCAAGCCCGACGTTCCCGACATTCCTGCGGAATGTGAGCACGTTTGGTACGTACCTACTTGTACCGAACCCCAGACCTGCTCCGTTTGCGGCGAAACAAAGGGAGATGCACTCGGACACACGGCAGTAGTTGACGGGGCAGTTGAGGTTACCTGTACAACCGACGGTAAGAGCGAAGGCTCTCATTGTTCGGTCTGCGGCGAAGTTCTCGTCGCTCAACAGATTACACCCGCACTCGGACACGACAAGACTGAAACCGTAGTCAAAGAGCCCACCTGCGAAGAAGCGGGCGAAAAGAGCGTATCTTGTTCAAGATGCGATTTCAGCCACACCGAGGAAATCGCTCCTTTGGGACATACGTTTTCAGATGTAGTTACAGCCCCCAACTGTACTGAAGGCGGTTATACAACTCATACTTGTACGTCTTGCGGATACATCTACACAGACGCTTACACAAAGCCACTCGGTCATACTTACGAGAGAGTTGTAACGACTGAACCTACTTGCACAGAGGAAGGAGTTGCAACATTTACGTGTCATTGCGGACATTCTTATACAGAGCCTGTTCCCGCTACCGGACATACGTATACCTCAGTAGTAACTGCTCCTACTTGTACGGAACAGGGTTACACGACATATACTTGCCATTGCGGACATAGCTACAAAGACGATTATGTAAACGCAACGGGACACACGAAACAGAACGCAACCTGCACGGAAGCAGGCACTTGTTCTGTTTGCCATGCAGAACTTGAAGCTGCTCTCGGTCATACCGAAGTCATTGATGCGGCAGTGGCACCTACTTGCACAAAAACCGGTCTTACAGAGGGCAAGCACTGCGAAAGATGCGGTGAGGTTCTCGTAGTACAGCAAACGGTTGACGCTCTCGGTCATACCGAGGTCGTAGACGCAAGGGTAGAACCCACATGCACGGAAACAGGACTTACAGAGGGTAAGCATTGCTCCGTCTGCGGAGAAGTTCTCTTAAATCAGGTAGTAATCCCTGCAAATGGACATACCTACACCGACGCAGTAACGACCGTTCCCACATGCACGGAAAAGGGAACGAGAACGTTTACCTGCCATTGCGGAGATACGTATACCGAGGACATCGCTCCTACGGGACATAACTATACAGAATCAGTAGTAGCTCCCACCTGCACAGCCGACGGATACACACTCCACAGCTGTACCAACGAGGGTTGCGGATACTCATACAGAGATAATTACGTTGACGCTACGGGACATACGTATAATGAAACAGTAGTACCCCCCACTTGCACGGAAATGGGCTATACGCTTCATAGCTGTGCGTGCGGACATTCCTATAAGGATAACTACGTTCCCGCTGAACACGAGTTTACAGACGCGGTAAAAGCTCCTACCTGCACGGAAGAGGGTTATACGACTCATACCTGCTCCGTTTGCGGTTACAAGACTGTTGATTCGTTTGTACCTGCTCTCGGACATACCGAAGTAGTTGACGAAGCAGTAGCTCCTACTTGTACGGCAACAGGTCTTACAGAGGGTAAGCATTGTTCCGTATGCGGAGAAGTTCTCGTAGCACAGCAAACGGTTGACGCTCTCGGTCATACCGAGGTCGTAGACGCAAGGGTAGAACCCACATGTACGGAAACAGGACTTACAGAGGGTAAGCATTGCTCCGTATGCGGAGAAGTTCTCGTAGCACAGACGGTGGTTGACGCACTCGGTCATACCGAAGTAGTTGACGAAGCGGTAGCTCCCACTTGTACGTCAACAGGTCTTACAGAGGGTAAGCATTGCTCCGTTTGCCACGAAGTTCTCGTAGAGCAGACAGAGGTTCCCATGATACCTCATACGTATACTGACGAAAACGACACGACTTGCAACGAATGCGGATACGTAAGAGATTGCAAGCACCTCGATACGGTAATTGTACCCGGTACACCTGCAACTTGCACGTCAGCAGGTCTTACAGACGGCGAAAAGTGCAAATACTGCGGCGAAATCGTAGTAGCCCAGAATCCTATTGATGCTCTCGGACACGACCTTACACATCACGAAGAAAAAGTTCCGACTTGCACGGAAAAAGGCTGGGAAGCATACGATACGTGCAGCCGCTGTGATTATTCAACATACAAAGAGCTTGCAGCTCTCGGTCATACCGAGGTCGTAGACGCAAGGGTAGAACCCACATGTACGGAAAAAGGACTTACAGAGGGTAAGCACTGCTCCGTTTGTAATGCGGTTCTCGTAGAACAGACAGAAATCCCCGCTACCGGACACAATTTGACCGAATGGACGGTAGAAAAAGCACCTACCTGCGAAGAGAAAGGCTCTAAAACCCGTCATTGTCAAAATGAAGGCTGTGCTTATAATGAAACCGAAGTAATCGAAGCTCTCGGACACACGTACGAGGACTATGCAGCAAAAGCTCCTACTTGTACGGAAGATGGTTGGGACGCATATAAAGTATGTAGCGTTTGCCATCATTCTACAAAGACGGTAATTGATGCTCTCGGACACGACCTTACACATCACGAAGCAAAAGCTCCGACTTGCACGGAGATAGGCTGGGAAGCATACGATACGTGCAGCCGTTGCGGATATACAACTTACGCAGAACTCTCAGCTCTCGGACACGATTTGGAATCTCACGAGGATAAGACACCCACTTGTGTAGAAACAGGTTGGGAAGCTTACGAAACTTGTAAGCGCGAGGGTTGCACTTATTCCACAAAGGTTGAACTTCCGATTAATCCCGAAAATCACTCATGGAATGAGCCCGACACAGACTGTACGACACCTACAACCTGTAAGCTCTGCGGTGCGGAAAAATCAGGCTCTGCCGAAAGCTCACATATTTGGGGCGAATGGCAGACGTTGACCAACTCCACTTGCACAGCAGAGGGAACTAAGGTTCGCTACTGTACAAACTCCGAATGTCAGTGCAAAGAAAACGGAGTAATAGAAAAGAAAGAACATGATTGGAATGATGCAACCTGCACCTCTCCCAAGACATGTAAGAACTGTGAGACAACAGATGGCGAAGCTCTCGGACATACTTGGGTAGAGGCAACATATACCGACCCCAAGACTTGCTCGGTATGCGGTGCAACAGAGGGCGAGCCCCTTCCTTGCACACATAATATTTCGTTCAGAGGTTCGTTTAACGGTTGGAATAACAGCTCTCTTGATGAAAAATGGATGCTTGTTCCGAGCGAAGACAGAAACACTTGGACAAAGACCGTTACTTTCACCCAAAAGGTAGAATTTAAGCTCTGTAATGAGGTGGACGGAAGTTGGATAAATGCTAACGGCGTCGATGCCAATACCGAACTTGAACCCGGTACGTACTCCTTCACGTATTACGTAGATACCAACGTTTTGCAGTGGACTTACGAATTTGCAACCGAAGTATACTTCAAGCCCAATGGTAACTGGATAGCTGACGGTGCGCGCTTTGCGGTATACTTCTTTGGAAACGGTGAGGCTTGGGCAGACTTGGTTTATGATGCGGAAACAGGACTTTACAGATGTGATGTTCCCGAGGGATATACAAGTATGATTTTCTGCAGAATGAATCCTTCGAATCCCGCAAACGGTTGGGATACAGTATGGAATCAAAGCAATAACCTTACAGTTCCCGACAAGCATTTCAATCTTTACACAGTTGCCGACGATGCTTGGAGTTACGGCGGCGGAACATGGTCTCACGGTACGCACGAGTGGAACACTGTAACCGTTGAGGCAACTTGCACGGAAAAAGGTTCGATTGATTCAACTTGTGAGTATTGTGAAGCAACAAAGCACCTTGATATTGAAGAACTCGGACACGACATGGTAGAAACTGGCAGAGTCGACGCTACTTGCACGGCAGATGGTTCGATAAATAAATCCTGCACACGTTGTTTCGCAACAAGCTCCGAACCAATCCCCGCAGGACACAAGTTTGAAAACGGTGCTTGTACTGTGTGCGGAGAGGTTGAATATTATACAGCTTACTCCGGTATAGTATCGGTTGAATACAATGGCAAAACATACTACTTTGGAGCCATAGGTCCCAATAATGACAGAGTTCTCGCTGTTACCGATAGTAATTCCGCTGCTGTTGTAACGTTTGAATTGGGCAGCGACGGAAAGTCTGCAAAGATTAAGGTCGGCGAAACGTATATAGCTCCTCCTTCCGGCGACACCAGTAAATTGCAAGAGGGAGAATATGTTTGGGCTTATACTCAAAACGATGATGGTACTTACACATTCAAAGGACAGGGAGCGGATACCACAACGCTTGCTTTGAATGGCAATTCTCCTATGTTCCGTTCTTATATGAATAGCACTATTTCCCAAAATCCCGCTTCTTATCCAACAAAATTCAAGCTTGTACCCGTACACGAGCACATTTTTGAAGGGGCTACTTGCACTAAACTCGGAAATTGCACGATATGCGGTGTACAAGGCGGAGAAAAATTAGCACATACTCCGGATAAGGAAGCTACTTGTACCGAAGATTCAATTTGCACGGAATGTGGAGCAATCATTGAGAAAGCGACCGGACACAGCTATGTTGACGGCACTTGCGAACGTTGTGGTGCAACAGAATCCACGGGAAGCGAGGGAGGAGATAATACCGAAACTAAGCAGACAACGCTTACATACAATGTTAAAGAAATGGCAGAAGCAGGCTCATGGACAACCGGCAACAAGCCTTTTTCGAATAACGTTTTTGAACTTGACAACAATATTAAAATGACTTTATCCGCTTCTGATACCAACACAGGCAAGTATTATTCATCTGGTTATGAGATTCGCATCTATCAAACGGGTACTCCTTCGATCACAATTACTGCCGAAACTGGATATGTCATTAAATCCGTTAAGATTACTTATAGCATAAGTAATAGCGGAGTATTGACTTTGGGTACAACTAATATTAGCTCTGGAACATCGGTTGATGTTGACGCAAGTTCCATCACATTTGGCGTTGGTAATACAAGCACCAAAACAAACGGTCAAGTTAAAATCACAGAAATCGAAGTTGTTTACGAGTCTGTTACCGAGTAATTTCAATTACAGTATAGATTTGACTAAATTACAATTTAAGGGCGAGGTTTTTCCTCGCCCTTTTATTTACAACCCATTTAACAATATTTGCTATTTAAGTGTTCGGGATTTTTTACTTTTGAAAGGAAAATTCACACCCCATTGACACTTTGTACAAAAGCACGGAAAATAAATTGTGCAATAGGGAAAACTTTGTTAAAATTTCACAAATATGTTGACAATGGTAAATATTAGATTTATAATTATATAGAAGCAGTACACAAGCGAATTAAATTGGCTTATTTACTCTTTCTGCCGAAAGGCAAAACTAAAATTTTTTCAAAGGAGAAGATATATGAAAAACGTATTAAGAACACTCCTCGTGATTCTTACGCTTTCCCTTGTTCTCACTGTATTTACAGGCTGTGAATTGCTTGATAAAATACAGGGACACCCTGCATTCGACAAGATTCAGGGACTCATCTGTCAGCATGAGGGCGGAGAGGCAACTTGTTCATCGCAGGCTATCTGCGTAAAATGCGGTCAGCCCTACGGCGATATGCTTGAACACACATGGCTTGCTGCCAACTGCACGATGCCCAAAACCTGCTCGGTTTGTAAAGCAACCGAGGGCGTAGCTAACGGACATCAGGGCGGAGAAGCGACCTGCACATCCAAGGCGGTTTGCGATATCTGCCGCGAACCTTACGGCAACGAGCCCGAAGGACACAAGGGCGGTACAGCTACTTGCACACAGCTCGCTGTATGCGAAGTTTGTAACAATGAATACGGCCGTTTGCTTCCTCACACATATTCCGACGAAAACGACGAAGTTTGCGACGTTTGCGGATTTGACAAGGGCTGCAAGCACGAAGAAACAGTAGTCCTCGAGGGCAAGGAAGCTACCTGCACCGAAACAGGTCTTACTGCGGGTGAAAAATGTGCACGCTGCGGTATCGTAGTAGTTGCTCAGGAAGAAATTCCCGTAATACCTCATACGGAAGAAACTATCCCCGGTAAAGACGCAACCTGTACAGAAACAGGTCTTACAGACGGTAAGAAGTGCTCCGTTTGCGGAGAAATTCTCGTCGCACAGGAAGTTGTTCCCGTAATACCTCATACGGAAGAAACTATCCCCGGTAAAGACGCAACCTGTAC
>JBJDZG010000007.1:52816-87063 GCA_051867875.1 Eubacteriales bacterium
CTTACAGACGGTAAGAAGTGCTCCGTTTGCGGAGAAATTCTCGTCGCACAGGAAGAAATTCCTACTATCGAACATACCTATGGCGAATGGGTAGTTGTAACGGCTCCCACTTATACCGAATCTGGTGAGGACAGACGCGAATGCACGTGCGGTAGCTACGAAACAAGAGTAACCAATCTTACCCACGTAATTCACTTTATCGGCGGTTTCAACTCCTGGGCACAAGCCGATGCTTCCGCACTTCTTACAGAGAGCGAAGACAAGGCTACCTGGACGGGAACGCTCGACCTTGAGAATGCTTCCTCCATCAAGCTTTATAACTCTGCGCTCGGCTTTACGGGCAGTAACAGATATATCGGCTACGGCGAATACGGCTCCAACCTCGAGCTCGTAGCAGGTAAGTATAATTTCACATACACGGTTGCAACGAACTCCTTTACATACGAAATAGTTGAAATTTACCAGACAGCTACACACGAAATGTATTTCAGAGGAGACCACAACAACTGGGGTAATGACGGTCTTACAGATGCCGACAAGCTCACAGAGAGCGAGGATAAGACAACTTGGACAGGTGCTATCGTAATCGCAGCAGGTCAGGGCTTCAAGCTTTACAACAAGGCTCTTGACAAATGGCTTGGCGACGGCAACGGCAATTTCTATCTCACAGCAGGTACTTACGTAGTAACGTACAAGGTTGAGGGCGACGTTATCACATACGAGCTTGTGCCCGGTTCCGAGCCCGAAACTCCTGTTGACCCCGAGCCTCCCGTAGAGGTAACGAAAGTTACGTATTATCTCGTTCCCAACGCTAACTGGTTGGCTGACGGCGCTCGCTTTGCTTGCTACGCATTCAATACAGAAGGCAGTGCTTGGTTCGACTGCACGGACGAAGACGGCGACGGCGTTTACGAGGTTGCAGTTCCCGAAAACTATACTACTCTCATTTTCTGTAGAATGGATCCCGGCAATCTCGTAAATAACTGGAATGCAAAGTGGAATCAGACTGCCGATCTTTCCGTGCCCGCTGACGGCACGAACTGCTACACAGTTCCCGAAGGTACTTGGGACAATGGTGAGGGCACGTGGTCTAAATATCCTGCGGAGCCCGAAACTCCCGATGAGCCCGCAGCTTCCGAAAAAATCGTTCACGATTTCACAGCTTCCGGAAAAACTTCCGATTTCTTTACAATAACAGGCTCACTTTCTACCTCAAAGGGTAAGGTTACGTATGATGGAACCGAATATACTCAGTGTCTTAAACTCGAATCTGCTACTTCCATCACTTTCAGCTTAACCGAAGCAAAGACCATAACCCTCGTTATGAACTCTGAAAAATATGCTTATGTAAGCTGTAAGATAGACGGTACAAAGTATACCGCAGACGTTGCCGCTGTAAAAGATATGGGAATCATTACTATTGAACTTCCCGCAGGCGACCATACTATCACAAAAGCAGATACGGCTAATATTTTCCTGATTATTCTCGAATAATTATACGGAATAAACCGAGAGCCCCGCGGAACCGCGGGGCTCGTTTCAGGGTGAATGAACGAAATGCACAATTTTTTTGCTTCAAATTGTGCAATCGGGCGAAGTTTTGAAAAGAGCTTCTAAAAACTTGACAAAAAATTGGCAAAGAGGTATAATTATTCTGTAAAAGAGGGAAGCGAGCGCACTCTGGCTCTGCTTTTCGGTTTTTATTAATTTAATTTATAGTTATCAAAGGAGATTACAATGAAAGCAACAAGATTATTGTCATTTGTTATGGTTTTTGTTATGGCTCTCACGGTATTTACCGCTTGTGAGCTTTTTCCCGTAACCCCTGACCTCCCCGACGGACCTGATGACTCTGTTAAAGTCGTATGGCGTCAGGGACAGAAGGTACTCAAAGAAGAGCAGGTTGAGTCGGGAGCAACACTTGAAAACTGGACACCCGTAGTTGAGGGCAAGCAGTTTATCGGTTGGTATTCCGACCCCGGCTGCACAACGCCTTTCGATTTTGAGCAGACTATTACCGAGGATACGACCATTTACGCGTCCTTTAAGTCAACAGGCAGTGTTGACACCGGCGACGACGAGCCAGTTATCCCCGATTTCTATCTTGTCGGCTCGGGCTTGGGCGACCTTTCCAAATCCGGTTGGGACCACAACAAGAGTGCCGCAAACCTCGGTATGACCGATAAGGGCGCGGGCATTTATACAATCACAATCAGTATGTACGCAGGCGATATGTTCCAGATTTGCCATGGCCTTTCATGGGACGGACAGGTAGGTCTTGGCTGTGTTCAGGGCGCGGCTGCAATTGAAGATGACCCCAACAAGGGGCAGGTGCTTGACGCTGACGGTAACGTAGTATTTACAGGCACAATGGAATACAGCAACCCCATAGACAAGTGGAATATCACCTTGGCAGAAGGTCAGGACGGTAAATACGAATTCACTTACGATTCAGTTTCCGGTGTAGTTACTTGGAAGCTCATCGAAAGACTTGACCCTGACGATATCCCCGTAAATCCCGATGATGAGCCCAATCCCGACGCGACTATTCCCGTAACTCTTTATTTCAAGAATACGGCGGGCTGGTCTAAAGTAAATCTTTACTCTTGGATTACAGTCGGCGGTGTTACTACTAACTTTGCCGGCGCATGGCCAGGAAAGCCTATGACCAAGGTGGACGGAACCGAGGACTGGTACTCCATAGAAATTATGGTTTCCGCGACCGAAGGACTCAATATCATCTTCAACGGTACAGGCGGACAGACGGCTGACTTGACGTACGACGCAGATAAGATTTACTGGGTATACGAAACACCCTATGCGACACAGGAAGAGGCTGATGAAAACGCTGCTCCCATAGTATACGATTGGTACTTACGCGGTACTATGAATGAATGGGGAACTTCAGACGCTCTCGTTCGCGCAGAGGACGGAAGCTGCTCTATCACGGTTTCTCTTGAAGCTGGCGATGAATTTAAGGTAGCAACAGAGGGCTGGACTCCCCAGTTCGGCTTCTATTCTCTTGCTGATGCAACCGGTTTTGAAGCAGGTGATGGCGGCAACATTAAGGTTGTAACAGCGGGCGAGTACGTAGTTACCGTTACAGCCGATAATACACTTGTAATCAATCCCGTAAACTGATAAAGGCAAAAAAATCAAGATGCACCCCCGCGCCATACGGCGCGGGGGTTTTATGTATATAAAAATGCACAAAAACACTTTGGCGAATTGTGCAAATAGACGAAGTTTTTCAAACTTTAATTAAAAACTTGACATACACTGTTCAAAGTTTTATAATGGTAATGTAATAAATAATGGGGTAGATTGGAAACATTCGCCTTGATTTATTAACATTCAATTCAAAATTTTGGAAGGAGAAAACTATGAAGAAAATTTTGAAATCACTCGTTATGATTACTGTCATGGCACTCGTTCTTACGGCTTTCACAGCTTGCGAGCTTGACCTTGAAAGTATCAAAGACAAAGTTCAGAGTATCATCGGTGGCGAAGAGCCCGCATGCGTACACGAAATCGTTACTGACGAAGCAGTAGACCCCACTTGTACAGAAACAGGTCTTACGGAAGGCTACCACTGCGGCAAATGCGGTGAAGTAATTCTCAAACAGTTTACTGTAAAGGCTCTCGGCCACAAGAAAGGCACAGAAGCTACATGTACAGAGGCTGCTGTTTGTTCGGTTTGCGGTGAGCACTATGGCGATCCCGCAGGACATGATTTTGCTGATGCTACTTGCTCCGCTCCCGCTACTTGCACAGTTTGCGGTGCAACAGAGGGTGAAGTTAATCCCGACAACCACAGCTTCACAGACGCTACATGCACAGAAGGTCAGATTTGTGTAGACTGCGGTGCAGAAGGCGAGCCTGCTCTTGGTCATACTTGGGTAGATGCAACTTGCACAACTCCTAAGACATGCTCCGTTTGCGGCGAAACAGAGGGTGAAGCTCTCGGTCACACATTCGTTGAATTCGTAACAGTACTTCCCACAGCTGAAGTTCCCGGTTACACAATGGGTGTTTGCTCCGTTGAAGGTTGCGAAGGACACAAGTTCGACGAAGTAAAGGCTATGGGCGACGGTACATACGTACTTGACCAGGAAGGTGTTGCACATCTTACAGCATCCGGTATGGCTTACGACGGACAGGTTGTAGTTCTTAATGACGTATTTGCAGCTCACCTCAGCGGCAAGTACAGAACTGACGGCGGTCAGAATAAGGAATTTGATGACGGCTTCCTTGGTACAAGCAGAATGAACTGGGGCGGCGGCACAGCATTCGAAGTTGAAGGCGTTAAGCTTATCAGAAACGGTATTGAATTTACAACACTCAATGAAACAACAGTTGTAATTCACTGGATATGCGGCGGCAACGACAGACAGGTTGCTCTTTATGATATGGAAGGCAACGTAGTTGTTCAGTCCGAAGGCGCAACAGTAAAGAACGGTCTTTACGTTTCCGAATTTGTAGTTCCCGCAGGTTCTTACGTTCTCGGTAACGTAGGCGGTTCCAACTACTACTTTGGCGTTTCCGTAACAGTTGCTCCTCACGTACATTCCTACACAGAAACAGTAACAGCTCCCACATGCACAGAGGCCGGTTACACAACACACGAGTGCACTTGCGGCGATAAGTATACAGATACTCCCGTAGACGCTCTTGGACACGACTACGTTGACGGCTACTGCACAAGATGCCAGGCTGTAGACCCCGATTACTATTTTACAGTATCCATTCCCGAAGTTCATGAATCCGAGAATGACAGAAAAGTAATTGTATCCGGTGTTGTTGCTTCTGTAGACACTGCTTGGAGCACTACATACAACAATATGTCTGTTACAATTAAGGACTCCGAAGGCAATACTCTCTATATTTTCAGACTTGCTACACAGGTAGCTGTTGGTGATACAATCACAGTTAAAGGCGTTGTTGGCTATTACGGCGGAAGCAAGCAGATTGCTGCAGGCGCAACAGCAACAATCGACGTAGCTCACGGTGATAACCACACCTATTCAGAGGCTACTTGCACAAAGCCCGCTACTTGCACAATTTGCGGCGCAGCTAAGGACGATGTTCTTGCTGAACATAACTATGTTGACGGCGTTTGCACAGGTTGCGGTTTGCAGGAAGGCGTTCAGCTTGAGACAGAAAGCCTTGCAGTAGCTGCCAACGCAGGCGTGCTTAGCACAGATAAAAAATCCATCTCTTGGACAGCTACCAGCTTCTCTCTTTTGAACGAGCAAAATACTTCTACAACTGCTATCAGAGTATCCGATACCGATCATTTTAGAGTATATCAAAATAATAAGACTACTATTTCCGGTAGCAAAATGACGAAGATCGTGATTTCTTGCCCAAGTGCTTCTTATGCAGACGTTTGCAAAGCCTCTGTTACAACTGAAGGCGTTACTGTAACAGTTGAAGGAACCCTTGTTGTAATTACCGTTGACTCGGGAACAATTGATGAGCTTGTGTTCGTTGCAACAGCACAGTGGAGATTGAGTAACGTTGAAGTTACTTACCAGAAGTAATATTGTAACGATACTTAATTATTAAGTATATTTTCCCACACCCTACGGGGTGTGGGATTTTTATTTCTGAAGACAGCAGGGAACTGTCCCTGCTGTTTTGATTTGTTTAATTCTTTTCACTTTTTTAACATTGTTAATAATTTTGTCAAATAAAACATAATATTGATAATTTTCTCGGCGACATTTATATTTTTTGACTTATATTTAACATAAATAACACTGATAATTTGTGTAAAATATACCAAAATTGGCAAAGACATATCAAAATTCTTGACTTTTTCCCTTCAAAGTTTTATAATTGTTTACATAATAAATAATGGAATAACAAATATACCGTAATTTATTAATTATTCATTCAAAATTTTGGAAGGAGAAAACTATGAAGAAAATTTTGAAATCACTCGTTATGATTACTGTCATGGCACTCGTTCTTACGGCTTTCACAGCTTGCGAGCTTGACCTTGAAAGTATCAAAGACAAAGTTCAGAGTATCATCGGTGGCGAAGAGCCCGCATGCGTACACGAAATCGTTACTGACGAAGCAGTAGACCCCACTTGTACAGAAACAGGTCTTACGGAAGGCTACCACTGCGGCAAATGCGGTGAAGTAATTCTCAAACAGTTTACTGTAAAGGCTCTCGGCCACAAGAAAGGCACAGAAGCTACATGTACAGAGGCTGCTGTTTGTTCGGTTTGCGGTGAGCACTATGGCGAGCCCGCAGGACATGATTTTGCTGATGCTACTTGCCAGGCACCCGCTACTTGCACAGCTTGCGGTGCAACAGAGGGTGAAGTTAATCCCGACAACCACGTTTTCGACGAAGAAGGTAAATGTCCTTGCGGCAAAGCAGAGCAGGTTGTTGTTTACTTCAAGAACACAGATGCTTGGAATGCTGTTAACATTTACGCTTGGATTGACGGCGAAGACGGTGCTACTAACTTGACAGGTGCATGGCCCGGTGCTCCTTTGCAGGCTACAAGTCTTGAGGGTTGGTACGGTGTTATTTTCGTAGTACCCACAGGTGAAGATGTTGTTGTTAATATTATCTTTAACTCCGGTGCAGGCGAACAGACAAGCAACCTTGTATTTGACCCTGCTAACGTATTCTGGGCAAGGGGAACTGCTTACGCAAGTGTTGGAGCTGCTGAAGAAGCATTGGCATCCGACACAACAGTTTACAGCGAATGGTACGTTCGCGGCGATATGAACGGTTGGGGAACAGGCGACAGACTCGTTCTTAACGAAGACGGAACTGCTTCCATCACAATGACTTTTACCGAAGGTCAGAAATTCAAAATTGCAAATGCAGACTGGACTAAACAGTTTAATACTTCTCACTTGGCAGACAATTCTGCTTTCGGTGGCAGCGGCGACATAGAAGTGCTTGTTGCAGGTACATACGTTATCACGGTATCTGCTGACGGTTCATCTGTTACTATCGTACCTGCTGAACAGTAATTTCCAAAATAATGAAAAACAAATTGCAGAGTCCCTCGGGGCTCTGCTTTTTTTGCTTTTTTTGACAAAAGTATGGCATTCTTCACAAAATAAATGCATTCTTTTTGTTGAATATTTAGCGTTGAAAAATTGACGAAATAGTGTTATAATCTATGGTGATTAGGTATGCCCGAAAAGAGCTTCCGAAATCAATTATAATGCTTTTATTAAGGAAGGATTTGCTATGAAAAAACTCAACAGTATTCGCTCTTTGACGGCTTTGTTTGTGCTCTGTGCACTTTTGCTTTCAAGCGTGGGCTTGACTTCTTGCGTAACTCCCGACGGTGGCAAAAATGTTACTTCCGACTCTCTTTACGTAGAGAAGGTTGAAAATCTCCCCGAGGATTTTATTATGGGTATGGACGCATCGAGCGTTCCGTCACTTGAAGCGAGTGGCGTAAAATATTATGACTACGACGGAGAAGAGAAAGACGTTTATGAAATTCTTTCCGAAAACGGCGTAAATTACATTCGTGTCCGCGTATGGAACGACCCCTTTGACTCCGAGGGCAACGGCTACGGCGGAGGAAACTGCGATATCAATAACGCAATAGAGATAGGACAGCGCGCTACCAAATACGGTATGAAGCTCCTTGTCAATTTCCACTATTCGGATTTCTGGGCAGACCCAGCAAAGCAGATGGCTCCCAAGGCTTGGGCTAAATACAGCGTCGCAGAGAAGGAAGATGCTATTTACGAATACACCAAAGAGTGCTTGCAGAAGCTCGTTGATGCAGGCGTTGACATCGGTATGGTACAGATAGGCAACGAAACAAACGGCTATATGTGCGGTGTCAAGACGTGGGGCGACATAGCAAAGCTTATGAACGCAGGCTCAAAGGCAGTCCGCGAGGTTTGCCCCGAAGCGCTTGTTGCGGTTCACTTTGCAAATCCCGAAAAAGTTTCAAACTATAAAAACTACGCGTACTATCTCGCTTCCCAGCAGGTAGATTACGATGTTTTCGCGTCGTCCTACTATCCTTTCTGGCACGGCACGCTCGAAAATCTTTCGAGCTTGCTCTCCGAGATAGCCGAAACTTATGACAAAAAGGTAATGGTTGCTGAAACTTCATACTGCTACACGCCCGACAATACCGACTTCCACGGTAATACGATAGGCGACGGCAGTGCGGTAACGAAGAATTACCCCTACACAGTTCAAGGACAGGCTAATCTTGTCCGCGACGTTATAAACGCAATGGCAAATACCACTAACGGTATAGGTGTGTTCTACTGGGAAGGCACTTGGATTTCCGTTCCCGGTGAAACTTGGGAAGAGCAGTCCGCTCTTTGGGAGGAGCACGGCTCCGGCTGGGCTTCGTCCTACGCGGGCTCTTACGATTCAAAGGACGCAGGACAGTACTACGGCGGTTGTGCAGTAGATAATCAGGCTTTCTTCGACGCAGACGGTAAGGTGCTTGAATCCCTTAAGGTATTCGCTCTCGTAAGAAAAGGCAACTGCGTTGAAAATGCTCCCGACGCTATCGAGGACGTAAACATTATTTGCGATCTTAACGGCGATATCGTTCTCCCCGATACGGTAAACGCAGTAATGCTCGATAACTCCAAGCAGGCTCTTGCAGTTGAATGGGAAAAATTTGACGAAGCGGCAATCAAGGCGGCAGGCGTTTCCAAACACACTATAAAGGGTGTCGCAGGCGGTATGACTGCACACTGCTACCTCTCTATGGTTGAATATAACTTCCTTAAAAACTGGAGCTTTGAGGACGATATGGCAGGTACGGGCTGGACGGTCAATCCCATTAAGAGCTGCGACGAGCTTTGCGTTGAAAACAAGGTTACAGACAGTATGACGGGAACCAATCACTACCATTTCTGGGGTGCAGGCACGGATTCCGTTGAATTTGAGCTTGAACAGACTGTCGAAGGTCTTAAAGCGGGAACGTATAAATATTCTATCTCAATTATGGGCGGCGACGGCGGCGAAACCGACATTTATGCTTACGTAAAGATAAACGGAGAGGTAGTATATAAAGAATCACTTCAAATTACGGTTTACAATGAGTGGCATACGGCTACCATTGAAAATATTGAGTACAGTGACGGAGACGTTATCACAGTCGGAATTTACGTTAAGTGCGGCGGTGCAGGCAACGGCGCGTGGGGCAAGATAGATGACGCGATGCTCAATTCCGTCAAGTAATAAAGGAGATAAGATGAAGAAAAGTAAATTTATAAGAACTGCAACCTCGCTTGCATTGGTATTAATTATGATTTTTTCCGCATTAGCTATGACCGCGTGTCCCGATTCCTCGAACACCACTACAGGCGATCCCGGCGACACGACACCCGTACTCGATCCCATCGACGATAATTACAGAGTATTTTATCAGATTTTTGTCGGTTCTTTTTCGGACGGAAATAACGACGGCATCGGCGACCTTATGGGCGTTATCAACAGAATGGACTATCTCAACGACGGAGATATGAATACACACGATGACCTCGGAGTTCAGGGCATCTGGCTCTCTCCCATCTTCTCCTCTCCCTCGTATCACAAATATGACGCGAAGGATTATTACAAGATAGACTGGAGATTTGGCGATGAAAATACGCTTAAAGAGCTTATTGCGCTTTGCCACGAGAGAAACGTAAAGATAATTCTCGACCTTGCAATCAACCATACGTCCAACCAGCACCCATGGTTTCTTGAATTCAAGGAATCCCGTATGGCAGGCGATACGGAGAATAAGTACTATAACTTCTACTCCTGCGTTAAAGCCTCGGAAAGAAAAAATGGAATTTCTTATCAGAACGTCCCTACGGTTGACTGCTGGTATGAATGTAATTTTTCAGGCGATATGCCCGAGCTTAACTACGATAATCCCGACGTAAGGGAAGCGATGCTTGACGTTGCAAGATACTATCTTGAACTCGGCGTCGACGGCTTCCGCTTTGATGCGGCAAAGTATATCTATTACGGCGACAACGATAAATCAGCCGCTTTCTGGGAATGGTATGTGGGTACTCTTCGCGAAGAATATCCCGAAATATATACCGTAGGTGAATGCTGGTCGGGCGACAACGAGGTTATTAAATACTACGACGCGATGAACTGCTTCAACTTCACGATGTCCTCTGCCGAGGGCATGATAGCGATGGCTGCAAAAGGAACGTCAAATATAAGCAGATATACAAATTACGTAGTTTCTTATTTGGAAAGCATTAAGAATAAAAATCCCGATTCCATGATGATTCCGTTCCTTTCAAATCACGACCAGGATAGAATAGCAGGAGCGTTTGTCACGGATAATAGTATGAAGATGGCGGCAAATCTCTATCTTCTTTGCTCCGGTTCTCCTGTAATCTACTACGGAGAAGAGATAGGTCTGCGCGGCAAACGCGGAACCGAGCTTACAGATGCAAACCGCAGACTTGCGATGAAGTGGGGCGACGACGATTTGGTCAGAGATCCGACGGGAGCTTGCTATCCCGCAGAAAATCAGATAACTACCACCGTAGCGAGCCAGCTTGAAGATGAAAACAGCCTTGTTCGCCATTACTCAAAGGTAATCGCTGTCAGAAATAAATATCCTGCTATCGCCCGCGGAGAATATTCTTCCATAACAAGTTCAAATAAGAACTTCGGTGGCTTCCTTGTAACTTACGAGGGAGAGAAGCTCGGTATTTTGCACAATACGTCCGCTTCTGCCATTACGATTGATCTCAGTAAATGCTACGGTCTTAACGGACACGTATTCAGCGAACTTTGCGACTATGTCGGAGTAGGTACAGCTACCCTCAACGGCACTACTCTTACTATTGGCGCGTATACAAGCGTAATCCTTAAATAAATTTAATGATATAGAAAAGAGGAAATATGGAAAACAAATTTGTTGTTAATATTATCCATCGCCCCGAGCTTTCCCCCGAATACGCGGAGAGGGCTCTCGGCAAAGGTAAGGGCGTGCGCGATGAATCACTCGATATTTTCAGATTTCAGCAGGACTGCGCTCACCAATACGGTCTTAAAACCACAATTCAGATAACCTACGCGTCGCTCTTTTCGGACGTAATCGTCGAGCTTGCAAAGGAAGAGCACGAGAAGTACGGCGACGAGATAGGACTCTCTCTCTTGGGACTTCCTTGTCCCGAATTCAGAGCAAAATATCACACAGAGGACTTTTGTATCTGGATGTTTGACGAGCAGAGAAAAAGGGAAATAGTAGACGACGTTTTCGGCAAATTCTACGATAAATTCGGCTTCTATCCCGAATCCACAAGCTCTTACTTCCTTGACGCATATACGATTAACTATATCAAGGAAAAGTATCCTTCCGTAAAATGTGCGGTTGCAACCTGCTGGGAGGAGGGCCCCAAGGCGTTCCATACCTGCAATAACTCCTGGTATACGTTTATGGACGGAGGACCTTGGAATCCTTGGATTCCCTCAAAGGTAAACTCCCACTGCCCCGCAAAGGATGCCGACGACGACTGCGGTATCGTTGCAATCCCCCACCTTTCCCGCGACCTTATGGCTTGCTTTGACGGAAACGGTTCAAACTTCGGTACGCACCCTCAGAACGTGCTCCGCGGAATGATTTACTATAACGACGGCGGGGAATACGAATATCCCTACCTCTATAACCTCGTAGACCAGTACCGCCACCTTGGAAAATATAATGACGGATACAGCTACAATATGATGTTCGTCGGTCCCGGTTGGCTTAACCGCAGAGGCCGTTGGGAAGCACCTTACGAGCTTTTGGCCAAGTCCTACGACGACGGTATGAAGTATTACGGAAAGCTTAAAAGTGAGGGAAAGCTCATCGATATGACCATGAGCGAATTTGCTGATTTCTACCGTTCCTGCCATACCGACTATAACAGAGGCGAGTGTGCTATGTGGAAGGATATCCTCTACGGCAGTAATAAGGAGTATTTCTGGTACGCAGACCCCGCTATGAGAACTTGCTTCGACTTCAATCAGGGCGGTGCTATGATTGACCTTCGCCCCTATATCGCAAGAATCCCGCAGGAAACGGGTATAGGCACGGATAACGTCTACGACGCTTCCTACCCCTACCTTATCCAGATAAACTACCGCGCGGGCTACTTTACCCACTACGCAGGCGCGGGAACGATAAAATCCTGTAAAGTAACGTGCCGCGGTGAGACCACCGACCTCTGCCTTTGCAGAACGATGGCAAAATACGAAAAGGTCGATGGCGGAGTGCGCCTTGTTGCAGACCCCGTAACCGTTACTCTCGGCGGACTTGATATCGAAATTCAGACCGTAATCACAGTGCTTGAGGGAGAGGGTAAGGTCATTACAGAGCGAGTAATACTCAACGATATCGGCGACGAGAACGTAACCTTCAACGAGTATTTCACAGGCGCATTCGGTACTACCGAATATCAGGCTGATATGACGAATATCACTCTCGGCGTTGACGGCGAGGATATGAAATTCTCGCACCTCGGCAGAAAGATAGTTAAAGAAAACGCAGCCCGCACTTACGTTACTATTCCCGAAGTATATACCGTCGTTGAAATGAGCGGAGATAATGACAGCGCACTCGTTGAAGAGGGAATAGCATTCTCACCCGTTTACCATATCGGACTTACCAAAACGATAAACAAAGGAGGAATAAAGACATGTCTCAAGCTTCAAAAGGTAAATTGAATTTCCGTTGCCCCTCGTGCTTTATGAGGGATATAGATATTGATATGTTCTTCAATGAAGAAAAAGGCGAGTATTATTGCCTTCGCTGTGCGTTTACGGGTACGGAAGAGGACGTCCTCAGGCTCAATGAGGTGGCAAGGTACCGCTACCGCTCCATGAAAATGAGAGTAGTTGACTTCGGAGAGGATAACGAGCCCGTTAAATTCGTTCCTCATAGAAGGGGAGAACAGTAATTATAAATAACTGCATGCAAAAATGGCGCCGTCAGGCGCCATTTCGCAAAAATCTTTCTAAAAATAAGGATTTTCAGGAGGAAAATAGAACTATGATATTAGGAGTTGACGTTTCAACGTATCTTGAAGAGCTTGAGCACGGTGCGCGGTATTTTGACGGCGAGAGGGAAATAGACCCCCTTGACGCCTTCGTTCAAAACGGCGTAAATTGGATGAGAATACGAGTTTGGAACGACCCCCGTTCAAGCGAGGGTGAGCCGTACCTGGCGGGAACTTGCGATTTTGACCATTACCTAAGACTTGCAAGGCTTGCAAAGTCCAAGGGATATCACATTCTGCTTGACTTTCATTACAGCGACTTCTGGGTTGACCCTCAAAAGCAGATGATTCCGAAGGCTTGGCAGGGATATGACGTACAAGCACTCGAAAAGGCAGTTTATGAGTTTACGAAGAACTGCCTTACCGTTGCCGCGGACGAAGATTTGGCGCCCGAGATGATTCAGGTCGGAAACGAGATAACGAACGGCTTTTTGTGGCCTGTTTGCAAGCTCGAAGAGAACGGCAAAAGAGGGAACTACAACAACTTTTTGAGAGTGCTTTCCGCAGGCTCGCGCGCTTGCCGTGAGGTGCTGCCCGAGTCGAAAATTGTTCTTCATCTCGAACGAAGCAACGACTGCGAGGTTTACCGGGAATTTTTCACAAAAGTAACCGAGTATGGCGTTGATTTTGACGTCATCGGCGCGTCGTACTATCCTTATTGGCACGGCACTCCCGACGAGCTTTTCAAAAACCTCAACGCTTGCCGTCGCTTCGGAAAAGAGATTATGGTAGTTGAGCTCGGATACGGTTTTACAACAGAGAGTTATGTGCTTGACGGAGAGGCTCGCAGACTCGTTATCGACAGTGAGAGAGCATACGTCAAAGGCGTTACGGACGTGTTCCCGATGACTCCCGAAGGTCAGGCGGAATATATCAGATACTTTATCGGAAAGGCAAAGCAAAACGGACTTGACGGTATCTTCTATTGGGAGCCCTTGTGGCTTCCGGGAGATGGAATATGCTGGGCGAGCGAAGCAGGTCAGAAATATATTCACGAAGAGGGAAAATCTACCTCAAATGAGTGGGCAAATCAGTGCCTTTTTGACTACGAAGGAAAGAAATTGCCCGCTTTTGACGAGTACAAATTATAAACAAAAATTTTTGTCTTGCATTTTGTTCAAAAATAATCGCTTCAATTTGTTAATAGTGCCAAAAATAAATAATTTACAACTATCTATATTGACAAATTTGCTAAATAATATTATAATGTTATATGCCCTAAAGGCGTAATAAAAAATTTTCAAGGAGGAGAATTAGTTATGCGCAAAATAACTAAAATCTTATCACTCGTCCTCGCCCTCGTAATGCTCACAGCTATGTTGACAGCATGCCCCGGCGGCGACACAACAACAACTACAACAAAACCCGATGTTGTTGAAAATCCTCTTGCAGGAACATACGACATTAAAATGTGGGTTTCTGAAAAAGAAGGCGTTAAAGAGCAGTTCCTCGCTCAGATCGACGCTTTTGAAGCAGCTAATCCCGGCATCGTCATCAATGCTGACATTTCCGGTATGACAGAGGCAGACGCAGGCTCTCAGGTAATCCTTGACGTAGCTACTGCTCCCGACCTTTACTGCTTCGCACAGGACCAGCTTGCCCGTCTTGTACAGGCTTCCGCTCTTTCAGCTCTTCCCTCCGAAATCGCTTCTGCTGTTAAGGTTAACAACGATAACGGTTCCGTAGGTGCTGGTTCCGTAGGCGGTACACTTTACGCTTATCCTATGACAAGCGATAACGGTTACTATATGTACTACGATAAGAGCATCGTAACAAATCCCGACAGCCTTGAGCAGATTATCGCCGATGTTGAAGCTTACAACGCTGCACATCCCGACTCTCCGAAGTGGATTCGTTTCGCTCTTGAAAACGGCTGGTACACAGCATCCTTCTTCTTCGCAGTAGGCGAAGATGGCAACGCTCTTTGCCACTCCAACTGGACAACAGACGCTGACGGTAACTTCACAGCAGTTGATGATACATTCAACTCCGATAACGGTCTTATCGCTATGAAGGGTATGATGAAGCTCGCTCAGTCCACAGCTTACAACTCCGACGCAGATAAGTATGCTGATTCTGCAGTTTGGATCAACGGTATCTGGAACGCAACAACAGCTGAAGAATTCTTCGGCGAAAACTTCGCTGCTACTGATCTTCCTTCTTTCGAAGTAGACGGTAAGTCCTACCACCTTGGTTCCTTCACAGGTAACAAGCTTCTCGGTGTTAAGCCCCAGACTGATGCTAAGAGAGCAGCAGTTCTTCACCTCCTTGCTAACTATTTGACAAGCGAAGAGTGCCAGATGCAGAGATACAACGAGTTCCAGTGGGGACCCTCCAACCTCGCAGCACAGGCTTCCGATGCAGTTCAGGCTAACCCCTCTCTTGCAGCTCTTGCACTTCAGGGTAACTACGGTATAGCTCAGGGTCAGATTTCCGGTTCTTGGTGGGATATCGCCAAGGTTCTCGGTGCTGACGCTAAGGTAGCTACAGGCGACGCTGACCTCAAGAATGCTCTTGAAACATACGAAAATGCTATCAACGCTATCTTCAATAAGTCTGAAGAAGAATTGATGACATGGTCCGTAATCGGTAGTGTTAACGGAACAAACTGGAACACAGACTTCGCTATGACTCAGGTTTCTGAGGGCGTATGGAAATCCGAAGCTCTTGAACTTACAGCTACATCTGAATTCAAGCTCCGTCGCGGTGCTGACTGGACAGTTCAGGTTGGTGCAGAAGGTCAGTTGAAGACTGCTTCCGTTGAACCCGCTAACATCGTTCCCGGTGTAGAAGGTAAATACGTAATTACTCTTGAATGGGACGGCGTATCCGATACTGCTACAGTAACTTGGACACCCGCTGAATAATCATTCTTGATAAATAATTATATCAATAACTAACTGACGGTTAGGGTGAATCCTTCGGGATTCACCCCGACCTCTTGAAGAAAAGGCATTGTTGGCCGGGATACAAGGTGAACTTGTCTTGTGTTTCGGCGAACAGTGCCTTCTCATTATGAAAAGGAGATATAAACTCAGTTTATATTGTTAAACATGAAAAGATTAAATAACTTAGAGTACTTAAAACTAAATAAGTTTCAGGCTTTCTGGTATAATTTCCGCCTGTTCTTCTGCAAAATTCCGGGACGAATCAAATCGTTTTTCCTTAAAGTATGGTCGCTTTTCCTTGGTTTCGGCAAGTTTTTGACAGAACAGGTTAAGGATATCGCATATACCTTTTCCAAGGGTAATTGGGCAGTAAAGCTTTCTTTCCTCATCTTCGGATTTGGAAATTTGTATTACGGACAAATTCTTCGCGGAGTTTTGTTCCTTTTGTTTGAAGTGGTTTTCCTCGTTTATATGTTCCTTCCCGAGGGCGGCGGTATCTATTGGATTCAGAAATGCCAGTTCTTCCAGACCGGAAGTACGGTAGGTACTGTTGAACAGGGAAATGGGATGGAATATATTCCCGGCGTAGGAAACGTGCCAACAATCATTCCCGGAGATGACTCCGTAAGAGTATTGTTCTACGGTTTGCTTTCAGTCCTCTTTATAGCTGCTTTTATTTATACTTGGAGACTTCAGGTAAAGCAGTGTCGCATTTGTATGGACATTACCGCAAAGGGCAAGAAAGTTAAGAGCGGAAAGCAGGACCTTCAATCGCTTCTTGATGACCAGTTCCATAAGACGCTTCTTTCTCTCCCTCTTTTGGGTATTATCCTCTTTACAGTCGTGCCTATCATCTATATGATTTTGATAGCCTTCACAAACTACGGTGATTATAAGGGCGTTTTGTATAATGGCACGGTAAAACTTTTCAGTTGGGTAGGATGGGAACACTTTGAATCCTTCTTTTCGGGTACTACCGACCTTGGAAACGCATTCGGAGATATCCTTATCTGGACTCTTACGTGGGCATTCTTTGCAACCTTTACAAACTACTTCCTTGGTATGTTGGTTGCTATGCTTATAAATAAGAAGGGAATCAAGTTCAAGAAAATGTGGAGAACGGTTTTGGTTATGACCATTGCTATTCCTCAGTTCGTTTCGCTTCTTTACGTAAGAAACCTTTTCAACCAGGACGGATACATAGGAAACTTCCTTTATGTTAACAATCTGTTGCCGGAAGCCCTCGTAAGTTCTAACTTAAAATCTCTCTGGGCTCATCCTATAACTGCTAAGGTATTGGTTATTATACTTAACATCTGGGTAGGTATCCCTTACGTAATGCTTATGGCGACCGGTATTCTTATGAACATTCCCGCTGACCTTTATGAGTCAAGCCGTGTTGACGGTGCTAACGGAGTTCAGCAGTTTACAAAGATTACGCTTCCTTATATGCTGTTCGTTACAGGACCGTATCTGCTTACCAGCTTTGTCGGCAACCTGAATAACTTTAATATTATTTACTTCCTGTCAGGCGGCGGACCTACATATACCGCAGCAGACGGCTTTACAGGAGCGGGCGGTGTAACCGTCGGACATACCGACTTGCTTGTAACCTGGTTGTACAGAATGACAATGGGTAGTGCAAAGGTTGAGTATTTCAGCGCGTCTTTGATAGGTATTATGGTATTCTTGGTAGTAGCTGTACTTTCATTGATAGTTTATAATATCATACCTTCCACTAAGAATGAGGAGGACTATGCATAATGAATAATAGTGGTACAATTAAAAAAAGAGGTCTCGGCGCAAAGGCAAGCAGAAGAATTACAAACCTTGTTGTATATATCCTTCTTATCGCCATTGCTTTGATTTGGCTGTTTCCTTTCTTTGGCATAGTTCTTGAGTCTTTCAGAATTGAATCCAAGGGACAGGAGTCCTATTTCTGGCCCAAAAAATTTGGATTTGATAATTATATTTTCCTGTTCGAGAAAACAAACTTCCTTAAATGGTTTACAACTACTGCACTGCTCGGTGTTGCAGTAGCAGTACTGCAAACAGGATTTGTTCTTTCTATGAGCTATACGCTTTCCCGTCTTCGTTTTAAGGGAAGAAAGACACTGATGAACTTTATGCTCATTCTCGGTATGTTCCCGGGATTCCTTACGTTGATTCTTATTTATAAGGTGTTTTCACAGTTCGGTCTTACGGAGTCAAGAGCTCCCTTGGGACTTATCATTGTATACTGTGCAAGCTCGGCTATGGGTTATTACGTGTCAAAGGGATTCTTTGATACCATACCGAAAACTCTGGACGAAGCGGCACGTGTTGACGGTGCAACCCGTTGGCAGGTATTCTACAAGGTTATAATGCCTCTTTCAAAACCCATCGTTATTTATACGATTCTTATGGGCTTTATGGCACCTTGGGGAGACTTCATGATGGCAAACTATTTGGCACACGGTAATGATGAAGGTAAAAACGTTGCCGTCGGTATGTTCCAATGGCTTGACAGAACTTTCATTAATGAAAGATATACCGCATTCTGTGCAGGCGGTGTTTGCGTATCGGTTCCCGTAACGGCAGTATTCCTTGCATTGCAGAAATACTATGTTGAAGGCGTAACAGGCGGCGCAGTTAAGGGTTAATATTAACACAAGTAATAGGAGATAATTATGGCTACAGTAAAATTAACAAATGTAAAGAAAATTTACGGTAAAGATACCGTTGCAGTTCAGGACTTCAACCTTGATATCGCCGATAAAGAATTTATAGTATTCGTAGGTCCTTCCGGTTGCGGTAAATCCACAACACTTCGTATGATTGCAGGTCTTGAAGAGATTTCCGAAGGTACTGTCGAGATTGACGGCGTCGTAGTAAATGACCTTCAGCCCCGTGACCGTGATATCGCGATGGTTTTCCAGAACTACGCTCTTTATCCTCACCTTACAGTATTTGAGAACATGGCGTTCAGCCTTCGCCTTAAGAAGGTTCCTCAGGAGGAGGTTTATGCAAGAGTAACAAATGCTGCCGAGATTCTCGGTATCACAGAGTATCTCACAAGAAAGCCCAGAGCTCTTTCGGGCGGTCAGAGACAGAGAGTTGCCATCGGTCGTGCGATGGTTCGTGACTCCAAGGTATTCCTTATGGACGAACCCCTTTCCAACCTTGACGCAAAGCTCAGAAACCAGATGAGAGCTGAAATTATCCTTCTTCGTCAGAAGATTAATACAACCTTCATTTACGTAACACACGACCAGACAGAGGCTATGACTCTCGGCGACCGTATCGTTATTATGAAGGACGGCTTCATTCAGCAGGTAGGCACACCTACGGAAGTATTCGATATGCCTCTTAACCTCTTCGTAGCTGAGTTTATAGGTGCTCCCAAGATGAATACATTTAAGACTAAGCTCGTATACGAGGGCGGCAAATACTACGTAACTCCTTACGGTGCTAAGATTGAGGTTGACGGACCTAAGGCCGATATGCTTAAGGCTAAGAATATTCCTTCAAAGGAGATAATCCTCGGTATTCGCCCTGAGCACATTACTCTTTCCGATAAGAATGACCCCTCTGCAATTCCATGCAAGATTGAGGTCAACGAAATGATGGGTAGTGAGCTTCACCTTCACGTTGTTGAAGATAACGGCGACAAACTTATCGTTCGTATTCCCACTGTTTCTCTTACAGACGAGCAGAGAAGAGGACTTGTTTACGGCGCTACGATTTACGTAACGTTCGAGGGCAAGGTAATGCACTTCTTCGACCCCGAAACAGAGAAGAATTTGCTTGTGTAATTACATAACAGAAATAAAACACCCGCCGAAAGGCGGGTGTTTGTAAAATATTAACCGTCAAAGCGATTTGTATCGTTGTAGCTGTTATTGCATTTCAGACCTGCAAATCGGAATTTTTGGAGAGATATTTATGAACGAAGTAAACAAAACTTTATTTATTCCGCTGTATGGAAAATCACAGGTCAGCAAAAAGGGAATTATTTTGAATGACCCAACAGCCGAGAGAATCTGGGAAGCGGAATCTTTTGAGGTCCACGGCAAATCGAAATCAAAATGGCTCGCTTATAATATGGCAATGCGGGCAAGGGTGTTTGACGACTGGACAGAAGCTATGCTACGGGTAAATAAAGATGCGCTCGTTTTGCATATCGGATGTGGGCTTGATGCCAGATGCCTGCGTATTAAAGAACCGTATTTGAATTGGATTGATGCGGATTTTCCCGAAGTGATATCGCTGCGGAAAAATTACTATGGGGAAAATGATGCATATCGTATGATGCCGATTGACGCTTCAAAAGCAGAAGAAATTGAGAAGCTCCCCGACGCCCAAACGGCAATTGTTGTTTTGGAAGGTATCAGTATGTATCTGACAAACGATCAAGTGTGCCGCTTGTTACGTACATTAGAGAAAAAATACTCCCGACTTCATATTCTGTTGGATGTATATACTGATTTTGCGGCAAAAGCGTCAAAGTATAAAAACCCGGTGAATGACGTGGGTGTAACAAAATTGTACGGCATAGACGATATTCAAGCCGTGCTGAATGATACAAGTATTAAACTTAAAGCAGAGCACTCATTTACGCCGGATTATCTGATAAATGAGCTGAAACCGTTTGAACGGGCTTTCTTCAGGACAATGTTTGCAGGAAAACTTTATAGAAAGTTCTATCGCCTTTATGAATTGGAGCATATTTGAGCCAAAATTCATATTTATGAAAGGAAGACGACACATGAAAAATTCAAGAATATGTCCAAAGTGCAATTCCGGTAATATTGTCAGAATAGACGGATATGCAGGACCGTATGGAAGCGGCAATAATATTATGCTCGGACATACTATTTTTTCGACTGTAAATGTAAACAGATATATATGCTGTTCCTGCGGATATACAGAAGAATGGATTGATAGAGAAGATATAGACAAAGTGGTAAATAGTAGTAAAGCAAAACGGTAAATTCTGCTTTTTGCCCTTTGCGACTATACTATCAACACAAAAGGCGCGACTGTCAGTCACGCCTTTTGTGTTTTATTTGTTTAGATTAGTACATTGCGGGAGCCGGAGCTGCGGGAGCGGGATTTTCCTCTTTCTTGTCGGATACGACTGATTCAGTCGTGAGGATAACTCCCGCGATGGAAGCCGCATTTTGAAGAGCGGAACGGGTAACCTTCGTAGGGTCAACGATACCGGAGGATACCATGTCGCAGTATTCCTCTTTATATGCGTCAAATCCGTAGCCAATCTTGCCGGAGTTCAAGATGTTATTTACGATAACACCGCCGTCAAGGCCTGCGTTTTCGGCAATCTGGCGAACGGGAGCTTCAAGTGCTTTGAGAACTATTTTAACACCTGTTTTTTCGTCGCCCTCAACGGTGTCTGCAACCTTTGCTACTTCGCTGATAATATTGAGATAAGCAGTTCCGCCGCCTGCTACGATGCCTTCTTCAACTGCGGCACGGGTTGCGTTAAGAGCGTCTTCAATGCGGAGCTTCTTTTCCTTCATTTCAACCTCCGTAGCAGCACCAACCTTGATAACGGCAACACCTCCGGAGAGCTTTGCAAGTCTTTCCTGAAGCTTCTCACGGTCAAATTCGCTCGTCGTGTTTTCAAGTGCCACGCGAATCTGATGTATGCGCGCCTGAATCATCTCAGTTGAGCCTGCGCCGTCAACGATTATAGTGTTGTCCTTCGTTATCTTAACCTGACGGGCATGACCGAGCACCTCGATGGACGCGTCTTTGAGTTCAAGTCCTATTTCAGAGGAAATTACCTCACCGCCCGTAAGAATGGCGATGTCCTTGAGCATTTCTTTTCTGCGGTCGCCAAAGCCGGGAGCCTTGACTGCAACGCAAGTAAACGTGCCTCTGAGCTTGTTAAGAACGAGAGTGGTAAGAGCCTCGCCCTCAACGTCCTCTGCGATTATAAGGAGCTTTCTGCCCGCCTGAACGACCTGTTCAAGCACGGGGAGTATCTCTTGAAGATTGGATATCTTCTTGTCAGTAATAAGAATGAGAGCGTCATCGATGACTGCTTCCATTTTGTCCATATCCGTTGCCATATAGGGAGAGAGATAACCGCGGTCAAACTGCATACCCTCAACTACCTCGGAATAAGTGTCTGCGGAACGGGACTCCTCAACAGTGATAACGCCGTCGCTCGTAACCTTTTCCATAGCGTCGGCAATAAGCGCACCGATAAGCTCATCGCCTGCGGATATAGTGCCTACGCGCGCGATATCGGCAGAGCCGTTAACCTTCTTGGAGTTTGCAATAAGGCATTCAACCGCGCGGTCAACAGCCTTTTTGATACCCTTGCGGAGCACCATGGGGTTTGCGCCTGCCGTAACGTTCTTCATTCCTTCGCGAATAAGCGCCTGAGCAAGTACCGTTGCCGTTGTCGTGCCGTCGCCGGCAGCGTCGTTGGTCTTTGTAGCAACCTCTTTTACGAGCTGTGCGCCCATATTCTCGGCAGCGTCCTCAAGCTCTATTTCCTTGGCGATTGTAACACCGTCGTTAGTGATGAGAGGAGCGCCGTATTTCTTGTCAAGGACAACGTTTCTGCCCTTGGGACCGAGAGTAATTTTAACTGTGTCTGCGAGCTTGTCAACGCCTCGCGTGAGTGCGTTTCTCGCTTCAATTCCGTAAATAATATCCTTTGCCATAAATCCTCCTTATTCTACAATGGCAAGAATGTCGCTCTGCTTTACGATGACGTATTCAACACCGTCAGCCTTGACCTCTGTGCCTGAATATTTGCTTGTTATTACCTTGTCGCCGACCTTAACTGTCATTTCAATCTGATTGCCGTCAATAAGTCCGCCGGGACCTACTGCAACTACCTCTGCAACCTGAGGCTTTTCCTGAGCGGAAGCAGTGAGAATAAGACCTGATTTTGTCTTTTCCTCAGCCTGCACAGGTTTAAGAACAACTCTGTCTGCAAGCGGTTTAATTGTCATAATATATTCCTCCTATTTTATAAAAAATCGAATTTTGGCACTCAAAGCCTTTGAGTGCTAACAATACATATTTTACACCATTTCAGAAAAAAATCAATAGGATTTTATATAAAAATTAATTATTAACAGTTAGTTCACAATTCTTTCCTAATTTGCATATATTCTCCTTTCATAAATCGCAAAAAGTGCTTATAAATTATTAAAAAAGACTTGTTTGAGGTGTAAAATGGAGCATATAAACAGAGTTTTGTCGGGAACATTCGTGCCTGTCGCGCTTGCTTTGTGCGCTTTGTTCTTTTTGTGTCTGCTTAAGGGAAAGCCCATGAGCCGTCCGAAAGCCATGCTGCGCGCGATATTCAAGAAAAAAAGCGGGGCGGGAACATCGCCCGTGCGAGCGGTGATTTTTGCGCTCGCAGGAACGTTGGGAGTCGGAAATATAGTCGGCGTTGCCTCGGCTATCGCGCTCGGAGGAGCGGGGGCGGTGTTCTGGATGTGGTTAAGCGCAATACTTGCAATGATATTAAAATACAGCGAGGTGCTTCTTGCCGTGCGCCACAGAAGAGTGCGGGGCGGAGAATATTACGGCGGCGCTATGTATTACATAAAGGACTGCTTTGCCGAAAGGAACAGAAACAAAACGGGCGCTCTTTTCGCGTTTGTGTTCCTTGTTTTTTGCCTTGCAAACGGTTTCAGTATGGGTTGTGTAATTCAGTCAAACGCAATTTCAAACGCCACGGAAGCGGTTTTTGGGCTCGATAAGGCGCTTGTCGGCGCCGTCGTTGCCATTCTTTCGGTCGTAGTGTTCTTCTTGAATGGCAAGGGAATATTCGCACTGTGTGAAAAGCTCGTGCCCTTTGTAAGCGCGGGATACATTTTAATGTCCTGTGCGGTGATAATTCTCTCGTGGGAAAGAGTTCCGACTGTTCTTACCGAGATAATCGAGGGAGCATTTTCGCCTCGGAGCGCAGGGGGCGGGGCTTTGGGATTCCTTGTGTCAAGAGCACTGCGATACGGTACTATAAGAGGACTTTTTTCAAATGAAGCGGGTTGCGGAACAGCGCCCACGGCGCACGCGACCTCAAATACTGATTCGCCCTGCGAGCAAGGCTTTTTGGGTATCGTAGAGGTGTTTATCGATACTATCGTAGTCTGTACCATGACTGCGCTCGTGATATTGCTTAACCCTGCGTCAATAACGGAATTTTCCGACAATCCGATAATGATGGCGCTCTCGGCATTTTCCTCCGCTCTCGGCGACGCTTCGGGCGTATTTTTGTGCGTTGCAGTATTCCTCTTCGCCTTCGCTACGATAATTTGCTGGGGCTATTACGGCAAGGAGTGCATTTATTACCTCAATAAAAGCCGAGGTGCAGAGAGAGCTTATTATTTTATTTATGTTATCTTCGTTTTCGTAGGCTCGTTTATAAAGCTTGATGCCGTGTGGCAGATAGCCGATTTTGCCGTGGGCGCGATGACCTTGATGAATTTGTTCGTCCTGTTTTTGATGCGCGGAGAGATAAAAAGAGAAACCAATTCGTATTTCATTTTGAATCAATAAAAGGGGCTGTCTTAATAAGATAGCCCCTTACGTTTAGTTTTCAAATTTGATTACCTGATTATCCGTATCAACCGTTGCCTTAACACCGAAAGGCATAATGCAACGCGGCTGCGAGTGCCCGATATTGATATTGCACACGATGGGCAAGTGATTTTTATCAATGACATCTATCAATATTTGTTTATATTCCCGAGCGTAAGTATTATCCATCGGCTTTCCTATAAGAACACCCGAAATCACGTCAAAAATGCCCGTTTCTTTCAATGTAATGACCGCTTTTCTGTATTTTTCGGGGGACATTTTTTCTTCGCTGGATTCAAGCAGAAGAATTTTGCCTGCCCAATCCTCTGCCTTCGGAAACAGACCGTACTTTTCACAAAGCTCGGGCATATCGGCATGAGTATCCCCATTGAAAATATCGTAAATGGAGTCAATGCAACCGCCGAGAATTTCACCCGAGAAAACGGAATTACCTTGCAACAATTCAAAACCGCAATCGGGATGAGATTTTAACGGAACGCCGATTTGGTCGACACCAAAATCTGTTCTTGATTCATACCAAATATCGCCGGGGCGTATTTCCTTTATTGTTCCGGTAGTTATCAGTTCTTCAAAATACTTTTTCGTATAGGGGAGCATATCTTTGTCAAGCTCACAGACGTCGGCAAGAAAAGACTGACCGTAGAATGTTTTCATTCCCACCTTGTGAAGCATAAAATGATTAATCGTCGTATCGGAGAATCCGAGAAAAATCTTATCCGAAACCGCATCGGCAAGTTCATTGTGTCCGAACAGATAGGGAAGCAAGCGATAAGTATCATTTCCGCCGATTGCACAGAGAATCATATCAATATCAGGGTCTTTAAGGGCTTGCGTGAGGTCTGTCGCACGGTCTTCGGGATGGTTTTGTATATATTCGATTCCTTTAAGTGCGTGGGGCGTGAATTTCACGGTCAAGCCAAAGTCATTTAACCTCTTAATTCCTATATCCAACTCATGTTTTACAAAAGCTTCGCCTATAATTCCGCGGGATAAACTGACAATGGCTATGTTTTTAATCATAACTTTTTATCCCTCCTTTTAGTCGAGTATCGGATATATCTTATATTCATCTGCAAGGCTTTGCGCCAAAGCAGTGCAAGCACCTTTGCTCATGGGCTTTGTGATAATAGCGATTTTGCCGCCTACTGACTGCACGCTCTCCGCCACGTCAGAAGCGGGAAGAGAAACACCGCGGTAAATTATACATCTGCGGCAGAGATAATCGTTTTCGTCGGCAATATCCGCGTCAGTTGCGTCCGTCCAGGAGATAACGGGAAGGGTGGGATTGTCCATCTTCTCGACGATATCCATAATATCCGCAACAACTGCGCTTGCGGTGGGGAGCTTGCCTGCACCCTTTCCGTAGAAAAGCACCTTGTCAAGCATATTTGCACCGACCAAAATTCCGTTGTAGACGTCGCTTATGTGCGCAAGAGGATTTGAAATGGGAATAAATCTCGGACAGACCGCCGCGAAAATCCTTTCCCCGATAAGCTGTGAATGACCGATGAGCTTTATAGTATATCCGAGAGTCTGTGCAACTTCGAAATCCTCACTCGTGATACGGGTAATACCCTCACAGGGAATAGCGTCGGTAGGCAGACATTTGCCGAAAGCAAGAGAGGAGAGAATTGCAATCTTTCGCGTGGCGTCAAGCCCCTCTATGTCAGATGTCGGGTCTGCCTCGGCATAGCCCTTTGCCTGCGCGTCGCGCAAGGCGTCCTCAAAGCTTGTGCCGTGCTCGTTCATCTGCGTGAGAATATAGTTGGTCGTGCCGTTGAGTATGCCGTCAACGCTCGTAATTTTGTTTGAAACAAGGTCATTGTTTATGGGACGGATAATCGGTATACCGCCGCCTACGCTCGCCTCAAAGAGATATCGCACGCCTCTGTTCTTTGCAATAGAGAGAAGCTCCGTGCCGAATTTTGAAACGACCTCTTTGTTCGAGGTAACGACGTTTTTGCCGGCAAGCAGAGCCGCCTTTGAGAAGTCGTAAGCGGGGTGCGAGCCGCCCATCGCCTCTGCAACTATGCTTATTTCCTCATCGTTCAAAATAATGTTAAAATCGTGAACGACTCTCTCCGCAAAGGCCGAGTCGGGGAAGGAGCGAAGGTCGAGAATGTATTTTATCTCAATTTCCTCGCCGAGCCTGTCCTCAATACATTTTTTATTTTCCGTAAGGACTTCGGCAACACCGCCTCCGACGACGCCAAAGCCCAAAATAGCTATTTTTTTCATAAAAAACTCCATTATTTTTGTTATTAATCTCATAATATCATAAAATCGCATAAAAAGCAAATAAAACTATTGAAAAAATCAAAATTTATGTTAAAATATAATATGGAAAAAGTTTTTTGTTACGGAGGACAAAAATGGCATCAAGTGTTATAGGAAGCAAAAGAAACGTAAAGATATTCGTTCTTTACCTCATGGAAAATATAAATTATCCACTCGATTACGCAACTCTCATTGATATCGTAATGCAGACGGACTATGTGATGTACCTCGACTTTGCCGAGAGCTTTAACGAGATGCTCGATATGGGACTCGTGCTCGAAGTCGAGGGTGAGGAAGAAAATCAGCCCATGTATATAGTGTCCGAAAAGGGCAAATACGTCGCCCGTGAGCTCAACAGCGACATTCTTACCTCTATTCTTGACAAGAGCCTTTCTACCGCTCTTCGCTATCTCGATTTCAAAAAGCGCGGAGTTGAAGCAAAGGCGGTTATTACTAAAAGAGATGACGGAAAGTATGACATTGAGTGTATGATGCTCGAAAAGAAAGAGATAATCTATTCAACGAAGGTCAGCGTCGATACGCTCGTGCGCGCCGAGCGAATGAAGGAAAACTTCTACGCGCGTCCCGAGGGTATTTATAAGGCAACCTTGGCTCTTTTGGCGGGTAACGTGAATTATTTGTTTGACTGAACTTGTTTTCTTGCCGCGTTTTTGTGTGATATATATAAAAATTTGTTATAAAAATATAAAAATTGCAGAAAAACCGACAAATTTTTGTTGACATTTCAGAAAAATATAGTATAATTAGTGTGTAAGGATAGTATTTTAACCAACGGAGATAAAATGCAGGATAAAAAAACAAAGTTACATCAGGAAATTGACAATCTGATAACTCTCGTCAAGGCGGGGGACTCCGATGCTTTTTCAAAGCTTGCAGAAAAATACGAGCCGATGCTTCTCAAAGCGCGTTCGACGTGCATTAGCGAGGAGCTTTCAGAGTATGATATTCAGGATATAAAACAAGAAGAGCTTATCGCTTTTTACAGAGCGATAATCAGCTACGACGTGGCACAGAGCGACGTTGAATTCGGTCTTTACGCAAAAATTTGCGTTACAAATAGCATGATTTCCTACAAACGCGCGATTCGTAGGAAATCGCACGATATATCTTTCGTGGGCGATGATATGTATAACTTTACTGACCCCGACGGCGAGATACAGAAGATGTATGAGATGCGCGAAAGTGAGAGGGAACTCGGCGAGCAAATCGAAAGAACGCTCTCTCCTTACGAAAACGAGGTTTGGTCGTACTATGTCAATGGATTTTCAACAAAAGAAATTGCCATTAAGCTGAACTGTAGTGAAAAGTCAATCGATAATGCTATTTTCAGGATAAGAAAAAAGTTAAGAACTCTGCGTAAAACATGAATTTAGCAGATTGATATACCCATTTAGCTTAATAAAAGCACTCCGCAGGAGAGATGTCGGTTAAAATCCGTCAAGGGCAATAAAAAATCCAATTAAAGTGAGGACAAACCAATGTACGAGAACGAAGAAAAAGTTGTAGAAGCTACTGAATTTCAGGACGAAACACTTGTTTGCAAGGATTGCGGTAATGAATTCGTATTTACAGCAGGCGAACAGGCATTCTACAAAGAAAAAGGCTTTTTGAACAAGCCCAAGGCTTGCAAAGCTTGCCGTGATGCAAAAAAGAACGCTCAGAGAGAGCCCAGAGAGTACTTCACAGTAACTTGCTCCGAATGCGGTGGCGAGGCTAAGGTTACTTTCCAGCCTTCCGAGGACAGACCTGTTTATTGCAGCGCTTGCTTCGCAAAGAGAAGACAGCCCAGAGATTGATATACATTTTAATTAATATATATAATTCATAATGGTTTTCTGAAAAACAAGGGGTTTTGCCCCTTGTTTTTTTTTGCCCGTAAAATAACTCAACATTTCTTGAAAAAGTGCTTGAAATCATCAAAGCTATGTGCTATAATGTACGGAGTTTGAGATGCGGAGGTGATTTTATGGCACTGTTTTCAAAAAAAGACATTGGTATAACGGAAGGCCCCGTGCTTGTCAATATGATAAAGTACGCCTTGCCGATAATGTTTACAAACGTCCTGCAATTATTCTATAATTCTGCGGATATGTTCGTAATAGGAAATTTCTGCGAGGACAAAAATGCACTCGGTTCTGTCGGTTGCACCGGTTCGCTAATCAATATGATTCTCGGTGTGTTCATCGGTATCGGCGCGGGCGTTGCCGTAACCTTGGCACAGAGCATCGGTGCGGGAAATAAGGAGAGGTCAGGGAAAATAGTACATACCTCTTTCTGTGTTGCCATAATCCTCGGCGCTGTTGTTACGGTGCTTGGCAATCTTATTGCCGTTCCGATTTTGCACCTGATGAATACTCCCGAGGAGTTTTTGGCGGGTGCAAGCATATATGTCAAAATATATTTCTGCGGCTCTATTGCAAATATTCTCTATAACTTTTTCGCGGGAATACTCCGCTCCCGCGGTGATACCGTAAGACCGCTTCTTTTCTCAATGGCGGGCGGTATCGTCAATATCATTCTCAACCTCATTTTCGTTCTTGCTTTCGGCATGGGAGTTGAGGGCGTGGCTATTGCTACGATAACGTCGCAGTTTATATCCGCAACCCTCGTTATAATCCACGTTACGAGATTAAAGGACGAATGCAGACTCGATTTCCGCAAGCTTGGAATAGACTTTTCCGTGCTTAAACAGCTCATAAAAGTAGGACTCCCCGCGGGGATACAGGGCTCGCTCTTTTCTGTGTCGAATATGCTTTTGCAGACGGGCTATAACTCACTCGGTCCCGTCGTCGTAAATGCCAATACCGCCGCGATGAACGTCGATAGCTATATTTATAATATCCTTAATTCCTTCTATCATACGACGCTGACCTTTACGTCGCAAAATTTCGGTGCAAGAAAGTTCGACAGAGTTAAAAAGGTGTTCTTCTCGAGCGTTGGCTCGGTAACGGTGCTCGGACTTTTCCTCGGTATTTTTGCGCTTTCGTTTTCGGATATTCTGGTCGGAATATTCAACTCCGACCCCGAGGTTTTGGCGCTTGCAAGAAACAGACTTATGATAGTCGGACTTCCGTATTTTCTCTGCGGAATAATGGACGTCGGTTCAGGTCTGCTCCGTTCGATAGGATATTCCTTATACTCGCTCATAGTAACGTTCGTCGGCTCTTGCTTGCTCCGAATAGTGTGGGTATATACCGTTTTTGCAAACGCAAGAGAACTCGGAGTGCTATATATGGTTTTCCCGATATCCTGGTTTGTTACGGGAGTTACTTTAATTGTAATGTTCTTGTTCTGTTACAAAAAAGAGAAGAAGAGAGTACTTTATAAACTTACTTAATATAGAAAATGCACGGAACAATCCGTGCATTAAGTTTGCTGACTTTGTCAGCAAACCGGCAGACCGCCGAGAAAGGCAGTGATATTTTTCGTTCCCGTTTTCGTCGCCTTACAAAAGTAAGGCAGAGAACGGGAACGGAAAAAGCAAGTCGGCACGGGGATATCTCGATGATATCTCCGTGCCGTTTTCTTAACTTAATTATAAAGATAATGCCATACTAATTCTATAAAAACCCACTTGCGGTAGCACGGCTTTATCGGCGCTCTGAATGCACGGAACAATACGTGCATTTTCTATTTTTGCGCCCGACCTTTCGCAAATATCGCCGCAATATATCCAAAGCAGAGCGCGGCTGTCGTGCCGCCCGAGGCAGAAGTCAGCCCGCCTGTAAGCACGCCGATGAGCCCTTTTTCGTCTACGGCTTTTTTGACTCCCTTGGCGATATTGTAGCCAAATCCCGTGAGCGGTGTCGTCGCGCCAGCGCCTGCAAATTCGGCAAAGGGCTTGTATAAGCCCACAGCACCGAGAATAACTCCCATAACGACGTAGGTTACGAGTATTCTCGCGGGCGTAAGCCGCGTTTTGTCGATAAGGATTTGAGCAATAAGGCAGAGAAGACCGCCCGCCAGAAAAGACCAAATATATTTCAAAATATCCATAATTCCTCCGTGTTAGCAATTAATCTGCGTGTTCGAGTTTTATGAGATGAGCGATAGCGGGAATTGAAAGCCCTTGTTTAAGACTTGTAGGACTCATCATAGCACCCGTGCCGACGATGAGAGCGTTTTTGAGCTCTCCCGAACGGAGCTTCGGCAGAATATACGAGGCGAGCACAACCGCGGAGCAAGCACAGCCGGAACCGCCCGCGTGAACGTCCTGATACTCACGGTCAAAAATGATATTTCCGCAGTCGTAGTGATTTTCATTTATGGGAAAGCCCTCGGCTTGCATAAATTCCTTTAATATCTTGCTGCCCTCAAGTCCTAAATCGCCCGTGAATATTCCGTCGTAATCGCTCGCCGTTGTGCCCGATTGCTTAAAATACCTCGTTAGCGTGTCGATTGCCGCGGGCGCCATAGCCGCTCCCATATTTGCGGCATCGTCAACGCCCTTGTCGATAACTATTCCGGGAAAAACCTCACTGATTTTTACACCTTCGCGCTCACTGCTTGCAGTAATGAACGCGCCCGCTCCCGTAACGGTCCACTGTGCTGTCGGCGAACGCTGACCGCCGTATTCAAGGGGCATTCTGTATTGCTGTTCGGCGGTGCAAAAATGAGATGACGTAACAGAGGCGCACACCTTGAAATGTCCCGCCGATACCGTGAGTGCGGCGAGCATAATACCCTCGACGGCAGTCGAACAAGCACCGTAAATGCCAAAGTAGGGAACGTCGAAATCAACGAGTCCGTAAGACGAGCCGATGCATTGATTGAGCAGGTCGCCCGCGAATAGCGCGTCAAGGTTGTCCTGAGTCATGCCGACCTTGTCAAGCGCGTGAGTGAGTGCCTGCTTTTGCATCTCGTTTTCTGACTTTTCCCAAGTTTTTTGATTGAATTTGTCACTCTTGTCGTATATGTCAAAGCAGGAGCCAATGGGACCCTCTTGCTCCTTGTGGCCTACGACGGACGATGCACAGATTATCTTTGCATTTGTTTTTATAATTTGATTTTTCATAACTGCTCCGTATATTTCTTTCTTGATAATATTTTTAGCTATCAGAGTAAAATTATTCATAACAATGCAAAAACAGAGAAAAATAAAATATACTTAGGTAAGGAGGATAAGAGATGGAAAACATAGATTATAAAAATCTTGCCGCAAAGCTGTTTTGCTTCGGAGTTTTGGGAATAGCGGGCTTTCTGTTTTTTAAGTATTTGTTCGGACTGCTCGTGCCGTTTTTGATAGCGTGGGGGATAGCGTACCTGATATATCCGACCGCCCGCGAGCTCTCGTCAAAAATCAAATTGTCGAGAAAGGTCTGTTCGTTCGTGCTCCTGTTTCTCATTTTGATGATAATTCTGCTTTCTGTGTTTTTGATAGGAAACAGAATTCTTTATGAGCTTCAGAATCTCTTTGAGTATCTAAGCACTAACAGCGAACAAATAGCGGGATATTTTGAAACGGTTTTCGATTTCTTCGGCTCGCTCGGCAAAAAGCTTCCCATAATAAATAATCTTCAAAATACGGAGCTTATAGAGGACATAGTCGGAAATATAAACGCCTTTATCGAAAAAATCTGGGCGAGTTTGCTGGAGAGTCTGGGCTCTGCTATTCCGAGGCTCGCAGGCAATATTGTGATGTCGCTCCCGAGCGTATTTCTTGTCAGCATAGTTACCGTAGTTGCGTGCTTTTATTTCTCACTTGATATAGAGCTAATTCATAAAAAACTCAAAACCGTTTTGCCCGACAGAATAACGGGACTCCTTCAAAAATTCAAAAAGCGTATAAGCATCGGGTTTAAGAAATATCTTCGCGCCTACCTTATAATTTTTGCAATCACTTTCGCCGAGCTGTTCGTGGGGCTTTTGATACTCGGCATAGATTATTCCGTAGTGCTCGCCCTGCTTATAGCCTTCGTGGATTTTCTCCCGCTCTTCGGCACGGCGGCAGTGCTTTTGCCTTGGGGAATAATAATGCTCCTTATGAAAGACTATTTTCTCGGTATCGGACTTTTGATTTTGTGTGCCGTCACAACTGTTGTAAGACAGGCGATTGAACCAAAAATTCTCGGAAAGAGCCTTGGCGTGCACCCGCTCTTGACACTTGTGATGGTATACGCGGGATATGAACTTTTCGGTCTTGTCGGAATGATTATTCTTCCCATAATCACCCCGATTTTTCTGGCAAATCCCGAAACCGAACGAAAAGCAACTGACTGAGTCAGTTGCTTTTTACTTAATTTCAGATTATATTGTCCACTGAAAATCTTTCAAGCTTTCTTATCGTTTCAATGGCATTTTTGAGAAGTTCAATTTCGGTAGGTAGCCTTGCCTCATCACCCGCTTTGTTCGCACTTGATACGGAATCTATGCAATCCGATAAACTTTCGATGTCCTTGGTGGAAATGGATATGCCGAGGAGCATTTTGGAACTTTGGAATTTTTCTTGCAATTCGTTTATTATCTCTTGATTTTCTTTCGAGGGCGAGGGTGAAATCTCCAATACAATGCCGAGCAACGAGTCGGCAACGTTGTTGACGTATGCGCAATTTGCGCCTATCAAAACTATCATAATAATAAACAGCACCGACGTGATGATAAAACCTTTCATTTTTTGCACTCCTTGATTACGAGATTCCTGTTGCCGGAATCGTCAACTGTCAAAAGAAATACGTCCTTTATGTCCGTGCGCTTCCTTTTGAGAATTGCTTCAAATTCCTCTTTTTTTCTGCCTAACAGTTTCAGATTGTACTCGTTCCACTTGCCTTGTGAAATAATTATGTGAACTATGCCGTCGTCGCTGTCCTCAATTTGCAACTCCTCAAGCGTCGCTTGCTGATATTTTATCTTCGGAATTACACTGAGCAGTCCGTTCTGTTCGAGAACGGCATATTCCACGTGAGTCGGGTCTGTAATGTTTTTGAGCCTGAGCTCGCTTAACAGCTCTTCCGATGATATTCTGTTTTTGAGAAGCTCTTTTTGGTCTATCCGCCCTTTGTATATCAAAATGCTCGGCGGGGAAGCAAGCAAAGTTTTGACCTTGGGATATTTGCTTATGAGCAGGGACGCACCTACCTCAAAAGTCATAATCGTTATTAGGGGAATTACGGCGTATGCGAGCGGTATGTCTTGGTTCGCTATGGGCATCGAGGCTATTTCGGAGAGCAGGAAAGTAGTGATGAGCTCCGACACCTCAAGCTCTCCTAACTGACGCTTTCCGAGTATACGCATAGTGCCGAGTAATATTATATAAATAATGATGGTTCTGAGTAAGACGGTGAGCATTTTTACCTCCTGATTTGGGATTAAAAATAGTATTTTTGGCGGTTTTGACAAATATTCATAATTCGGAAAAAAAGTTCAAAATTTTTTCAAAAAAGCTCTTGACAAATTACCCCTTTCGTGGTATACTGACAAAGCTGTATAAATTTCAGGGTACAGCGAAATCGGTCATTGAAAATTGAACAACAA
>JBJDZG010000008.1:0-3487 GCA_051867875.1 Eubacteriales bacterium
CTGCTCTCATAACCCGCATCGGCAATCACTCGCTCAAACAATCTCCTTGTATGACTTTTGATTCTGTTAAGAAAAGGAATTAAAGTGTTTACGTCACTTCTGTTAGAGAACGCACCTATTCCAACGATATACTCACTCTCTACGCCAATCTGGATATTATATCCCGGCTTGAGGTGACCATTTTTCATATAGTCTTCCTTCATGTGCATAAAGGTTGCATCGGTATCTGTTTTTGAAAAGCTGTTTCTGTTACCGAATTTACCAAGATGTGAGCAATATTCTGCCTTTTTGTCTATGTATTCCTTTAATGTTTCAATGTCTCTTTGGAGCTGTGTTTTTCGTTTTCCTGTTCCTCTTGCAAAGGTAAGATTGATCCATTGTGCTTGCAGAATAAGCGCTTCGTAACATTCTTCAATAGAAACACTTGAATTCATGCCGTATCTTTCCGCTATTGTGGGAAGAACAATAGCGATTTTCTTGTTCAGCTTCTCAAGACGCTTTTCCACAGCCTTTTTCCATACAAACGTGTACTTGTTTGCATAGGCTTCTATCTTCGTTCCGTCTACGAAAAGATTCTTGAATTTCACCTCTCCCATTTCATAGAGCTTTTCTACGAATTGGTAGAACAATCCCTCTATCGCTCCTGCCAATTTCTCTTCTTGAAATCTTGAAATCGTTGCGTGACTTGGTGCTACTTCACCGTTTAACAACCACATAAACCGAATATCCGTTTTGCAAGCTTTTGCTATCTCTCTGCCGGAGTACAGATGCTCCATGTATCCGAACACTATGACCTCAAATACTGTAATTGGATTTGTCTTTCTCCACGTTCTCATATACGTGTTGAATAGCTCTGTGTAGTCCAATTCTTCACAAATCTCTGCTACCTTGAATACAAAATCCTCTTTCGGAATACTTATTTCTAAATTTAATGGTAAAATTACTTGATTTCTATCTCTCATTGCTGTATAATTATCTCGCTTTCGGTGTATTATGTTTGGCGATTTAATTATACCAAAAAGCAAGCGGATGCTCAATACCTTTCGGTAAAAAGCTTCCGCTTTTCTTTTTTCGGTCTATCTTAATGAGACAGCCCCTTTTTATATTAGCGAAATGTTATACGGCGTTACCTGATAGACGTAGTAGTTTAGCCAATTGGAATAGATGAGAGAGGTAGTGGAGTACCAGTTGGGATTAACGGTCTGCTCGTTCTCATCAACGAAATAGTTTTTCGGCGCATCAATCGGCAGTCCCTTGGCTTTGTCGCGCAAATATTCGGTTTTTAAGGTATCCTTGCTGTATTCAAGGTGTCCCATAAAATAAATCTGCCTTCCGTCGCGCGAGCGGATAATCGATGCTCCGACCTCATCGGAGCGCGCGAGCATCACGAGGTCGTTTATCTTGGATATTTCCAGCTCACTTATCTCGGTGTGCCTTGAATGCGGAATCATTATATATTTATCCGTTCCTTTAAGCAGTGGGTCGTATCTCATAACCTTTTCGTGCGGAAAAACTCCGAAAACCTTTTTGTCAAGCGTGGTCTTTTCAAGTCCGTAATAGTAGTGGAGTGCCGCCTGTGCCCCCCAGCAAATAAATATCGTGCTTTGCACGTTGGTCCTTGCAAAATCGAGGATTTCGGTGAGCTCATTCCAATATTTAACCTCCTCAAACGGTATGGTTTCAACGGGCGCGCCCGTGATTATCATTCCGTCGAAGCGGCTGTCTTTTATCTCCGAAAAGCTCTTATAGAATCTTTGAAGGTGGGATTCGGGGGTGTGCGTGCCGACGTAGCTCTCCGTGCTGAGCAGCGTAACCTTTATCTGCAAAGGAGAGTTCGAGAGCATTCGTATGAGCTGGGTTTCGGTTTCTATTTTGGTAGGCATGAGGTTGAGTATCGCTATCTCGATAGGACGAATGTCCTGACGGGACGCGCGGGTTTCGTTCATAACGAAGATATTTTCCGACGCGAGCGTTGAATACGCGGGAATATCGCTTGGAATTATTATCGGCATAGGCTCTACTTTCGTCTAAATTTTAATATTGGTGAAAACCGTGTTATATTTTTGCAAGAGCGTTATCGAGGTCGGCGATAATATCTTGGGCATTTTCAATACCTACGGAAAGACGGATAAGATTGTCCGAAATTCCGATTGCTTCGAGGTCGGCAGAGGAAAGCTGACGGTGTGTCGTTGACGCGGGGTGAAGCACGCAGGAGCGCACGTCCGCAACGTGAGTAACTATTGCTATCATCTCCATGCCCTCCATAACTGCGGACGCCTTCTCTGCACCGCCCTTAACGCCGAAGCTGAGCATTCCGCCCTGACCTGCGGGCATATATTTTTGTGCGAGAGCGTGATAGGGGCTGCTTTCAAGGGACGCATATTTTACCCACTCGACCTTGTCGTGCGCGGCGAGATATTCTGCAACCTTTCTTGCGTTTGATGAGTGTCTTTCCATACGCAGAGCGAGCGTTTCCATGCCGAGATTTGTCAAAAATGCGTTTTCGGGGCTCATAATCGCGCCGAGGTCGCGCATCATCTGCACACGGCATTTCGTGCCGAATGCTCTGTTTTTGAGACTTGAATAAACAAGTCCGTGATAGCTCTCGTCCGGGATGTTAAATTCGTGATATCTGTCGGTAGCGGAGAAATCAAAGTTTCCGCCGTCAACGACTGCTCCGCCGAGCGCCACTGCGTGGCCGTCAAGGTATTTTGACGAGGAGTAAACCACTACGTTTGCGCCGAAATCCAAAGGCTTACATAGCACGGGAGTTACGAGCGTGTTGTCTACCATAAAGAGCACGCTGTGCTTTTTTGCAATTCTTGCAATTTTGTCAAAATCAAGCACCACTATCGTGGGGTTTGAAATCGTTTCGGCAAAAATCACCTTCGTGTGCTCGTCAACGAGTGCGTCTATGTTCTCCTCGCTATCATCGGGGTCAAAAAATCTGCATTCAATGCCGTACTTTTTGAGCGTTACGGAAAAGAGATTGTAAGTACCTCCGTATATTGCGGAGCTCGAAACGATATTATCGCCTGCGTTACATACGTTGAGCACTGCGAGCATCGTCGCGCTCATTCCCGACGCGGTTGCTATCGCCATAGTGCCGCCCTCAAGCAGTGCGAGCTTGTCCTCAAACGCCGAAACGGTGGGATTTCCTATTCTCGTATAAAAATATCCGTCTGTTTTAAGGTCAAAAAGGTCAGCCATATCCTGAGCTTTTTCATAATAGAAAGTCGTGCTTTTTGCAACGGGGCAGACCCTCGGTTCCCCGCTCTTCGGCGCGTACGCGCCCTGAACGCATATTGTGTCAAGTTTTTTATTTTTCATTTGAGTTATCCTCACTTAATTTTAAGTCATTGAATACAAATTATATCACAAATTTTGTCCCGTGTCAACAAAAGTATTGTCTTTTTCACACCTTTATGCTATAGGCAGATTAAAGTTTTAACTGCACCCCCCCGGGAGGGGGGTGGTGGAATGTGGT
>JBJDZG010000009.1:0-2926 GCA_051867875.1 Eubacteriales bacterium
TACAAAATGGAGCAAAACGCCCGCTTGGGCACGACGCAAACACAACAACCGTAGGAGGCGACGTCCTCGACGCCCCGCCCCGCATTCGCGCAGACTCACGCACAACAACCGTAGGGGGCGACGTCCCCGACGCCCCGCCTCGCATTCGCACGGGTGCACGCGCAACAAATGTAGGGACCGGCGTCCCGACGGTCCGCCCCGCATTCGCGCAGACTCACGCACAACAACCGTAGGGGGCGACGTCCCCGACGCCCCGCCTCGCATTCGCACGGGTGCACGCGCATCAATGTAGGGGGCGACGTCCTCGACGCCCCGTTTTCAAACCGAACAAAACAAACACCGAAAAAATCATTTAATCGTTTGATATATTTCTCCGAAATCTTTCCGCTCGTCAACAATTCCGCGCTTTCGTGGCGTCAACGGTTCTTTGGAAAATAATTTATTTTTTGTTAAATTATGTTTACACATCGCAAATTCGGTGCTATAATGAACCTATCAATAGATATCCGAGAGGAGAAATTAAAATGAAAAAGATTTTATGCTTTGCAATGATTCTTTTGTTGTCGGTAAGCCTTGTTTCCTGCTTGGACGGAATATTAAAAGAATCCGTCGGTCTTGCATTTACGCTAAACGACGACGGAGAATCATACAGTGTAACCGGACTTGGCACTTGCACCGATACGGACATCGTAATCCCCAAATCCTACGAAGGAAAACCCGTAACGGGTATCGGCAGGAAGGCGTTCTCCGGCTGTATCGGACTTACAAGCGTAACGATCGGCAACGGCGTAACGAGTATCGGTGATAGGACGTTCTTTAACTGTAAAGAACTTGCAAGCGTTACAATACCCGACAGCGTAACGAGTATCGGCGATTGGGCGTTCTACGGCTGTGGCAAACTTACAAGCCTTACAATACCCGATAGTGTAACGAGCATCGGCGGTTGTGCATTTTCCAATTGCGGCAGACTTGAAATCATCACTGTTTCAAAAGGAAATACTATATATCACAGTGCAGGCAACTGTTTGATTGAAACGGGAAGTAAAACGTTGATTGCGGGCTTCAAGAATAGCGTTATTCCCGACGACGGAAGCGTAACGAGCATCGGAAATAATGCGTTCTACGAATGTAGCGGACTTACAAGCATAACGATACCCGACAGTGTAACGAGCATCGGAGAGTGTGCGTTCTTTAACTGTAACGAACTTGCAAGCGTTACAATCGGTAACAGCACAACGAGTATCGGCTTTTCTGCGTTTTCCCGTTGCAGCGGACTTACAAGCGTAACAATACCCGACAGCGTAACGAGCATCGGCCTTGCTGCGTTCTTTAAATGTAGTGGGCTTACAGATATACACTATAAAGGAACAAAAGCCGAGTGGAATGCAATCGAAAAATTCGGTGATTGGAACGATTATACGGGCAGCTATACAATCCACTGCACCGACGGTGATTTAGCCAAAGAATAATCAAATAAATAAAACTACCGCCCCGACACATTGTGTCGGAGCGGTAATTTTATACGTTAAAATGTTTTGCAAGCTCATTTTCCCGCTTGCTTGTCAAGCCCTCGCGGAGCAATTTTTCGAAAAGCGACCTTCTTGATACACTGACTGCTTATTTCACCGTCAAGCTCTCGCCGTCGGTGATGAAAATTACCGTTCCGACCTTGTCGGTGCGGTGGATTTGTGCGCCCGCGTTTTCAAAACGCTGTACCGCCTCGTCGTGCGGGTGATTGTAGGAATTTCCCTCTCCGCATGAAATCACGATATGGGACGGCGTGCATTCGTCGAGCAATTTTTGCGTATTAGAGGTGGACGATCCGTGATGCCCCGCCGCGAAAACGTCGGCTTTAAGCGTACCGCCGTACGTTTCGACAAGCTCGGATTCCGCTTCTTTTTCAGCGTCGCCCGTGAATAAAAATGCACGGTTTCCGTATATTGCGTGAATAATTATACTTGAATTGTTGGTATCACTGCTTGAAAATTTGGAATTTTGAGGTCCTAAAATTCTCAACTGAAGCGCGCCGACGGTGATTATTTCGTCGGGCTCTGCCAAAATGACGTTTACGCCGAGCTCTTCAATGGCGTCAAGCGTCTGCTCAAAATAATTCGTCGTGCTCGTGCGGTCGTTCATAATAACGTTTTTGACCGTAATTCCGCGCAAAACCGCGGGAGCGCAACCCATGTGGTCCTCGTGCGGATGAGTGAATATCAGATATTCAAGCTCGGTAATGCCCTCGCCCTCAAGATACGCGAGAATGTCGTCGCCGTACTCCTTCGAGCCGCAGTCAATCAGCACCGCACCCGCGCTCGTCTGCAAGAGCGTAGCGTCACCCTGACCGACGTCAATATAGTGGACGGCAAGCTCGTTGCCCTCGGGGTCTATCGAGGGAATGACCTGCGCGCCCGACGTAGTCGTGTATATGCCGTTGTCGTGAAGAAAATCTCGGAACGCCTCGCTCTGATGGTAAAACAGCGCGAGTGCCACAGCGAGCAGTACCAAAAGCACCGCCGCGAGCGACGCGTTTTTGCCGAAAACGGCGCGCGAAATCTTTTTCACTGCCTTTTTCTTTGCGCTTTTCTTTTTGGAATTTACTTTTTTGTTGACGGCGCTCTTCACGCTCGCCGAGTTCTTGGCGCTTTTTGCTTTTTTCGCAGCTGTCGAGCCCTTCTTTTTGTTGTCCAAAGCCATACTTTTTCCCCCTTTTAATCTCTTCATTCTTCATTATATCAGTTTTTTCGCAAATTGCAATAACTTCTGCACCGAAAATCGATAAAAATGTGCTTCCAAAGCGGAATTTAGTTTCAATAACTTCTTGCAAAAGAGAAAAAATTTTGATATAATTAAAATGAAATATTGTGCACAGGAGGCATAGCGATGAAAAACCAGTATTCGATAACACTTGACAGGCTCATGAGCGAGC
>JBJDZG010000010.1:0-13038 GCA_051867875.1 Eubacteriales bacterium
TGGAGCTGGTGATCGGAGTCGAACCAACAACCTGCTGATTACAAATCAGCTGCTCTGCCATTGAGCCACACCAGCATTTGATTTTTACGGAACGGACTTATTATAGCATAACAAATGGCACTTGTCAAGCGTTTTTCCGAAATATTTTTATCTTTTTTCAAACATTTTTTCTTAAAAATATTAAAAACTTTCAAAAAATTTCAAAAAAGGTATTGATTTTTTATTTTTTTGTGATATAATATACAAGTCGAGCAAATCGGCTATCCGGAGAGATGGCTGAGCTGGTCTAAGGCGCACGATTGGAAATCGTGTGAACGCTAATACCGTTCCGAGGGTTCGAATCCCTCTCTCTCCGCCACGGGAATCCGCGTTGATTTCAACGCGGATTCCCTATGTAAAATTGCATTTTGAGTTTTTTCATATAATTCTTTTTTCATAGTTTTCCGTCAAAATAACCGACCTTTACGGGTTGGCTATTTTGTTTTTTAAGGAAAAAATTCGGGCACTTTCCCTCGCGGAAAGCACCCGAAACAATATTCTGTTTGATTTGAATTACAGAGCGATAAGCCCGGACAAAATCGTGAGCAAAACCTCAACGATAGCTGTGAGCGCGCCTGCAAAAACTATCATTGCACCTATGGTAACGAAAGCAATTACCACCAGTCCGAAAACTATCGGAACAAAGATAACGGCAGCAACGCCTGCAAGAAGCATCGGAAGACTTTCAAGTGTAAACGCACTCTTTATAAAGTTCAGCATTTTCGCAGGAAGGCTGAAAAGCAGGGTTTTGAGCTCTGCAAGCTTTTCGGCGGTTACAAATCCGCGAACCTTGGCAAGCAAGGTATCTATAAGACCGCTTCCCTCGGAAACGGCAGCTCCCGGAGTTGCCTCCTCTGCGAAAACAGACGCGGACACAGTACCGACCATGGCACAAACAAGCACAAATATCAAAATAAATGATGCAAAACGTTTCATCTGCAAATCTCCTTTAATAAACGGAAAAGCATTTTTAACTTTTTCTCTTGATATATTTTACTCCATTTTCTGCCTTTTGTCAAGAGATTGTTTGAATATTATCTGCCAAGTGCGATTTTTATTACAAAAAAGATGCAAAAAAGTCATAATTTTGTGAAATTTGCATATATTTCTATTGATTTTTGCGTTTGCCTGTGATATAATGTGCTAATGTATATCAGAAACAGAAAAGGTGGAAGGCATGAAGGCAAGGGTGAAATCATTAATTAAATACTTATTTTTAATTCTTGCTTTCGGCGCGGTGTACGTATTTCTCTGGTGGCTTGGGCTCGATATCAAGTGCCCTCTGCATGAGCTGACAGGGCTTTTATGCCCTGCTTGCGGCATCAGCAGAATGCTCGTCAGCCTTATTAAACTCGACCTCTCGGGTGCTGCCTTTTATAACCTCGGAGGACTTATTTTGCTCCCGCTGTGGCTCGCCGTCGCCATATCCTATGCATACGGGTACGTAAAGCACGGCAAAACGGACTTCAAGCCTTGGTACAGGGCGGTATTTATCATATCCATCGCGGTATTTGCCGTCTACGGAATCCTTCGCAACGTAATTGACCTCGGACTTTCCCCTTCCGACGACATAGAATTTTTTAAGAATAACTTTTTTGGAGGTACATAATGTTTGAACAAATCATAAACACTCTTTTTGCACAGAGAGAGCTCTTTTTAAGACTTCTTTTTGCTTGCTTCTGCGGAGGCATCATCGGTTTTGAGCGAAGCATCAGAAGAAAGGACGCGGGCATCAAAACCCACATCATTCTTGCTCTCGGAGCGGCTCTATTTATGATAGTTTCGCAGTACGGTTTTTCCGACCTTCATCTGAGCCCCGAGTTCAGCTCTGACGCGTCGAGAATTGCCTCCAACATAGTTACCGGCGTTTCCTTCCTCTGTGCAGGCGTTATTTTCGTAAGAGGTGCGTCTGTCAAAGGTCTTACTACCGCAACGGGCATCTGGACCACCGCAGGTATCGGAATGGCGGCGGGAGCAGGTATGTACGCAATAACTTTTTTTGCGACCTGCCTTATCATCGTAATTCAGCTCCTTCTCTCCAAACTATCTGCTAAAATCGAAACTCATTACGCCCTCGACGTTGAGCTCGCACTTCCGAGCAAGGTTAAGGTTGAGGACGTTGTAGGGGGGCTTTCGGATATCATCAAGTCTTCCCCCACCTCGATAAAGCTCGTAAAAAACGGCGAATTAAAAAATTACAAGCTTAATTTCAACATTGAGCACACCATTAACGAAGTCGAGCTTATGCAGAAAATAAGCGAAAACGAGTACGTTTCAAACGTATCCTGGGCGGCTCTTTAACAGAAAAATCAACAAAGAACAGACCGCTCGGTCTGTTCTTTGTTATCAGTGCGAAAAAATACGGTATTGACTTTTTGAGTAAAGTATGCTATAATAGGCACATAATAGGTGAATATTCATCCGAAAATTTTTTATCCGAGGTGATAATTATGAAAAAGTATTTAGTTTTACTTCTATGTATATGCACTGTTTTCTCGTCGGTAATCTTCGCGTCTTGTGAGGAGGGAAGCACGACGACTACCACAACTCCTACAAAGCAAGAAGCCGAGGTCCCCACTCCCGTTGAAACGCTCAACGGACAGACTCCCATTGAGCTTTACAGCGCGGCAGTAGAGGAAGTTGAGCAGGCGAGCGGCATTGAATTTTCAACCGTTCTCACAATGGAAATGCTCACAGAAGGAAAAGAGCCCACGGTTTTCACTCAGTCCGTAATTGTTAAATCCGACCTTCAAAACTCCTACGTAAAAACGACTAATGACAAATATCCCGACACGGACACCGAGCTTTGGTTCGTTGACGGAACTCTTTTCGTCACTGACGTAACGGGTAATCATCAGCTCTGCATCTCCGCTTCGGATTACCGTGAACAGTACGCTCCCGAAGGAAGCGAAAAAGATTCCATTCTCTTAAACTGCCCTGAAAAGTGGTTTGAGAATGCAACTCTTACAAAAGACGAGCTTGAAAATTACTGCCTTGAATTCGTTGTAAGCGGAAAAGAATACTGGGATAACGTAAAGGACGGAATGATTACGTCCGAGATTATGTCCCTCGCCGTCCAAAACGTTGACTACAAGGTTTATTTCGATGAAGATGGCAACCTTACGCAAATCGTTACCGAATTTGAGATAGTTTTCGGCAGCATAACGACGAAATATACAAGCACTACTGACGTTAACCTCAATGCAGAAATTGAAATCACTGCTCCCGAGGGCAGTGAAAACTGGGAAAATCTTGCCGACAGACCTACGGCTGCTCCCTACGCTGAATAATTTGAGAAAGCATTATAAAAGTCCTGATATCTTGGTATCAGGACTTTTCTTATTCTTATTCTTTCTTAAAAACGAGATATTTGCTGATAACGTAGTTTGTGATGACCACCACGATGCTCGCTACTATCTTCGACCAAAGGTCGGCGGTAAATTCGAGAATGAATACGAATGGCGTGTAGCCGAGCGCTTCGAGAATCCACACCGTACCGAATGTCAGCGCGGTATCAAGCCCGAGCGTGCCAAGGCGCGACGCGGAGAATTTGAGAAGCTCGTTTACGGTTTCCTTTTTCGACGTACCGACGGCACGGAACACCCATATCTTATTTGTAAAAAACGCCGCGAGCACTCCCGCTATCCACTGGATAATTTGCGCCGCAAGTCTTACGGCGTTAAATTCGGGCTCCGTGGGCGACATTCCGCCCGCGTGCTCTGCAAGAGCAAGGCAGGCAAAATAAACGCCCATAGAAACTACGGTGGTTATTACTCCGAAGAAGATATAAACTATTATCTCTCTGTATTTTTCAAACAGCCTTTTCATAATTCCACCTTATGAAATCTCGTACTTCGTTCCCTCTCTCGTGTCAAGGAGCGTAACGCCCTTTGAAAGAAGATACTGACGAATCTCGTCGGCACGGGCAAAATTCTTTGCCTTTTTTGCTTCCTTTCTCTCCTCGATAAGAGCCTCTATCTCGGCTATAAGCTCGGGAGAAGCGCACGAATTTTGCTCTGCCTTTTCCGCCTCCGCCTCTGCTTTGAGTGCGTTTGCGTGAGGGATAAGGTCAAGTGAGAGAACTCTGTCGAAATCCGCGATAAGAGCAAGCTTCGTTGCGTCGTTTGCGTCGGATTTCAGCACGTCGTAGAGTGCCGTTACCGCAAGGGACGTATTGAGGTCATTGTCCATAGCGTCGGTAAATCTTGTACGGAGTGCGTCGAATTTGTCCGTTTCAACCTCCCCGCCCTCTTTGAGCGTTGCAATTCTTGCTACAAGCTTGCCGTAAGCAGTCTTTGCGTTATCAAGATTTTCATAGCTGAACACCAAGGATTTGCGGTAATGGGACTGCAAGCAGAAGAATCTGTACTCCATAGGGTCATAGCCCTTGCTTTGGAGCAAGGAAACGGTCAAGAACTCACCCTTTGACTTGCTCATTTTTCCGCTGTTCGTATTGAGGTGGAGCACGTGGAACCAATAATTGCACCATTTATGACCGAGGTACGCCTCGCTCTGTGCTATTTCATTCGTGTGATGAGGGAATGCGTTGTCAATACCGCCGCAGTGAATGTCAAGGCGTTCGCCGAGGTGCTTCATACTGATGCAGGAGCACTCGATATGCCAGCCCGGATAGCCCACGCCCCAAGGAGAATCCCATTTTAAGGCTTGGTCCTCAAATTTCGATTTCGTAAACCAGAGCACGAAGTCGTTTTTGTTCTTTTTGTTCGTGTCCTCTTCAACGCCCTCGCGCACGCCTACGGCGAGGTCCTCCTCCTTGAAATCGTTGAAAACGTAGTATTTTTCGAGCTTTGACGTGTCAAAATACACGTTTCCGCCCGCAAAATAAGCATAGCCCTTTTCGATAAGCCCCTCGATGACCTTGATAAAATCGTCGATACAGCCCGTGGCGGGCTCAACTACGTCGGGAGTCTTGATATTGAGCTTTGCACAGTCCGCAAAGAACGCGTCGGTGTAGAATTTTGCTATCTCCATTACCGATTTGTGCTCGCGCTTTGCTCCTTTGAGCATCTTGTCCTCGCCGTCGTCCGCGTCGCCCGTGAGATGACCGACGTCCGTTATGTTCATAACGCGCTTTACGTCGTAGCCGTCGTAGCGCAGATATTTTTCGAGAACATCCTCCATAATGTAGGAGCGGAGATTTCCTATGTGTGCAAAATGATACACCGTAGGTCCGCAGGTGTACATACTGACCTTCCCGGGTTCATTCGGGATAAAATCTTCTCTTTTTCTCGTTTCCGTGTTATACAGTTTCATTTTTATACCTCTTATACGTTTTTATTTTTCTCTTTCAATTATTCTTGCAGGCACACCGATGGCGGTTTTTCCCTCTCCGACGGAGCAAAGGACCACCGCGTTTGCGCCTATTTTTGCGCCCTTTCCTATTTCGATATCGCCAAGCAGCTTGGCGCCTGCTCCAACGAACACGCCGTCGCGCAGAGTCGGATGTCGTTTGCCGCGTCTGTTCCCTCTGCCCCCGAGCGTTACGCCCTGAAAAATCGTGCAACCGTCGCCTATGACGGCAGTCTCTCCGATAACGACGCCCGAACCGTGGTCGATAAGCAGTCCGCGTCCTATTTCGGCTCGCGGGTGTATCTCAATTCCCGTAATTGCCCTTGAAAACTGACTTATCACCCTTGCTGACACTCTGTGCTCCTTCATATAGAGCGCATGAGCAACTCTGTGAGCAAGTATGGCGTGCGTGCCCTGATGAGTCAAAAGCACCTCGGCGTAGGTGTGCGGCGCAGGATCGCGCGAAAGCACCGCATAAACGTCCGAATCGATCTCCTGCTTTATACTTATCAAGTCGTTTGTTATCCGTCCTTTAAGAGATTTTTCCACTCTTTTTACTTCCGTTAATATATTTCTCATATTGCCTCCAAAAACAAAATAAGATGCCTCTGCACCCTTGGGTGCAGAGGCATAAATTACGCGGTTCCACTCTGCTTGAACACTTTTTCAAAAGCGTTCATCTCTTTCCCGTAACGCAGGAGCGCGCCCGATGATACTTTCCTTCAAAAGGATTTCCCATAAGGTTCTCGGGAGCGCACAAGCCGACACCGTTTGCACCCCTCACAGCTATGGGACACTCTCTGGAAAACGAAGGTTCGGTTTCTTCTCCGTCATGGAATTTACTTTATTATATTATACTCCAAAAAAAGTGAAATGTAAATAGTTTTTTTGAAAATCAGAGCATATCGCTGATAATTCTCTGCACCGACGCAACATCGTCGATATTGTCAATCGAAAGCACTAAACCCGTATGAGTATGTTTGCCCGAGTGGTAGTGGTATTCTCCAAACAATATTGAACCCGTACCGTTTTTATTTGCGACAACTCTCATTGGCGGAAGATTTGCAAGGTCAACCATATCAACTCTGCCGAAAATGGAGCGGTATATCTTGTGATTTGTTATCACATAGAAGGTTTTCCTTCTCGTAATTCTTGCCCCGAACATAACGTACAGTCCTACGGCAATGAAGAGCAGACCGAAAAGCCCCACAAGACTTCCTGTTAACGTGAATGCCATAATCGTCCAGAATATCGCAAAGCCCGCAAAAAACAGACCGAACGGCATCATCACAAAATCTTCAGGCGCTCTCTTCTTTGATGGGCGTCCGCGCCAGACTACGTACTCGTCAGAGGTAAAATAGGGCTGACAAAATGCGTAATCCGCACTGTTATATTCGCCGTTGCAATTATTGTTGTAATCCATAATTAATCCTCATCTCTTGCAACAACGGCAATACCGAGTTCGGAAAGGGTCTTGTCGTCCTGAGGAGCGGGGCATTTGCTCATAAGCTCGCTCGCGTTCTGTACCTTCGGGAACGCGATAACGTCACGAAGACTGTCAGCACCCGACATAACCATCGCAAGGCGGTCAAGTCCCATACCGGAACCTCCGTGGGGCGGTGCGCCGTACTTGTACGCTTCAACGAGGAAGCCGAATTTTGCTTCGATCTCTTCGGGAGAGAGTCCGAGCGCGCGGAACATCTTCTCCTGAAGCTGCCAGTCGGTAATTCTTATAGAGCCCGAAAGGAGCTCCGTGCCGTTAAGTACCATATCGTAGCACTTTGCTCTGACTTTGTCGGGGTCGCTTTCAAGGTAGGGCAGGCACTCTTCAAGAGGCATCGTGAAGGGGTGGTGCATAGCGTCCCAGTGCTCCGTTTCCTCATTCCACTCAAAGAACGGAAATTCGGTAATCCAAAGGAAGTTGAATTTATCCTTGGGGATAATGTCAAGCTTTCTTGCAACGATGTTTCTTATTGCGCCAAGCGTGGGAAGAACAACCTTGTTCTTGTCAGCGCAGATGAGCATTACGTCGCCCTTTTCAAGTCCTACAAGGCTGTAAATTGCACCGAGCTCTTCCTCGCTCATAAATTTCGAGAAGGAGCAAGCGGGAGCGTCGTCAACCCAGCGGACGTAAGCGAGTCCCTTGGCGCCGATTCCCTTTGCGTGCTCTGTGAGCTTGTCAATCTCTTTTCTCGTAAGAGCAGCAGCCGCGCCCTTGGCAACGATTGCGCGAACCGAGCCGCCTACTTCAAGTGCGGACTTGAATACGACAAATTCGCTATTTCTGACAGCTTCGGAGATATCTACTATCTCCATACCGTATCTCGTGTCGGGCTTATCGGAACCGTAACGGTTCATAGCCTCCGTGTAAGTCATTCTCTGCATGGGGAGAGTTACCTCAACGCCGAGAATTTCGCGGAATGCGCGAGCGATAAAGCCCTCGTTCATAGCCATAATATCCTCCTGAGTAGCAAAGCTCATCTCAAGGTCTATCTGTGTAAATTCGGGCTGACGGTCAGCGCGAAGGTCCTCGTCGCGGAAACAACGTGCAAGCTGAATGTAGCGGTCAAATCCCGAAAGCATAAGGAGCTGCTTGTAAATCTGCGGCGACTGGGGAAGCGCGTAGAAGCTTCCCTTGTGAATACGGGACGGAACGATATAGTCGCGCGCGCCTTCGGGCGTGGGCTTAATCATCATGGGAGTTTCAATCTCGAAAAATCCGTTCTCGTAGTAATATTCTCTTGCGATACGCGCGATTTCGTGGCGCATCTTTATATTCTTTTGAAGCTCGGGACGGCGAAGGTCGATATATCTGTATTTGAGCGCAGTTTCGTCCTTTACCCTCTTTGTGTCGCTTACTTCAAACGGGGGTGTTTGTGCGGCGGAAAGAATCTTAAATTCCTTTACGTACACTTCAAGCATACCCGTGGGAATGTTCTTGTTGATTGCTCCCTCTCCTCTGTATCTTACCGTTCCGTGCGCGCAAACGACGTACTCTGCACGGCAGGAGAAAGCCTTGTCAAAAATCTCTCTGTCGGTCTTGTCGTCAAATGCGAGCTGAACGATGCCCGTTCTGTCGCGCAGGTCGATGAAAATAAGCGCACCGAGGTCTCTCTGGCGCTGTACCCAACCCATTACGCAAACGTCCTTGCCTATATATTCTTCACTGAGAGCGGCGCAATAGCACGTTCTCTTGTCATTAGCCGATAAAAATTCTGCCATAATTAAATTCCTTTCTCAAACGTAGAAATAAATCATTTTTATTATACACTCATTTTGAAAAATGTCAATATTTTCGGGACTATTTTGGGTGAAAAAAGTTGTTTTTGCCCACAAATTACCGCAAAAAAGGCGTTGCCGAGGCAACGCCTTTTGCAGAGCTTATTTGATTTCGTCAAAAGCCTTACGGAGTCTATCGGACACAGCCCTTACGTTCTCCGCAGTTACTTTGAGGACTTGGCGGTCGTAGGTGTAAAGACCGTTCGTTTCGTCCTCAACGTCGCTGACTTGCGTGTACACGAGCGCGCAAAGTCCCTCTCGTTTGACGCACGGGATAATTTCGTCGTCGTAGAGCTTTATAAATGCCCGCTCAAACTCGCCTTTGTCGTCAAAATATTTGTAGCCGTAGGTCTTGTCGAGGTTGAACGAATGCTCGGGAATTTTGCAGGAATATCCGCCGAATTCGGAGAGCACCAAGGGGCGGGACGGGTTGTGCCTGAGCTTTATTTTTTTGAAATAAACGTGCGCGGAATCGACGTCGCTCTGCCTTTCGTAAAACCAACCGCTCGTCGCGTCGTAAATACGTGTCGGGTCGTAAGCTTTGAGCTCGGCGTAATTTCTGTCCGCCTCGTACTGCCCCCACCCCTCGTTAAAAATCGTGTAATAGATTACGGAAGGGTGGTTGTAGAGCAGGTCAAGCGTCTCTCTTGCGTCCTTTTCAAACGCGCGGCGGCGTTTTTGTGAGGGCTTATGCGTAATTCCCCGCTTAATACCCGCCGTGGGGAGTGCAGTGTCGAGCAAAAAGCCGTACTTTCCGCTGTTGACCATATCCTGAAAAACGAGCATACCGTGCTTGTCGCAGTAATAGTAGAATAGCTCGGGCTCGATTTTTATATGCTTGCGGAGCATATTGAAGCCGAGTCGCTTCATTTCAAGAATGTCAAAGCGGTAGCCCTCGGGCGTTGCTGGCAGGTAAGTTCCGTCGCTGTAATAGCCTTGGTCGAGCAGACCGTGGCACATAATGGGCTCGCCGTTAAGACAAATAAAAGATTTATCGCCGCGTCTCTCTATGCCGACCGTGCGCATAGCAAAATAGGATTCTATACGGTCCGTGCCGTAAATTACGCTGAAATCGTACAAATAGGGGCTGTCGGGAGTCCACAAAATCGGATTTTCGAGCTTGATATTTATCGCGTTACCCTCAAAATTATAAGTTTTTTCACCGTCGGGAGTATTAATTACGAGCGTTTTTTCGCCAAGACCGCAGTCAAGCTCAAAGCGCACGCAGTCGGTCTTTGGAGTAACTCTTACGCCCTTTATATAATTTTTCGGAACACTCTCACACCAGGCCGTCTGCCAGATTCCGCTGATTGGCGTGTACCACATACCGCCCCTGTCACGGCGTTGCTTACCATGGGCAAGCTCCGTATCGAGCTCGTCAATGACCTCGACGCTTATAATGTTGTCGCCGTCGGTGATATAATCGGTAATATCAAAGCTGAATGGCAGATATCCGCCAACGTGCCCGCCGACTGCGTGCTCGTTGACGTATACTCTGCAAATCTGGTCCACCGCGCCAAAATGAAGGAGCACTCTGTCGCGCAAAAAATCACTGCCAAAGCGCACTATTCTCTTGTAAACGTACATTTCGCCATCGCACAGTTCCCTTTCGATACCCGAAAGTCTTGTTTCGGGGGTGAAAGGAACGTTTATCTTGCCGAGCGGAGTGAGGTTTTCATCTTTTATTACGGAGAGCTCCCATTCGCCGTTAAGGCAGAGGTAGCTGTCGCGTCTCATTTGAGGACGCGGATATTCGTTCCAGGACGAATTTTTGTCGCTCTCAAAGGGCGTCACGAGATTTTTGTTAAAATTCAGAATTTTCTTTGCCATAGCCGCATCTTACGTCTTGCTTTTTCTGAGCTTGTTGCAGGACAGCATAACTCCCATCGCAACGACAGCCGCCACAAGCGCGCCGAGGAAGATATTTTCGTTGGGAATAAAGGAGTACGTACCGTCGGAGTTCTCTATCTTGTCGGCGTTGCGCAAAATCCACGCACCGACCTTTGGACCTATAACACCTGGCACGAGAACCTGAGAAAAAATCCGCACACCTTGGAACATTCCCGCCTTGCCGACGGGCGTGAGGTCCCTGATTTTCGCGCCGAATACCGCCATTCCCGCAAGGTAGCCCGACATCATAAGGAGCGAGCCGATAAATACGAGAGCGGTGTTTTTGAAGAAGAAAAGCACTGCGTAGCCCGCACAGAGCCAGGCAAACGCGAAGGCGTACGAGTAATCAAATCCCTTTTTGTCATAGACCTTGCCCCAAAGTGCCGTAACGACGGACGCGATAACCACAGCAGGCGCCATTACGAGAACGTAACCGTCGCCGAGGGGCGTGGCTTCCTGATAGTAAAGAATCAGGTAGGGCATAAAGACGGAAATGGAAATGTTAAAAATGATAAAGCAAACGAGGTATATGTAAAGCGAGGGATTCTGCTTGACCGTTGAGGGCAAAAATCCGTGCACGATATTACGCATATAGCCCGTTTCGCTCGGTTTCATACCCTCGGGGTCATCAATGATGAAAAATCCCGCGATACCGACAAGCAATACAACAACGCCGATAATCGTGAATACCGTGGGCCAGTAAGCGTCGTTTCCCTCTTTGGGAAGAAACATAAATCCGCCGAAAACCACGAGAATTGCAACGAGTGGCATCATAGCATTAATTCCCTCAGCGCTTCCTCTGTTCGACTCGTCGGTGCTGTCCGTCAGCCACGCGTTAAACGCCGCGTCGTTTGCACTCGAACCGAAGAAGGTCATCACACAGTCAAGAATTATAACAAGAGTAACCCCGACTGTCGCCACGGACATCGTTGCGGGAATAAGGGGCTCGATAATATCCGCACGAATGAGAGCAAAACCGATGATTGAAATGCCCCAGAGCAGATATCCGCCGCACATAAAGAGCTTGCGCTTTCCTATTCTGTCGGAGAGCGCACCTATAAAAATCGTCGTGAGCGTAGCCGCAACGGCACTTGCCGCAACCATTGTTGAAATGTCGTCGGCACTCGCGCGGAACATGTCGTAAATAAAGACGTTGAGATACATATTCTCAATTACCCATGCAATCTGACCGACAAGGGAAAAGAGCGTCAAAGCTACCCAAAATTTAGGACTTAGCTTGGTTTTCATTTTTATCCTCCGAAATTACTTGATTGTGTATTAATTTTATCACACAAACAGACTGTTGTCAACTTAAAAAGATTTCAAAAATAAGTTGACAAATGTATTTTTTTGTGCTATATTGAGGATAGTGGAACCAATTTATTTTTTCGGAGGATAATTTTATGAAAAAAATTGCAAAAATTCTCATTGTTTCACTCGTTCTTTGTCTTGCTCTCGGCAGCTGCTCGCTTATAAGAGGGGTAAAGCAGGAAGCAGACCGCATCGCTGATTTCACCGTAGATTTTGCCGAAGTTATGGAGAATCCTACCGTCGAAAATGCGGAAAGTCTTATTCACCCCAAATCTTCCCTCACCGCTGAAAGTGTCGTCGATAAGATAGCGGGAAACGAAAAGCTCCAAGAGCTTATGAGCTCCGTTGAATCCGAAGAGGATATAACAATCGGCGAAATATCCGAGCCCGAAATTAAGTTCAACGACCCCGAGCTCGGCGGAAACGTTTACGCGGTTGAAGTTGAGATTATAATTAACGGCACACCCGTCACGGTATCGCTCGATATGCTCAGCAGCGAAGAAGGCTTCGGACTTCTCGATTTTGAAATCAAATAATTGAACACAATTGAAAACGAGATCTATTGACCTCGTTCAGACCGCCGACAAAGCCGTGCTACCGCAAGCAAATTTTTATAGAATAAGTATGGCATTGTCTTTATAATACAGCTAAAAAACGGCACAAGGGAATCATCGAGAGCCCTTGTGCCGACTTGCTTTTTCCGTTCCCGTTCTCTGCCTTACTTTTGTAAGGCGACGAAAACGGGAACGAAAAATATCCCTGCCTTTCTCGGCGGTCTTTTATTTTATTATTGATTTTGGACTGTTACGGCAAAGCGGTCGCAGAAGGCACTTTGCGCCGGACCTATTTCGTAAATTATCGTATATGAAGAAGGCTTCTCGCTAATGTCATTAAGCGTTGCGAAATAATGGCTACCGATTTTCACAATTTCATCAGGAATATATCTTGTTCCATTGATAACGATAATTATGTCGAGATATTCCTTCATATCGCCGTAATTACTCTTAACCGCTCTGTACCAACCGTCGTCGAAATAATAAAATTCCAAGTCTTCAAGAATTAGAATATTTAATTTGCCGTCGGTGTACTCGCAATTTGAGGACAAATCGCTCAAAGCTTCAATTTTCCACGTGTTTTCCGATGAGTTTTCCGACTTATTTTCCACTTCAAGATTAACCGTGGCGGTCTTGCCGTTGTCAAGAGTAAGTT